>DLND01000049.1 GCA_002476905.1 Flavobacteriales bacterium UBA7519
CTCCTCCTTCACAGGTTCTTTGGTTCACGAGTCTGGTTTCCAAAAAAGACAATCTGCATCAGTTGACAACACTTCCCAAAAATCTGAAAGTGCCAGAATTCAAAACCATTGATATGGCACAAGGTCAGAAAATCAGCAGGATTTTGGCTTGGACTTTTATTCCGAAAGAAAAAAGAAAAGATTGGTTAGAATTTTAATTGTTTGGGCAGCTTAATCCGCCTTCCGTTCCCGCTTTTATCTTTTTTGAGAAAAAAGAAAAAGAGCTCCACTCAAGTCGGGCTGCAGATTCGGCTTCAATACAACAATTTTCCTAAAACATAATTTTGTCATTCCATAGGAAATCTAACGAAGTCTTTGCACGAAGTCAATCTCATCAACATAGACTCCTATGGACTGACAAAATTGTGTCGAAGATAAAAATGCAAAATTTGCTTAATCTGCGAGAAACTTCGCTGAGCAAAGCGTCTTTGCGAACCTCAAAATATCTTCAATAATTTCAAAAAAACTTTGCGCTCTTTGTGTTTAAATCACACACTAAAATTTAACTTCCACAACCATTTAAAAATCACTATTTTTGCAATTCCAAAAAATTGAATTAAAATGTCATTATCAGAACAGGAAATTATCCGTCGCGAAAAACTACAGAAATTGACCGATTTGGGAATCGATGCATTCCCAGCCGCTGAATACAAAATCACCGATTCCACAAAATCTATAAAACAGGATTTCGAAGAAGGGAAGAAGGTGGTGATTGCTGGAAGATTGATGTCCAGAAGAATCCAGGGGAAGGCAAGTTTTGCAGAATTGCAGGATTCTGAAGGTAGAATTCAGGTTTATTTTAACCGTGACGAGATTTGTACTGGTGAAGACAAAACTTTGTATAACGAGGTTTACAAGCATCTTCTGGATATCGGTGATATCATCGGGATCGAAGGTGAATTATTCAAAACTCAGGTAGGCGAGATGACGGTAATGGTGAAAAATTTCACGTTATTGACAAAATCCCTTCGTCCGCTTCCGCTGCCTAAAGTAGATGCCGATGGTAATGTTTTTGACGGCTTTACAGATCCGGAATTGCGATACAGACAGCGTTATGCAGATTTGGTCGTGAATCCTCACGTGAAAGAAATCTTCGTGAAAAGAACAAAATTGTTCAATGCGATGAGAACGTTTTTCAATGATGCAGGCTATTTCGAAGTTGAAACGCCAATCTTGCAATCGATTCCTGGTGGGGCGGCAGCGAGACCATTCATTACCCATCACAATGCTTTAGATATTCCTTTATATCTTAGAATTGCTAACGAATTATATCTTAAAAGACTGATTGTTGGTGGATTTGACGGTGTTTATGAATTCTCAAAAAACTTCAGAAATGAAGGAATGGACAGAACTCACAATCCGGAATTTACGGCGATGGAAATCTATGTGGCTTACAAAGATTACAACTGGATGATGGATTTCACAGAAAAATTGTTGGAATTCTGCGCGACTTCGGTTAACGGAACTTCTGAGTCTGTTTTCGGAGAGCACACAATCAACTGGAAAGCACCTTATCCAAGAGTTTCTATGACAGAAGCGATTCAGAAATATACAGGTTTTGATATCACTGGAAAATCTGAGCAAGAGTTATTCGATTTTGCGAAATCTATCGGAATCGAGGTGGATGAAACGATGGGTAAAGGAAAATTGATTGATGAGATTTTCGGAGAAAAGTGTGAAGGAAACTTCATTCAGCCAACTTTCATCACAGATTATCCTGTTGAGATGTCGCCTTTGACCAAAAAACACAGAACTCAGGAAGGTTTGACAGAGCGTTTCGAATTGATGGTTTGCGGAAAAGAAATTGCGAATGCTTATTCTGAGTTGAATGACCCAATCGACCAAAGACAACGTTTTGAGCATCAGTTATTGTTATCCGAAAAAGGTGACGACGAAGCTGGACAATTTATTGACGAAGACTTCCTTAGAGCTTTGGAATACGGAATGCCGCCAACCTCTGGTCTTGGAATCGGAATGGACCGTTTGATTATGTTCTTAACGAATAATCCGAGCATCCAGGAGGTTCTATTCTTCCCGCAAATGAGACCTGAGAAAAAAGCCCCAACCCTTGAATTAGGAGAAGACGAAAAAGTGATTCTTGAAATCCTTAATTCTCAAGAAGATGCATTGGAATTGAATGAAGTTAAAACACGTTCTCAGCTTTCAGGAAAAAAATGGGACAAAGCTTCTAAGACTTTAACTAAAAATAATTTGGTGAAAGTGGAGAAAATTGATGAGGTTTTATTAATGAAATTGATTTAATGTTTTCTTAAAATTGTTGTAGAGAATTACTCAAAATAAAATCAAATTTATTAATTGTTTAAGTAATTTTAGTTTTTGTTACGGAATTATTAAAATTGAATTTTGTCTTTCGATTTTAATTTTAAATAATTAAAAATGGTTTCAAGTTGATTATATATGAAAATATAATCTACTTTCACTTGAAATTGTGTTTTAAAATATTGCACCCCTAAATAATTTAGGGGTGTTTTTATTTGATCTGCTAAATTTTAGACTTTGCTGGGTTTTTAGAAAAATTAGATTCGATTTCAATCTTTTTCGAGCCTAATTGGAATGTTGATTTTAACTAATGGTCTGATTGTTAATATTTTATGTGTTTTTAATATTAATTTAATTTTAATAAATAATTATTCAATATTAAATTAATGTAAATTATTAGCAAATAACAGATGTTTTATTTGTTTTAAATCTTATTTATGGTTTTTATAATTGCTGATTCGGTAATTTAAAATCATTTTTGACTTTTTTTTCATTAAGTTTGTTAGTATCCAAAATTGATGTAGATGAAAAGAGCAAGGAAAATTTCCCAAAAATCCATTCCCAAAAATCAAGGACTTTATTTACCCGAAACAGAATTCGACTCCTGCGGAGTCGGCTTTGTGGCTAATATAAAAGGAATCAAAAGTTTCAAAATAGTCAGCGATGCTATTACAATGCTCGAAAATATGGAGCATCGCGGCGCAACCGGTTACGAAAGTAATACAGGTGACGGTGCGGGTTTGCAGATTCAGATTCCGCATGAGCTGTTGTATGATGAAGCGCTCAATTTCGGTTTTGATTTACCTGAACCAGATTATTATGGTGTGGGAATGTTGTTCTTTCCTCAAAATAATTTCATCCGAGAAGAATGTAAAGAGATTATTGAACAGTCTGCGGATAAACTTGGACTCAAGATTTTG
>DLND01000157.1 GCA_002476905.1 Flavobacteriales bacterium UBA7519
TTATACACCTCATGTTGTGAAATCTATCGATGGAAAACCAAATCCAGATCCCAGATTCAAGAAAAAACATATGACATTGGTTCAGAATCCACAGTTTTACAATGTTGTTCTTAAGGGTATGGAAGCAGTAATGCTGAGGGGAACAGGTCGCGGACTGATGTCTAAAGATTTTACTCAATTGGCTAAAACAGGAACTGCACAAGTTCCTCAAGGAAAGGATAACTCAATTTTTGTTTTGATAGCTCCAGCTGACAAACCGAAAATTGTAGTTGCAGCAGTTATGGAGCATGCTGGTTTTGGTGCAACCTGGGCAGGACCAGCCTGTACCACTATTGCGGAAAAATATGTAACTGGAGAACTGAAAAGAGAACATCTTTACAAAAAAATGATCAGTTCCAGTTTTATGCCTGAATATAGAAGACAGTATATTGCTGACATGAAAAGGAAAGGCTGGTATAAAGAACCACCAGTAGATTCTGTTAAACTAAAGCGTACGAAAGACAGTCTTCAGGCTTTGGAAAATAAAAAAATTAAAAAAGACAGCGCCAAAGTTAAACCAGTAAAAACTAAATCAAAATGAGATGGGCAGAAGGAATAGATAAACTTGGCATTGGACTTTATATCCTGCTTTGTGTCTTCGCAATTGTTAATATCTACAGTGTGAAGGCTGAGCTTGGAGAAAAGCAGCTGATTTTTTTCGGCATCTCGTGTTTTGTAGGCATGATTATATTCTTTATGAGAACCAAATTTTTTGAGAATATGTCAGCCATAATTTATGTAGGTGGGGTTTTACTTTTGGTTGGACTTTTTCCTTTCGGGACAGAGATTCTTGGTCAGAAAAACTGGTATAAATTCGGAGGATTTACAATGCAGCCGGTAGAGTTTGCTAAGATAGGAACTGCTTTGATGCTGGCTAACTATGTTTCCAATCCCGATTTTAACCTTAATAACAGAAAAGTTCTTTACACCTCATTAGCTATTGTTGCAATTCCTGGCATTGTGGTTCTGATGATTCCCGATGTTGGTTCTTTGTTAGTCTTCTTTGCATTTCTGATGGCGCTTTACAGGGAAGGATTGTCAGGTTGGTTATTCGGCGTAATATTTATTTTTGCTGCTGTTTTTTTAGTGTCCATTGCCGTTAATCCATTGTATGTTGTCATTGCGATTTTAGTTATTGCAGCTATTTTTGTTTTTCTAAATTTTTACACGATTCAGGGGAATGTGATGTACATCATTGCAATTGTTTTGACAGTTGGAATTCTAAGTGCTCTATCTTATGGCTCACCATACATCTTAACAAAATTACCAAAACACCAGCGGGAAAGGATAGAAGTTTTATACAAAGGTGAAAAAGCATTCCGGGATACCTCAGGCTACAATTTGCTTTATTCGAAAACAGCCATTGGTTCCGGCGGACTTGTAGGAAAAGGTTATAAGCAGGGCTCAGTAACACAAGGCAAATTCGTTCCAGAACAGGAAACGGATTACATATTCTGTACAGTGGGTGAAGAATGGGGCTTTATAGGAAGTACGGTTTTGATTCTTTGCTATGCCGTTTTTATTGGTAGGATCTACTATCTTGCAGAAAATCAGAAATCAACATTCAATAGGGTTTTTGGGTATTGTTTTGCCTCCATTTTATTGATTCACTTTGCTATTAATCTTGGGATGGTTATGGGACTTTTTCCTACGGTTGGAATTCCTCTTCCTTTTTTTAGTTATGGAGGAAGCTCGCTTTTGGCATTTTCTATTATGACATTTATTTTCTTTAAGCTCAATTATGCAGACAAAAACAGCCTCGTGTAAACGAAGCTAAATTTTTACTTTTCGAATTGATCAGCTTAATCCATCTTCCGCTCCCTAGGTAATCGAGTGGTCCGACGAAGTCAATCTTTTTAGCTTATAAGACGTTTTGTTAGATTTGAAATTAAAATCGTTCTGGTAAAAAGTTCTCTATATTGTCCGTATATTTCTTTTAAATTCAAAAAAATCTTCACCAAGCTGTTCAACCACTTTTTTTTGAAGTTATAAGAAGCAAGAGATCTTATTTCAAAATCAATCAGCCTTTTTTAAAACTAAATATCCATACTCAAAAACGAGCTGAAATAAAATAAAAAAAGCACTTCTGGAGAGAAATGCTTTTATGAAATTTTTTTAATCGAGAACTAGGAATACATCTGCTCTTGCAATTCTTTTATTTTTTTGTCTGCAAGATATTCATCATAAGTCATATCTCTGTCTATGATACCTTTTGGCGTCAGCTCGATGATTCTGTTACATACCGTTTCCAGCAATTCGTGGTCATGAGAAGATAGTAAAATGTTACCTTTGAAGTTACTCAGGGAGTTGTTCAATGTAGTAATACTTTCCAGATCCAAGTGGTTGGTGGGCTCATCCAAAAGAAGAACATTAGCTTTCTGAAGCATCATTCTGCTAAACATACAACGCATTTTTTCACCTCCGGAAAGAACTTTACAAGATTTTAGCGCTTCATCTCCTGAAAATAACATTCTTCCCAGGAAACCTCTCATAAATTCTTCGTGTCTTTCCTCATCGTTTTTAGTAAATTGTCTTAGCCAATCTACCAGGTTTGCATCTTCTTGGAAATAATCTGTATTATCCAATGGCATATAAGATTGGTTGGTTGTTACGCCCCAGTTGTAAGTGCCTTTATCCGCTTCCGTAGTGCCGGAAATGATTTGGAAAAACTCTGTTATAGCTAATGAATTTCGGGAAATAACAGCTACTTTATCGCCTTTCTTAAGGTTGAGGTCAATATTGGAGAACAGTAATTCGCCGTCTTTTGTTTTTTCAAGACCCTTTACATCCAAGATCTGATCGCCCACTTCTCTTTCCATATCGAAAATAATCGCAGGATAACGTCTTGATGACGGTTTGATATCATCGATGTTCAGTTTGTCGATCATCTTTTTACGCGCAGTTGCCTGCTTTGCTTTCGCTACGTTGGAGCTGAATCTTGCGATGAAATCCTGTAATTCTTTCTTCTTTTCTTCCGCTTTTTTATTAGCCTGAGCTCTTTGTCTCGTTGCTAATTGAGATGCCTGATACCAGAAGGAGTAGTTTCCAGTGTAAAGATTCAATTTAGAATAATCCAAATCTCCAATATGCGTACAAACCGCATCTAAGAAGTGACGGTCGTGAGATACAACAATTACCGTATTTTCATAATCAGCCAGGAAATCTTCTAACCAGGCAATAGTGGCGATGTCCAAGTCATTGGTAGGCTCATCCAGAATCAGAACGTCAGGATTTCCAAATAACGCCTGAGCTAGTAATACTCTTACTTTGTCCTTGTTTTCCAGTTCTGACATCATTTGCCAATGCATGTCATCCTTGATTCCAACGTTGGAAAGCATGGTCTGTGCATCAGCCTCGGAGTTCCAGCCTCCCATTTCATCGTAAAGAACGCCTAACTCTCCGGCCTTGATTCCGTCTTCGTCAGAAAAATCCTCTTTTGCATAAAGCGCATCCATCTCTTCCTTGATTTCAAACAGTTTCTTGTTTCCTCTCAGAACCGTTTCTAAAACTGTGAAATTATCATAAGCAAAGTGATCCTGCTCCAGAACAGACATTCTTTTTCCCGGCTCCAGAGAAACGTTACCAGAAGTGGATTCCTGCTTTCCACTCAATATTTTGAGGAATGTAGATTTACCGGCGCCGTTTGCACCAATTATCCCATAACAATTTCCTTTCGTGAATTTTATATTAACTTCGTCAAAGAGAACTCTCTTCCCGAACTGTAATGATAAATTAGATACTGTTAACATATTGTTTTGTAAATTTGTTGCAAAATTACGAAAATAAGTTGGGATAGTGAAGTCTCGCTAAGCATTAACATATGAAAGTTAAAATTGAAAAAACTGTTAATATTCTCAATAAACGTGCTCGCTTTGAGTATGAAATTCTAGAGGAATATGAAGCTGGTATTGTACTGACAGGTACAGAGATAAAATCTCTTCGATCTTCCAAAGCATCCATTACAGAAAGCTTTTGCCAGTTTATTGAGGATGAACTGTATGTCATTAATATGATGATAGATGAGTATAAACTAGGTACTTTTTATAATCATAAAATAAAAAGGGAACGAAAGTTGCTACTGCATAAATACGAATTGCAAAAACTTAAAAAAAAGTTAAAAGATGTTGGCAATACTATAATCCCTCTAAAGCTTTATATCAATAATAATGGTAAGGCAAAACTTCTGGTTTCCCTTGCAAGAGGGAAGAAACTCTATGATAAAAGAGAGGCTATAAAAGATAGAGAGAATAAAGTGAACATTCAGCGATTGTTAAAGAAAAACTAAAAAAACTTTGTTTATAAAGAAAAATTATATTTATTTTGCATTATCAATTATTTAATCATTTAATTCTATGAAAAATCTAAAATTAGGAATTTCAGCATTGGCACTTACGGTTGCCTCTACTGTTTTCGCACAAACTACTACCAATCCTTGGGTGATCGGTGTGGGTGCTCATGGAGTGAATCACGTTGCTCAAAGAAATAATTTCAGCAATACGTTCTCATTCAACAATTTTAAAGAAAATTTATTTGGTGTATCTAAATATTCAATTACACCGCCACTTTCTAAATTAACTGTTGCAAGAAGCCTTGGGAAAGGTTTAGTTCTTGACTGGCAAACGACTGTTGGAAATGTTGACAACAAGAGATTTGCTATGGATAAAGAATTTTTCTTGATGACAGGTCTTGGTCTTCAATTCAAAGCAGCAGGTCTTCTTTGGGATGAAGAATCTTGGTTTGATCCTTATTTGAGAGTTGGAGCTAACTATCTAAGACACGACTATACAGGTCTTACTTTCCCAAGAACGGATACTAAATCAGGTGAGGTTTATGGAGCATACAATGAGGATGGTGATCTTACTGGAAAAGCAAATCACTTTACTGTAAGTACAGGTGCTGGTATTAACTTCTGGGTGACTAAAAACTTCGGTTTAGGCGTACAAGGAGATTATGTAACAACTCCAGTTGATAAAACTGGCGTACCTAACTTCTGGCAAGCTTCCGCTTCATTATTGTTCAGATTTGGAAATACTGACAGAGATAAAGACGGAATTCCAGATAAAGATGACAGATGTCCTGATACGCCAGGTTTACCTGAGTTCCAAGGATGTCCTGATACAGATGGAGACGGTATTCCAGATATCGATGATCAATGTCCAGACGTAGCTGGTCCAAAAGAAAACAATGGTTGTCCTTGGCCAGATACAGATGGTGATGGTGTACTAGACAAAGATGATGCTTGTCCTACAGTTCCTGGTCCAGCAGAAAACAAAGGTTGCCCTTGGCCAGATACAGATGGTGATGGTGTACTAGATAAAGATGATGCTTGTCCTACAGTTCCAGGTCTTCCTGAATACCAAGGTTGCCCTAAACCAGCTTCTGCTTATGCTACTGAAGCAACAGGTGCTCTAACTAACATTTTGTTTGATTTCAACAAAGCTACATTAAGACCAGAATCTTATGGTAAATTGGATCAGGCTGCTGAAATCTTGAGAGGTGCAAAAGATGCTACATTCCTTGTAACTGGTCACACAGACGCTAAAGGATCTGAAGCATATAACTTGAAACTTTCTAGAGAGAGAGCTGCTTCTGTAGTTAAAGCACTTGAAGCTAGAGGTGTTAACCCAAGCCAATTAAAATCAGTTGGTGTTGGTAAAAGAGATGCAAAAGTTCCTGCTACAGCATCTGATGCTGAAAGACAAGCTGATAGAAAAGTAGTTGTTGAAGCTGTAAATGGTGCAGCTTGGGACGCTCTTCGAAAATCAGATCTTCCAGTAGTTGAGAAAAAAGTTGTGAAAAAAGCTCCAGCTAAGAAAAAAGCTCCAGCTAAAAAGAAAAAATAATTTTAAATAATTAATTTTCTAAATATAAATACCTCCAATTTTATTGGAGGTATTTTTTTTGTTTTCAGATTTCAGTAGTTTTGTACAAATAAATTAATCACAAAATGGGAAGAGCGTTCGAGTATAGAAAAGCCTCAAAAATGGCCAGATGGGATAAGATGGCCAAAACATTTTCAAAAATAGGAAAAGATATTGCCTTAGCGGTAAAAGCTGGCGGAACTGACCCAGAATCTAATCCTGCACTCAGAAGATGTATTCAAAATGCTAAAGGTGCCAATATGCCTAAGGATAATGTAGAAAGGGCTATAAAAAAAGCAAGTGGTGCAGACGCTGAAAATTACGAAGAAATCACTTACGAAGGATACGGACAAGGTGGTGTAGCTTTTTTTGTAGAATGTACTACTAACAATCCAACCAGAACTGTAGCTAACGTTAGAGCTATTTTTAATAAGTTTGACGGTAACTTAGGTAAGAATGGCGAGTTAGCTTTTATATTCGACAGAAAAGGGATTTTTACGATTGATAAATCTCAAATTAAGTCTGAATGGGATGATTTCGAGATGGAAATGATTGACGGTGGCGCAGAAGAAATTGATCAGGACGAAAACGAAGTATTAATTACAACTGCTTTCGAAGATTTCGGTTCAATGTCTCATAAGTTAGATGAACTCGGAATCGAGGCAAAAAGTGCCGAATTACAAAGAATTCCCAATAATACCAAGGGAATGACCGATGACCAGTTCAAAGCCAATATGAAGATGCTAGAACGCTTCGAGGAAGATGACGATGTTCAGAACGTATTTCACAATATGGAGTTCACAGAAGAACAATTGGAGTCAATGTAATATAGAAATCAAAGCATAAAAAATCCCGACTAAAAAGCCGGGATTTTTATTTTATAAAACGCTGTTAATTATTATGCGTTTGGTTCAACAGAAACAAAAGATCTGTTGTTTGCTTTCTTTCTGAAAACTACTTTACCGTCTACCAATGCAAACAAAGTATGGTCTTTACCCATACCAACGTTTTCACCTGGGTGGTGTTGTGTGCCTCTTTGTCTGATGATGATGTTACCGGCAATAGCTTCTTGACCTCCGAAAATCTTAACACCTAGTCTTTTAGAGTGAGATTCTCTACCGTTTTTGGAACTACCGACTCCTTTCTTGTGTGCCATCTTATTTTAAGCTTTTTTGGATTAAAAATTATTCAGCAGATTCGCTGGTTTCTGTTACTTCAGCTTTAGCAGCTTTTTTAGGAGCAGCTTTTTTAGCCTCTTTTTTCGCACCGTCAAATCCAGTAATACTAGTTACAAGAATTTGAGTTAATTGCTGTCTGTGACCATTTTTCTTAGCATAACCTTTTCTTCTTTTCTTTTTGAAAACGATTACTTTGTCAGCCTGAACGTGGTCAAGAATTTCTACATCTACGGTGATACCGCTTACAGCCGGGGCACCTACAGTTACTGCACCGTTTACAGTAAGAAGAACTTTATCAAAAGAAACTTTCGCTCCTTTATCTCCTTTCAAACGGTTCACAAACAACTTTTGGTTTTGCTCAACTTTGTATTGAAGCCCTGCTATTTCTACAATTGCAAACATTGTTTATAAATTTTTATAATTATTCGAGGTGCAAAAGTAAACAATTTCTTTGAAAATCACAATATTAATTGTAAAAAATTAAATATTTGAATTTAAGAATTTTTTAATTTTATTTGTGCAGCATAATCCGCCTTCCGCTCCCAAACCTAACGGAGTGGTTCGACTAAGTCAATCTTTTCACTACACTACGTTGCGTAAAAAGGATTTACGCTCAAGTCGGGCTGCAGATTCTACATAAAAATAAACTTTCAATTAAAATAACACCATTTGTTATTTCTTAGGAAACCTAACGAAGTATTTCAGCGAGTCAATTTTAATAGATTGGATTCCTAAGAAAGGATGACTCTTTGCTAAGTTTTACGGCTTTGCGACCATAAAAATGTTTTCAATAATAATAAATAAAAATCTTTGCGCACTTTGCGTTTAAAAAACATATTCAAATTAACAGATATAGAAGATAAACTCTAAATTTGACAATTGAAAATTTTATCAATGTTAAATTTCATCAAGAAAAATATTGCTCTTATTTGGGCAAAAAAACATACCGAAAAATCCAAGAGGTTTAAAAGCAATGCAATTCAGAATCAGCAAGAATTGCTTTTAGATTTAGTCAAAACAGCGGAGAAAACATTATTTGGAAGAGAACATCAATTTGAATCGATAAAAACAATTGAAGATTTCCAAAAGAATGTTCCTGTTGCAGATTACGAAGATCTGAAACCATACATAGAGAAAGTCAAAAAAGGACAATCCAAAATTCTTTGGCCAGACTTGCCAGAATATTTTGCAAAAACCTCTGGAACAACTTCCGGTTCCAAATATATTCCGATTTCTAAAGAAGCAATGCCTTTTCAGGTCGCAGCAGCTCAAAGTGCAATTTTTCATTACATCGAGAAAAAAAATAATGCAGATTTTGTTGGTGGAAAAATGATTTTCCTGCAAGGTTCTCCGGAATTAGAAGAAGTCAATGGTGTAAAAACTGGAAGACTTTCAGGAATTGTCGCTCATCACATTCCAAATTATCTTCAGAAAAATAGATTGCCAAGCTGGGAAACCAACTGCATCGAAGATTGGGAAACCAAAGTTGATAAAATCGTAGAAGAAACCGAGAATGAAAATATGACTTTGATTTCCGGAATTCCGCCTTGGTTAATAATGTATTTCGAAAAGCTGATTGATAAACAGGGCAAAAAAATCACACAGATCTTTCCCAATCTTCAATTAATCATTACGGGCGGAGTTAACTACGAACCTTATCGTGAGAAGATGAATGAATTGCTGGGGAAACCTGTTGATATTGTTCAGACTTTTCCAGCTTCGGAAGGTTTCTTTGCATTTCAGGATGATTATACAAAAGATGGATTATTACTATTAACCAACCACGGGATTTTCTACGAATTTATTCCACTCGAACAATACGGTAAACCAAATGCAGAAAGATTGACATTAAAAGATGTTGAACTTAATAAAGATTACGCATTGATTCTAACCACCAATTCTGGCCTTTGGGCCTATTCCATTGGAGATGTTGTAAGATTCATTGATAAAAATCCTTACCGTATTTTAGTTTCCGGAAGAACGAAGCATTTTACTTCCGCTTTTGGAGAACACGTGATTGCTTTTGAGGTGGAAGAAGCTTTGAAAGCTACGGTTGAAAAATTTCCTGCTCAGATTACAGAATTTCATCTTGCACCAGAAGTTAATCCAACGGAAGGATTGCCTTACCACGAATGGTTTATAGAATTTGAAAAAGAACCTGAAAATTTTGAAGGCTTCAAATCTGAATTGGATTTGCAACTCAGACAACGGAATACTTATTACGATGATTTGATTTCCGGAAATATTCTGCAACCGCTAGTTATTACAAAATTGAAGAAAAATGCTTTTCAGGATTATGCTAAATCTGAAGGGAAATTAGGTGGTCAAAATAAAATTCCGCGCTTGGCAAATGATAGAAAAATCGGCGATTTTTTGTCTGAGTTTAGATTGCAGCGGGATTAAGCTCTTAAAAAATTATGGCTTTATGTGGAAGTAATTGGTGTACAAGGAGTACTTTTGCATAATGTTTTCTTTTACACCACTTCGAGTTTTAAAAAATATAGAATTTCGTCATCTTCTTACAGGAAGATTTTTTCTTATCATCGCTTTCAGGATGCTCGCAACCTTGCTTGGTTGGTGGGTTTATCAGTTGACAAAAGATCCTTTTTCTATTGGTTTGATTGGTCTTTCTGAGGTGGTTCCTGCGGTTTCCTGTGCGCTTTACGCTGGTCATATTATCGATATGAATGAGAAGAAAAAACTGCTTTTGATATGTAATTATGCTTATGTGATTCTGATAAGTTTGCTTCTAATTCCGGCTTTTTTTGGTCACCGGATGCATTTTACAGGCCACGAGATTACTTATTTTATTTATGCTGTGATTTTCTTTACAGGAATCTGCCGTTCTTTTCTCGGGCCGCTTGTTCCTGCGATGATTCCTCGAATTGTAAAACAGGAAAATCTGCCTTATGCTGTGACGCTGAATCAGGCAACGTATCTGATCGCATCGGTTTCTGGTCACGCTTTAGGTGGATTTTTGATTGCTTTGATTAGTATCAAATGGACTTTGGTTGTGATTATATCGAGTATGGCCATTGCTTCTTTGTTTTTCTGGACTGTAAACCAACAACAGTCTGAGAATAAGAAAAAAGACGTGAAAGTTTTCGAAAGTATGAAAGAAGGTTTGGCTTATATCTATAGAACTAAAGAAATTCTTGGTGCTCAAATGCTGGATATGTTTGCAGTTCTTTTTGGTGGAGCTGTGGCGATGATTCCGGTTTTTGCAAGCGATATTCTGAAGGTTGGTTCCGAAGGTTTTGGTCTTCTGAATGCAGCGTCTGATATCGGTTCTATGATAATCATTATTATATTGTCATTAGTTCCATTAAGAAAAAATCAAGGTAAAATTCTTCTTTTTGTGGCGGCTGGTTTCGGATTGTGTAATATCGGTTTTGGATTATCTAAATTGTACTGGCTGTCGTTTGCATTCTTGGTTTTAAGCGGAATGTTAGACGGAATAAGTGTTGTGATTAGAGGAACAATTGTCCAGTTGAAAACACCTGAAGAAATCCGAGGAAGAGTTCTGAGTGTGAATTCGATTTTCATAATGTCGAGTAATGAATTGGGACAGTTTGAAAGTGGATTGACAGCAAAACTGATGGGTGTTGTTCGCTCGGTAGTTTTTGGTGGAACAATGACGGTTTTGACGGCGTTGTTTATCGGAGCGACTTCTAAGAAGTTGAGGAAGATGGAGTATTAATTTTTAATAATGACCTTTTAGGGATTCGATGTAAATTATTTCGTCAATTACCTCGTAGACAATTCTGTGCTCTAAATTGATTCTTCTGCTCCAAGATCCTGTCAAACTGTATTTTAAAGGTTCTGGTTTGCCAATTCCTTCGAAAGGATTTTCTTGAATACTTTTTAAAATGTCGGAAATTTTCTTTTGAATTAATTTGTTTCCAGACTTCTTCCAAAACACCAAATCCTTTTCAGCTTGTTTGGTAAATGCTATTTCCATATATCGTCCAAAGCAATTTTTTTTGTTTCACCTTTGGATATCTCTTGTCTTGATTTTTTAATCTTTTTCACAAAATTTTTATCGTAAGGTTCCTCAATAAAATCTACTTCAATCGCCTTAAGAATGGTTTTGATTTTGTCCAGTTCTTTTTTGTTTTTTGGATTAATAGTAATTGTCATCTTGAAATTTTTATTAAAATTAATAAAAATATTTTATATCAAACTTCTGATTTTCGCAATCATATCATCGCCCAATTTATCGGCTTCTTCCTGAGACAAAGCTTCGGTATAAATCCTGATAATCGGTTCTGTATTAGATTTTCTCAAGTGAACCCAGTTTTCAGCAAAATCGATTTTCACACCATCAACGGTCGAAATGTCTTCATTTTTAAATTCGTCCTGAACTTTCACAAGCAAAGCATCCACATCAATTTCCGGAGTCAATTCGATTTTCTTTTTGCCCATAAAATAAGCCGGATAACCTGCTCTCAGTTCGGAAACTGTTTTATTTTCTTTGGCTAAGTGTGTTAAAAATAATGCAACACCAACCAAAGAATCTCTTCCGTAATGCAATTCTGGATAGATGATTCCACCGTTTCCTTCACCACCTATTACGGCATTTTTTTCTTTCATTAGATTAACAACATTCACTTCTCCAACAGCACTTGCAAAATATTCTGAATCTAAGTTTTTCGCAACATCTCTCAAAGCTCGACTAGAAGAAAGATTGGAAATAGCAGCTCCTTTTTTATTTTTCAAAAGGTAATCTGCAACGGCAACCAAAGTATATTCTTCGCCAAACATTTCGCCTTTTTCATCAATCAAAGCCAATCTGTCAACATCTGGATCCACTACGATTCCCATATCTGCGCCTTCTTTTTTAACCAATTCGCAGATGTCGCCAAGGTGTTCTTTCAAAGGTTCAGGATTGTGTGGGAAATGTCCGGTTGGTTCGCAGTATAACTTCACAACTTCCACGCCCAATTTCTCCAAAAGTGGTGGAATAGAAATCCCTCCAGTAGAGTTAACCGCATCCAAGACTACTTTGAATTTCTTAGCTTTTATCGCTTCAACATCAACCGTTGGTAATTCCAAAATCTTCTGAATATGAATATCAAAACCATCTTCTCTTGTTTCATATTTTCCTAAATCATCAACTTCCGCATAATTGAAATCTTCATTTTCCGCCAAAGTCAGAACTTCTGCACCATTTTCTCCGCTGATGAATTCGCCTTTGTCATTCAATAATTTTAGGGCATTCCACTGTTTTGGATTGTGAGAAGCTGTTAGGATAATTCCGCCATCAGCATTCAGTTCAGGAACCATCACTTCAACAGTTGGCGTTGTAGAAAGACCTAAGTCAATAACATCGATTCCGAGACCTTGCAAAGTTGCAGCGACCAAAGAAGAAACCATTTGACCAGAGATTCTTGCGTCACGACCGATAACCAAGGTCAAATCTTTTTTATTTTTATTGTTCTGAAGCCAAGTTCCGAATGCCGAAGCAAATTTTACTATATCAAGTGGAGTTAAGTTATCATTGACTTTTCCGCCAATGGTTCCTCGTATTCCTGAGATTGATTTTATTAAAGACATGTTCTTATTTTTAAGGTTTGACAAAAATACGATAATATCATTTCCGTTAGAAAATAAAACTATTATATATTAACGATATTAATTTAAGAACATCCACAATCAGGCCCGCAGTTCTTCCCATTGTCTTTCTTAGAAAATGTTTTTGTTATTTTTCTGACAATTGCATATAAAGATGTCAGAACCAAAAGTCCGATAATCACATATTGTAGTATAAGTGTACTGTCCATTTTTTATTATTTAAGAATCTGAAAAACAATTAGCGCAGAAAAATAGGCCAGCAATGTCATTGAAACGGTTTGTAACATTGTCCATTTCAAACTTTTTGTCTCTCTGTAAACAACCGCAATGGTAGAAATACATTGCATCGCAAAAGCATAAAAAAGTAAAATCGAAACGCCTGTTGCAAAACTGAACACTTTTTCACCATTGGGATGAACATCTAATCTCATTTTTTCGATGAGTTTTCCTTCTGGTGCTTCATCATCCAAACTGTAAAGTGTTGATAATGTTCCTACGAAAACCTCTCTCGCTGCAAAACTTGTCAGAATTCCGATGCCCATTTTCCAATCGTAACCGAGTGGCGCAATTGCTGGCTCCATGGTTCTACCAATTCTTCCAAGATAGGAATGGTCAAGGGAAGATTCTGTTGCCAAAATTTCATCTTTATGCTGCGGCGGACCAAAATAACTCAAAGCCCAAAGAATAATACTGACTGTGAAAATCACTTTTCCTGCTCCCGAAATAAATTCCCAGACTTTACCCAAAACCAATTTGAAATCATATCCGAACAATGGCATTTTGTAAGTTGGCAAATCCATTACCAAAAAACTCTTGATTTTGGTTTTGATGAAACTTTTCAATATAAATGATGAAAATAAAGCCATCAAAAATCCAATCAAATACATTATCATCAAGGCGATTGCTCTGTATTTGATTCCATAAAAATTTTCGTCAGGAATAATCAATCCGATAATAATACTGTAAATCGGAAGTCTCGCAGAACACGTCATAAAAGGCGTTACAAGAATTGTAATCAATCTTTCTTTGACGTTCTCGATGTTTCTGGTGGACATAATCGCAGGAATGGCACAAGCTGTTCCGGAAACTAACGGAACGATACTTTTTCCATTCAGCCCAAAAGGTCTCAGCATTCTGTCCATCAGGAAAACAACTCTTGCCATATATCCCGAATCTTCCAAAAGATAAAGGAAATACAAAAGAATTCCGATTTGTGGTGCAAAAACCAAAATCCCACCGATTCCCGGAATAATTCCGCTGGAAACCAAAGAATTGATTGGCCCTTCCGGCAGATGATCCGCTGAAAATGCAGACAGCCAGGTGAAGAAATCTTCAATCCAGCTCATCGGATATTCGGCAAGGAAAAAAACACTTTGGAAGATTAGTAATAAAATAAGAAGGAAAATAATGTAACCCCAGAATTTATGAACCAAAATCTTGTCTAGTTTTTCTGTCAACAATTCTTTTAATTGAGGTTTTTTTTCGGTAATCTGAGCAGTGATTTTATCAATATTCTGATATCTCCTTACGGTTTCAGTAATCTGCAGACGTTTTGGAACACTACATTTTGAATCTTCCTGAGTAATAATCTCGTGGATATTTTCAATTTTTCCGAGATAAGTATCTGCGGCCAGAAGTGTCCAGATTTTATAAAGATTTTTTTCCGAAGTATTAGATGAAACCTTGTAAACCAAAGCTTTTTGCTCCAGCGGAATCTCGAAAGAATTATTATCAGATACTTTAAACTGGTTACTGAAAACAGCTTCACGCACGGTTTCTATTCCCAGATTTTGTTTGGCATTGGTTTCAAATACCGGAATATTCAGTAGCTCGGATAATTTTTTTGTGTCAATGGTGATGCCACGTTTTTCTGCTTCGTCAATCTGATTCACAACCATTATCGCAGGTATTCCCAGATCCTGAATCTGCTGGAAAAGAAGCAGACTTCTTCTCATATTAATGGCATCAGCAATATAAACAACGCCAGAATAATTCTCCTGCTCCTGGATCAGGTATCTTGAAAAAATGGCTTCGTCTTCCGAAGTTGGATAGATGCTGTACGAGCCGGGCAAATCGATAACCTCGATTTCTTCGTTTTTGTAAACATAATTTCCGGAATGGCTGGCAACCGTTACACCGGCATAATTTCCCGTTTTTTGTTTTCTGTTACAAAGGATATTGAAAAGTGTGGACTTTCCTACATTCGGATTTCCTACCAGTAAAATTTGCTTTTTTGCTTTCTTATGAATCATTCTGATACTTCTACCTGTATGAATCTTGCTTCTGCCTCTCTTAGGGCAATTCTGGTTTTCTCAGAGCCGTACTCTAAGTAAAGCGGTCCACCGAAAGGCGCCTGATAAAGGATTTTGAAACTGGTTTCGGGAAGCAGTCCCATCTCAATTATTTTTGTCGGCATCTGAAGATTATCATTGTCATAGCCAATGATTTTTCCGGATTTATTTTTCGGAAAACAACAGAGCTTATCAATGTGCTTTTTTTGCAAGACTTAAAAATTTTGGAATACAAAGATAGCTTATTTTAAATAAATCTAAATAAGATGTTGTCATAAAAAAACCGGAAACTAATTTCCGGTTTTATATTTATTTTTTCTTTTTGTCTTTTATGATTGGTAATTCAATCGGGTTATCATTAGCATTAAAAAAATCTTTGTATGCTTGTTCTTGTTTTTTAACAGCATCAGCAACAGTCATATTCATTCCCGGAATATTCTTTGACATCATCTCTGGATTCATTAAAGGTCTCATAGAAGAAAATGGGTCTTTTTTAAACTCATTGAATGTTTTTTCAAATTTTTCTCGTGGCATTTCTAGAGTTTTTCCTCCAGAGCCGGAAATTGTCTCGGCATAAGTGATATCAGAAAAGTTTTCTATTTTTTTATTTCCTTTCAGTTCCCAAGAATAATTTCCTCCATCGTCTTCAATCTTTACAATCAAACCGGGTAATCCGTAGAATTTATAAGGTCCGTCTTGAAACGGAATATCTGTTGAGAACCAAGCTGTCCATTTTCTACCCCCGAATTCTGTCGTAGCTTTCTGAGTAGTGTAGGTTCCGATTTTCACTTTATCAGACAAAATACTCCAATTAAACTTTACATCTTCATTGTATGCAATGTTTTGAGGAGTAAATCCATTTGCTATTTTCTCCATATACTGAATTTTCATTTCGGGATAGAATTTATAAATTTTTTCGGAAAATTTTGGAGTTTTAAATGATTTGGAGATATCCTTAAAAACTCCCGCTTTTTGCATTGCTTCAACTTCAACTTTCAAAATAGAATCTTGTGCAACTAATGTAAAATCTCGATATAATGATTTGTCTTTAGTAATATCCAAAGTTGTCATCACTTTTTCAATTTTCGCAGAATCTTTTTTAGGCTTGTAAGTCAGTTCGTAGAAAAAACGATTTGCTGTTTCCTGTGCAGATACCATCAATCCTAATAGTAAAACCGGAAGAATGATTAGTTTTTTGAGAGATTTCATATTTTGAATTTTTATTTACAATTAATTAGTACATCAATATCAAAAATGTTACACTATTTGTGATACATTTTTTTAATCGATTCATTCATTGTGTTGTAAATTTTACGATGTTCTTCATCTTTAATTAATACTTCGTGCAGTTTCAACACGCGTTCATCACCTCTTACAGCTGGCCCGGTCTGGGCAGATTTCGGTTCCAGATGATGAATTTTCTCCACAGTTTCATCAATCAAGGGAATAAAATAATTGAAATCTAAATCCTGAGAATCAGAAATTTCCTTTGCTCTTGCAAACAAGTGATTTACAAAGTTGCAAGCGAAAACGGCCGTTAAATGAATGTATTTTCTCTTTTCATAATCCGAAGTTTCAACATTTTCGGAAATGATTGAAGCTAATTCAAATAATGATTTTTCATCAATCTGATTTTCAGCTTCAATGAAAAAAGGAATTTTAGAATATTCCAGGTTTTTGGTTTTTGAGAAAGTCTGCAAAGGATAAAAACTTGCTTTTCTATAATTGCCTTTCAAAATTTCCATAGGAAGCGAACCAGAAGTATGTGCAACTAAAGTATTTTCATTTTTAATTAATTCGGAAACATTTTCAACTGCAGAATCAGAAACTGCAATAATATAAAATTCTGCATCTTCCAATTGATCTGTTGAAAAAGGAATGTTGAATTCAGAAGAAATTTTTGATAATTCAACTTCATTTCGTCCAAAGATTTGACTGACTTTGATATTATTTTGAGTAAAAGCTTTTGCAAGATGATAGGCGACATTTCCCGAGCCGATGATAACTATTTTCATCCAACAAAGATAAAGTTTTGACTAATTTTTAAACAGTTACGCTTAATATAAATTCAAAGAACATTCAAAAAAAAATTTAACTTTGGTCTTATTTTTTAATCAAAACAACGAAACATCTGAATGAAGCTCAACGATGAGGAAATTGTAAATCTTTTAACTGCACATCAAACTGTAGAGAAAGGTTTGCGCGCGATGATGGATATCTATCAGAGTCGCCTTTATTGGCATATCAGACGTTTGATTGTGGATCACGACCAAGCTCAGGATGTTTTACAGGATACTTTTATCAAGGCGTATCAGAACATTCATCAGTTCAAGAGTGATAGCAAATTGTACACTTGGCTTTACAGGATTGCAACCAACGAGGCTTTGCAACAACTCAACAAAATGAACCGGATGAAGAAAACAGATGAAGATGCAGAATATTATATGCAGAATCTAGTTGCTGATAATGCTGGCAAAGATGGAGAAGAAATCCAGGTTTTGTTGCAACAAGCGATACAAACTTTGCCAGAGAAACAGAAGTTGGTTTTCAATATGAGATATTATGATGATTTGCCTTACGAGGAGATTTCTAAGATACTGGATATGTCCGTCGGAACTCTGAAGACCAATTATCATTACGCAAAAGATAAAGTTGAACAATATATAAAAGACAACTACTCGCAAGAGTTTTAAAATAATAATAGAATAATAGTTATGAAACGTCTTTGACGTAGCATTTGACAAATGAAAAATTAAATAAGAGCAAATGAAAATTGATATAGAAAAACTGAGCAGAAATACGCCGTATCCGGAACCTTCGGATGAGTTTTTCAAAACGCTTCAGGATCACGTGATTTCGAAAACAATTGGTGAGAAAGTTCCCGTTGTTCAGAAAGAAGCAAAAGTTTTCTCTCTGAATTTCAAATGGCTGGCTGCAGCTACAATAGTTTTGATAGCGGGAATTACAGCGTTTTTAGGAGTTGATAATTCTTCTGAAACACAGAGCTTTGCTAGTCAAAAACCGATTGTAGATTCTGTTTATAATATTAATGAGCCTAAAAGCAATACATCAGAACAATTGGCAAATAATACAGCGACTGAAGAACATCATGCAGATGTAATCAAAAAACAAAATGTTAAAAATCACCAGATTGCATCTGCTAAAGTAAATGTTTCTACTGGTAAATCATTTAATAATACCGACCGACAAGATTACGCTGTAGAAACTAAGAGAAAATCCGAGTCAGAAGTAGAGAAGGTTTTAGTGGCTTTTACGCCAGAACAATTGAAAGATTTGGATAGAAATAGTGAGCAAGATGTCTATCTTGACCTTTATAATTAATAACAAAATAGAGAGAAATGAAAAAATTGTTATTGACTTTTTTAATTACCGGTTTTTTTTCTGCGCACACAGTTAGTGGACAAGACAGAAGATCTGGCACTACAAGTTTAAGGTCTAATTCGAGTTCGAATTCTACTTTGCGCGGTAATTCTGCATCATCATTAGCACCGGTTGGAACTATACAAAGGCAGACCAATATTCCCAGAACTTCTGAGTGGAGAAGTATGAATACACAAGAGAAAAGGGAGGTCGTGAACAATATGTCAACAAAAGAACGTTCTATGTTTCTACAGAAGATGAAGGAGAATATCGTCATCGATGATATTGACATTTCAGCAGATAAGCAAGACGAGTTCAAAGCACTCTACGCTGAATATCAAAATAATCAGAAGCAGATTAAAGAAAAATTTCTTGTGGAAAATAATATTGGAAATCTGTCTGATGAAGAAGCGACAAGAAGACTTAATCAAAGTTTTGATGTTGGTCAGCAACTTCTCAATAACAGAAGAACTTATGCTGACAAATTTTTAAAAATTCTTACACCGCAACAAGTCTTAAAGTTATTCCAAATAGAAGGAAAAATGCGAGATAAATTACTTGATAAAAAGAACAGCAATTGATTCAAAACCTCTAGATTTTAGAGGTTTTTCTGTTTTATTTCGCACATTCACAAATGTTTCGAAATAATTTTTCCTATTCTGTTAAAAATATGTATTTTCGCAGACTGATTATAAACACTTAATATAAAGATGGCAATTTTAGGCGAAATTAGAAAAAGATCGTGGCTGTTAGTTGGCGTTATTGCATTAGCACTTTTGGCTTTCTTGGTAAATCCAGATACTATTGACAAGGTTTTTGGTAAAAACCCGAATATTCTTGGAAAAGTTAACGGAGATGAAATCACAAGAGATGAGCTTAATGACCAGCTTTTCATTATGCAGCAACAGGCTCAGCAACAAGGTCAACCAACCAAAGGACTTGAAGAGCAGGCTTGGCAGATTCTTGTTCAGTCCAAGTTAATCAAGCAGCAGTTCGAAAAAATGGGGCTTAAGCTTACAGATGAGATTTTCTGGAGCCAGCTTCAATATGATCCTATTTTTGCTCAGAATCAGCAATATTTTGATGAAAAAGGTAACTTCAAATTGCAAGAAATAAAAAGCGAAATTGAAAAAGCTCAGGCTACAAACCCCGAGAATTATAATTTCTGGCTGAAGAACAAAAAAGCAATCGAGTACCGAATGATGGCGAGAATACTTTTCGGAAATATAACAGCTGGTATCACGGTAAGCAAAAAAGAGGCAGAGCTGATGATGAAGTTTCGTGATGAAATGGCTAATATCGATTTTGTAAAAGTGGACTACTTGGAATATTCCAAGAAAAACAATGTGAAAGTTACCACTCAGGATCTTGCAGACTATATTAAATTACATCCAACAAGGTTTAAGGCGACTGCCAGCAGAAATCTAGCTTATGCTTATTTCCCTGCAACGCCAAGTGCTCAGGATGATGCTGCCACTTTGAACGAAATTAATAAATTGTACCTAAAGGGAACAGATGCTTCTAACGGAGCAGAAAATTTCCAGAATACAAAGAACGATTCTATGTTCGTAGAGTTAAATTCCGATGTTCCTTTCATTCCTCAGTATGTTGGGTTGAATCAAGTTCCACAGGGTATTAAAGATAAAATTGCTACTGCTACAATCGGTCAGACATTTGGCCCATATAAAGAGCAGAATCTTTATGTAGTATCTAAATTGTTAGACAAAAAAGCATCAGATTCTACACAATCAAAACATATTTTAATTGCTTATAAAGGCGCTGAGCGTTCTACTGCTACCAGAACAAAAGAAGCGGCTAAAAAGATTGCAGATAGCTTGCTGGCAGTAATAAAAGCAGATCCTTCAAAATTTGCAGAAGGTCTGAAATTATCTGATGAGCCTAATGCTGTTGAAAGAAACGGAAGTGTAGGCTGGACTACTCCAACTTCGCCATTTGCGCCAGGGTATCTTAAATTCTTGGCTGATAATCCTAAAGGAGCAACTGGTCTTGCAGAAACATCTTTCGGATATCATATCATAAATGTCGAGGATAAAAAATCTGGTTCGATGACCTACAAAATCGCTCACCTTGCGAAAAATGTAAAAGCGTCTGATAAAACTGAGAATCAGGTATTGACACAGGCTACAAGATTCATTCAGCAAACTGAAGGAAAAAGCTTTAATCAATTTAAAAATCTTGCTGAGAAAAATAAATATCGATTTGACAATCCAAAAACTGTGGGTAGATTCCAAGGTACACTTCCAGGACTTGGTACAGATAAAGATGGTGATATTATTTCTTGGGCATTTGACAAGAAAAGAAATATAGGTGATACGGATATTTTTACGGTAGAAGGAACAGGTGACAGAATCGTAGCTTATGTTGTTGGGAAGCAAGATGAAGGCCTTGCGGATCCTGAAACTGTAAGAGATCAGATTGAGCCGATTGTAAAAAATAAACTTCTTGCTAAATCTATTATCGAAAAAATTAACTCTGGAAAATACAGTAGTCTGGATCAGGCTGCAAAAGCTTTCGGAACTACAAAAGCAAATGCTGTTGTAAACTTGTTTAACCCATCTGTAAATGGTTCGATGGAGCCTAGAGTGGCAGGAGCTGCATTCGGATTGGCAAGCAATAAATTATCTCAGCCGGTTGAGGGAATGACAGGTGTTTATCTTGTTGTTAAAAAATCTGTTACTACGAACAAATTGCCAGGAGATGTTAAACAAATTATACAGTCAATGGCGCAGCAAAATGCACAGCAGTTTACGGGATCTTTCCTAAAGAGTCTGCAGGATAATGCTGATATAAAAGATTATAGAATAGACGTGTGGGATAAAACTGCTCAGCAGTAATCCCAAGATTTTCCAAAATATTCAAAAGCGGCATAATTGTCGCTTTTGTTGTTTTTTATTTTTTCTATTAATAAAACCAATATTCATATATTTGCTAATTACTAAAAACAACAAACGTGAAGTTAAGTAAAGAATTAAAAGCAGGATTGATCGCAATTTTTGCTATAATAAGTTTCGTGATACTTTATCAGTTTATGAAAGGGAAAAATCTCTTCACTACAGATAATGTTTTCTATGCTAAATATGACAATGTAGAAGGTCTTGAGGTTTCCAATCCGGTATCAATCAACGGCCTTAAAGTAGGTCAGGTAGATGAAATAAAACCAATTACGAAAGGAGGTAAATTGCATTTTGTAGTAAAGCTAACTATAGATGATACTTTTGAGTTTTCTAAAAATTCTACAGTGGAAATTTTTGAACCTGGTCTGATGTCTGGAAAAGAAATGAAAATCAATCTTTTTTATGGTGGTGCAACAGCCAAAGACGGTGATACTCTGAAGGGGAATTACCGGCTTTCCATGCTTAATTCACTATCTTCCCAGGTAAAACCTGTGAAAGACCAGCTTTCGGGTGTTCTTCTCAAATTGGATTCTACATTAGCCAGTACAAATAAAATTGTAGATGAGCAAAACAGAAGAGAAATTAAATTGCTACTTGCTAATTTAAACCAGACAGTTGCTGCATTTAAGGGAACAGCAGATCAAACCAACCGAATTTTAGCTTCTAATGAAAATGGATTGCACGAAGCCATTGGCAATGCCAATAAAATGCTGCTTACAACCAATGCAACCGTAGAAAAATATGGTAAAGTTGCAGAGAACGTAGATGTGGATAAACTCAATCTAACAATTGACGAGTTTAGTAAAACGGCTACTAAGATTAATAACGTTATTTCCGGCATACAAAACGGGGACGGTTCACTTGGTAAATTGACCAAAGATGATGAACTTTACAATAATCTCACGAGAACAGCAGACAACCTTAATAAATTGGTAGAAGATCTTAAGGCAAATCCTAAACGTTACGTTAATTTCTCTGTTTTTGGTAAGAATAATAAAGACTAATATATGCAATATATTGACAATGTAATCTTTCTGATTCTCCTGTTTGCTGGCTTTGGATTATTTGCAAAAAGCCTAAAGGAGCTTTACCGTAATATTAAACTGGGTAAAGAAATCAATCGTACAGACAGACCAGCAGAGCGATGGGCAACGATGGCTCGTGTCGCTCTTGGGCAGAGCAAAATGGTAAAAAGACCAATTGCAGGGATTTTACACATCTTTGTTTATGTTGGATTCGTCATAATCAATATTGAACTTCTTGAAATTATTATCGACGGAATTTTTGGTACACACCGTTTTCTCCAAGATGTATTAGGACAATCATTCTATTCTTTTTTTACATCCACATTGGAAATATTAGCCTTGTTGGTAGTAGTAGCTGTTGTAATATTTTTTATCAGAAGAAATTTTTATGGGGTGAAGAGATTGACGATGAAAGAATTGTCCGGGTGGCCAAAACGAGATGCCAACTGGATTTTGATTATAGAATTTGCTTTGATGGTAGCTTTTTTTACCATGAACGGTGCGGATTATTTTGCTGATTCTAATCGTTTTGCGGGTAATTTTCCAATATCCTCACACCTGTTTCCGTTTTTCCAAAATATGAATGTGGAAACACTTCATATTATCGAGAAGTGTGCTTGGTGGTTTCACTTCGTTGGAATCTTATTCTTTATGAATTATCTTTACTATTCAAAACATCTTCATATCATTCTTGCATTCCCAAATACTTGGTTTGCGAATCTTGAAAAGAAAGGAAAATTTAATAATCTTGATTCTGTCACTAAGGAAATAAAGTTGATGATGGATCCGAACGCAGATCCATACGCAGCTCCAGCGGAAGGCGCAGAAGAAGCACCGTCTAAATTCGGAGCCGAAGATATTTTTGATCTTAACCAACATCAGCTTTTAAGTGCTTATTCTTGCACTGAGTGCGGAAGATGTACTTCAGTTTGTCCGGCTAATATTACAGGAAAGAAACTATCTCCTAGGGCAATAATGATGAAAACAAGAGATAGACTAGAAGAAGTAGGGAAAAACATCAACAAGAATGGAAAATTTGTGGATGATGGCAGAAAACTTCTAAATGATTACATTACTAAAGAAGAACTTTGGGCATGTACTACATGCAACGCTTGTGTAGAAGCCTGTCCTGTTCTGATTGATCCATTGTCCATTATTTTCGAGATGAGGAGATTCCTCGTGATGGAGCAGTCTGCAGCGCCTCAGGAGCTTAACCTGATGATGACCAATGTGGAGAATAATGGTGCCCCTTGGCAGTATAATCAGGCGGATCGTTTGAATTGGGCGAGAGATTAATCTTTAAGTAAGATTTCATTTTACATTAATACAAAATACATTTTACAACAAATGGATTTCACTATAAAAACAATGGCGGATTACGCTGCGGAAGGCAAATCTCCGGAAGTTCTTTTCTGGGTAGGCTGCGCCGGAAGTTTTGATGATCGTGCAAAAAAAATAACCAAAGCATTCTGCAAAATTTTAAATAAAATCGGAGTAGAATTTGCGGTACTTGGTCAGGAAGAATCCTGCACAGGTGATCCTGCAAAACGTGCTGGAAATGAGTTTGTGTTCCAGATGATGGCTTTGACGAACATCGAAATTCTGAACGCTTATGATGTCAAAAAAATCGTAACGGCCTGTCCTCACTGCTTCAATACTCTTAAGAATGAATATCCAAGTCTGGGTGGGAATTATGAGGTTTTGCATCATACACAATTCCTCAAAGACTTGATGAATGAAGGAAGATTGAAAATAGAAGGCGGAAGTTTCAAAGGGAAAAAAATTACCTTCCACGATCCTTGTTATCTGGGCAGAGCTAATGATGAATATGAAGCACCAAGGATGCTTCTGGAAAAACTAGATGCAGAACTCGTAGAAATGAAACGTTGCAAAACGAATGGTTTATGCTGCGGAGCCGGTGGTGCACAGATGTTCAAAGAGCCCGAAAAAGGGAACAAGGATATTAATATTGAGAGAACTGAAGAGGCGCTATCTTTTGAGCCAAAAGTAATAGCAACGGGATGTCCGTTTTGTAATACAATGATGACGGACGGTGTAAAGCATTTTAATAAAAATGCCGAAGTCGAAGTAAAAGATATTGTGGAGCTTTTAGCGGAAGCAGAAGATCTTTAGATTGTCATCATTAAAAAAGTAAAACCTCAGAAAATCTGAGGTTTTTTGCTTTTACCACTAATTGAATTAAAATCCGTAATTTTATACTTTGATTGACGAAAATGAAATTGCAGAATGTGATTCTATTTTTTAAATAAAAAGATATTATGAAAATTGAAGAATCTAATATTGTTGAAACAAACGATTACCGAGTAATTATTTATCCTGCTTCCAGACCTTTTACAGCTAAGGAGAGCAAAATAATAGCCGAAAAGTTATATGATTTTCTTTCAGGCTGGGCAGCACACGGTAAACCTTTGTCATCCTCTTTCAAGATTGAAAAAAACCAGTTTATAGTCATTTGTGTAGATGAAGAAAAAGAAGCGGCTTCCGGCTGCAGTATCGACGCGCTGGGCAAAATTATGAGAGACTTGGACACTGAGTTCAATCTGGGATTATTTGACAGGATGAAAGCATGTTTTGTAGAAAATGGTGAAGTTAAAACCCTAAAACTATCTGAGTTTAAAAGCAAAATCAGAAGTGGCGAATTGTCTAAAGACATCGAGGTTTTCGATTTTTCAAAAAATACCTACCTCGATTTTCTTAGCCATTTTCTTCAACCATTCAGCAGAAGCTGGGCAGCATCTATTTCTTAATTATGATCTAAATTAATTAAGATTTGAAAATACTTTTTATTTCTTCTTGGTTTCCCAATAAGCTGGAACCTACCAATGGGAATTTTGTACAGCGGCACGCAGAAGCTGTTGCTTTGAAGCACGACGTCGAAATCCTCCACACGATTGGCGATTTTAAACAGAAAGAAACTTTTGTTTTTGATGATAAAATCATTAATGGAATCAGAACGTTAGTTGTCTATTACAAAAACTCCAAAAATCCGATTCAGAATTTCCTTCGACGAATGAAAGCGTACAAAATGGGTTTTTCTAAAATGCAAAAGCCCGAATTGGTGCATGGTAACGTTCTTCATAACAATATGCTGTTTGCGGTTTATCTCAAGAAAAAATATAAAATCCCTTTTGTAATTTCCGAACACTGGACGGCGCTTCAGGAAGAGAATCTTGCTAAGACTTCTGCCAACATCAAGAGAATCGCAAAATTCATTGCGAAGCACGCAGATTACATTTTCCCGGTCAGTGAAAATCTAAAAAATAGTTTGAAAATGCTCGGAATCAAAACACCGATGAAAGTCATTTCTAATGTAGTTAACACGGATATTTTTCAGATCAGGCAAACCGATGGAAATGAATCAACGAAATTCCTTCATGTTTCCAGTCTTATTCCTAGAAAAAGACCGGATAAAATCATTGAAACCGTTCATCAGTTAAAAGTTAATGGTTACGATGTGTCATTGGAAATCGGTGGAGATGGTGATACGGCCACTCTAAGAAGGTTAGTACAAAAACTAAATGCTGAGGAATATATCTCGGTTTTTGATGAAATCAGCTATGCAGAAGTTGCGGAAAAAATGCAGGCTTCAGATTGTTTCATTTTATTTAGTGATAATGAAACTCAGGGTTGTGTGATATTAGAGTCTTATGCTTGTGGAAAACCAGTTATTGCGACTTCAGTTGGTGGTGTTCCAGAGTTTATAAAGCCGGGATTAGGCATCCTGATTGAAAAAGCTAACGAGCATGAATTGTATCAATCAATGCAAAATTTTATTGAAAATAAAATCACTTTCAACAAACCAGAAGTCTTGAGACGTTTTGTTATTGAGAATTTTTCTAAGGATATTATAAGTAATCAATTTAGCGAAGTTTATATTAAGATTGGTAAGCCAGCTATAGCATAATTATGGGCGGTTTGAAAGAATTTTTAAGCAGGTTTTTTAGCAACAAAGGGCATCACGTCTTTTTTTCTTTTATGATAGCTAAAATCTGTGGATTTCTTGGCTCTATTGTTATTATAAGATTACTACCGGAAAGCGAATATGGTATTCTTAGTATTGTTATGTCTGTCTGTGCTATTTTTTTACCCTTTTCAGGTTTTGGCAGTAACCAGATACTTTTGAGATATGGCTCGATTTCAGAAAAGGAGAACAAGCAAAATCTATCATCATATCTTTTTTTCAAAGGGATTTTTAATGAGATTATCCTAATAGTTATATTTGTGGGAATTTCTCTATTTTATGCCCTAAAATATGAAACTATCATCATTATCTTTCTGTTTTTTGGTATTCGGTTAATGGGTTTTTACCTGTCAAATCATATCCAGACTTATTACCGTATTAGTGGAAAAAATGACGTATTTGCAAAAGTTAGCAATGCAATTAATATTGGAGGTTTTATTTTGCTGTTAGTACTGACATATTTATTTAAATTTTATGGGTACCTTCTGGCAATAGCATTAATCCCTTACCTTTCTTTATTTTGGCTGAAAAAAGAGATGTTTTCTGCCAAACGCATCGTTTATTACAATAAAAAAGAAATTTGGCGATTTGGAATTTTTACAGCAGCAACATCTGTCATTTCAGAAACCTTATTCTCATTAGATGTAATGCTTCTTGGATTTCTAATGAACGAAAATGCGGTTGCCAATTATAAAGTGGCAATTTTATTGCCATCTAACATTACGGTTTTGGCTATAAGTTTTATGCAGAGTGATTATCCGCTATTATCAAAAAATTATCAAAATAAAAATTTCCTTATTTCTTATATCAAGAATTATTACAAAATATTTATCCCAATTTGTATATTAATATTAGTTTTTTTTTACACTTTTAAAGATCTTCTACTGAAACTCTTCTTTGGAACTAATTATTCAGATAACAGTAATCTGATGATGATCTTGCTATTAGGCTTTACTTTTGCGATGCTTTCCAGAAATCTGTTTGGAAACCTTTTGCCAGCAGTAGGAAAAATAGAGGTTAATACTTGGGTTTCTATTTTATCATTAATAATACTTTGTGTTACAGCCTATTTTTTAGTTAACACTTTTGGAATATTAGGAATGGGCATTTCTCTGTCTCTGGTTTTAATTTGGGAAGGTTTAGCATATCTAATTTTCTTCGGCAATTATCTGAAGAAACTTACACGATAAATAATTTTAGAATTATCTTTGCAAAGATGAAACTAAGAACATCCATAATTCTACTAGCCATAATTTTGTTGTTTTCATGCCGTGGCGATGATAATGATTATCAGGTCATAGATCAGGTGCTGAATCTTTACGTCAAAAGTAAGGATGGTAACGATCTTCTAGATTCCGAGGTGGAAGGATCTTATTCATCCGTCACCTTACTGGATCTTCTCAGTGAGACAGCACTCACCACTGTATCTGGATCAAGCTTGCTAAAGGATGTAAAAGATACCACTTATCTGGATTATGCTGGTGGCGCTACCAGATTGTTGAAAGACTCTATTAGTCCGGAGCAGAAAACTTATTATTCAAAATTTATTATCCGATATTCAAAAACAGTTAATACGCAGGCAGTGAATGATGACGATACCATTGAGATTGACTATAAATGGACTCCCTCGCTTTTCGAATTATCAAAAATCTGGTACAATGATGAACTGAAGTTCACAAAAGTATCTGGACAGCCGAACATTATTACAATCGTGAAATAAAATCATTAAATTTGTACAACTAATGTTGGATGATGGAAGCGCGATGATGAAAATTACGCTAATACATCCAATACCAAACACCTAACACCCAACAAAAAATGTTACAGGTTAATTTTTTGCGCGAGAACAAAGAGCGCGTTTTGGAAGGCTTGAAGAAAAGAAACTTCAAGGAACTAGATTTGGTCGATGCTGCAATTACTGCTGACGACGAAAGAAAAAAGCTGCAATTCGAGCTGGATTCACAACTTTCCGAGATGAACAAAATTTCGAAAGAAATCGGAATGCTGATGAAAGACGGTAAAAAACAGGAAGCCGAAGCTGCAAAATCCAAAACATCGCAATACAAAGAATCAAGCAAAGAATTAGAGTCCCAGTTAAAAGATATTGAGAAAAATCTTCTCAATATACTGTATCAACTTCCCAATATTCCTAACGAAAAAGTAGTTGCCGGTGTTTCTGCCGATGATAACGAGATCATTTATGAATCTACTACGGTAGAAGGTCTTGGCGAAGGTGCAATTCCACATTGGGAATTGGCAAAAAAATATAATCTTATCGATTTTGAATTGGGAGTTAAAATCGCTGGCGCTGGTTTTCCTGTTTATCTGGGAAAAGGTGCACGTTTACAGAGAGCTTTGGTTCAGTATTTTCTCGATAAAAACACAGATGCCGGATATCTGGAAGTGAATCCGCCTCACGTGGTAAATGAAGCTTCTGGTTACGGAACAGGGCAATTGCCGGATAAAGAGGGACAGATGTATTATGTAGGAGCAGATGATTTGTATCTGATTCCAACAGCAGAGGTGCCTGTTACCAATATCTATCGTGATGTCTTGTTGGACGAAAAAGATTTGCCAATCAAGAATACTGCTTTTTCTCAGTGTTACAGAAGAGAAGCAGGAAGCTACGGAGCGCATGTGAGAGGGCTTAACAGGCTCCACCAATTCGAAAAGGTGGAAATTGTGAGAATCGAGAAACCGGAGAATTCTTACGCTGTTTTGGAAGAAATGGTAGACCATATCAAATCCATTTTGGAAGATCTGGAATTGCCTTACAGAATTCTTAGACTTTGCGGTGGTGACACTGGTTTTGCTTCTGCAATGACCTATGATTTCGAGGTTTGGAGTGCAGCTCAGGAAAAATGGCTGGAAGTAAGTTCTGTTTCCAATTTCGAAACCTTCCAGGCCAATCGTCTGAAATGCCGTTATAAAGGAAACGAAGGTAAGTCTCAGCTGGTTCACACCTTGAATGGTTCTGCAATGGCTTTACCAAGAATTATGGCCGCATTGCTGGAAAATAACCAAACGCCGGAGGGCATCAGATTACCGAAGAAAATCGCAGAATATGCAAGATTTGAACTGATTAATTAATTCAAATTGAATCAATAAATTGAAAGTCGCAAATTCACTTTGCGACTTTTTTTGTTTTAAATTTTAAACCCATCTTGTAATAGAAGGGGAGTGTAGACTACTTACTTCTGGTGGAAGAAATAATTATTTTTTCCCATATGAAAAAAGGACATTCATTATTTCTAAAGTAAAACAGCATTCTGGTTTATAAATTCTTCACTCATCTCAAAATGAGAAAGGCTGGATAATGTAGAATTAGCAATCTGTTCCAAAGCTTCCCGGGTAAAGAATGCCTGATGTGCCGTTACCAGAACATTCGGAAAACTCATCAAACGCTGAATTGTATCATCCTCGATAATGGTGTGAGAAAGGTCTCGGAAAAATAATTTCTCTTCCTGCTCATATACATCAATGCCTAGATAACCAATGTGTTTGGACTTAAGTCCGTTGATGACAGCTTTAGTGTCAATCAATCCGCCACGGCTTGTGTTGATAATCATTACATTTTGCTTCATTTTTTGGATAGAATCTTCATTAATCAAATGATGTGTAGATTCCATCAGCGGACAATGTAATGAAACAATATCGGATTCCGAAAGTAATTGTTCCTGAGAAACATACTCGATTCCAAGTTGTTTAAGTTCTTGATTTTCTGAAATATCATACGCCAAAACTCTGGCTCCGAAACCTTTCGCAATTTTTGCAAAAGCTGCACCGATATTTCCCGTTCCAATCACACCGATGGTTTTCTGGTAAAGATTAAAACCCATCAATCCGTTCAGAGCAAAATTCTGTTCCCGAACCCGGTTGTAAGCCTTGTGCGTTTTCCTGTTCAGCGTAAGAATCATTGCCATAGCGTGTTCAGCTACAGCTTCCGGAGAGTAGGCAGGAACTCTGGAGACTCTCAGTCCAAGACGTTTTGCGGCATCCAGATCCACATTGTTGAAACCGGCACATCTTAAGGCGATATATTTGACGCCTTTTTTTACCAAAGATTCCAACACTTCTGCATCCAATTTGTCATTGACAAATGCACAAACAGCATCGGTATTTTCTATAAGATTGAGCACGTGAGGACCAAGATGGGTTTCGAAATAATCCAGCTCAAAATTAAATTGTCGATTGGCTTTGTCAAAAAATTCCTTGTCGTATGGTTTTGAAGAAAAGAATGTGATTTTCATAACATAAAGTTACGAAATCCTTTTTCATATCAAGATTGTATTCAAATGAAATAAATCAATCTACACGATTTTTTTTGGCGAGTTTTTTATCTACCCAAATTGTGGCAAAAGGAAAAAAAGCAGAGCATAATGCGAAAATAAAATCTTCATCGTCCCAATTAAAAATTTTCCTGCACGGTAAAAGCAATATCAGGTACAAGCTAAAAAAAAGACCGTGTATATTTCCAATGATGATGATGTAAATCGTAGGCAAAAGTCCGTCTTTATCTTCACGGATCCATATCATCGCTGTAAAAAGAAGAAACCAGGAAATGGCTTCGGCAAGACAAACCTGCTTAAACCATTTGATGAGTTTTTCTTCTGGATATTTTGAGTAATATTTGTCTATAAAGTTCATTAGAGCTACTTATAATATATTCTTAAATTAATTTCAGCTTTTACTGGAAATCCTGAATAAGTTGCGGGTGAAAATATTGATTTTTCGACAAATTTTCTTAGATTTTTTTCTAAATAGGGTACGAATCTGTTATTTGCAGAATTATAAATATGATGGTGAAAACTGACAATTTTTAATAATTTACCATTCTCATTTAATAAAATAGAAACATCAGATAGTGATTTGTATTTATCTGATGGTTTATAAGATTGATAATTATGAGGATAAGAAAAAGTTGAAAAAAAAGCTTTATTTAGGTCATCGTTTCCGTACATAAAATCTAAATAGCTTCCATTATAAGTCCATTCTAAAAAATCACTGTGCTTAAATATTAAATCTGGATTTTTTTGAACATAATCTGAAACCGATTTTTTTAATAAATTATCTATGAAATCTTTGCCATACTTTTTTTCCGTTTCTTTTGTCATGTATAATTCATAACATTCACCATTATAACCACCAATATCGCTTCCCATATAATAACCTCCCCAACTAATATTATTTTCTCTTAGAATAATTTCTAATTCGCTTGCAGGCAAGAATTCGTCACCGTATGGTGCGGGAATATTCATGTAATATTTATTTATCTCTTTTGAGTCAGAAACTGCTTTCAGTGAATCTTTTTTGCAGTTTTGTCTATAATGCTTTTGACTTTGATCAAGAAATTTTTTATATAGAGAATCACTCTGTCCAAAAAATAGGCTTCCAAAGCATAATAAAAAAATAATAGCTATTATATTCTTCATACCAAATTTCATCTATAGAAATTGCTGCCATCCAAATAATCAAACACTTCTGGCGGTAACATTGGGCGAGTATTTTTGCCTTCCTTAATCATATTTCGGATTTCCGTTGCAGACAATTCTATAATCGGAGCTTTGATTAGAGAGATATTTTCGTGCTGTAGATAATCCACTTTTTTTTCTTCATCAAAAATTCTAGGATAAACAATGATATGGTATTTTTCCAAAAGTAACTCGTAGTTTTTCCATTTGTGAAGACTTTTTAGATTGTCTTCACCCATTATCAAAGAGAAAGAATAATCTGGATATTTTTCATTCAGATAAGTCAAAGTATCAATGGTGTAACTTGGAACAGGAAGCGAAAATTCTACATTGGAAGCCCGCATTTTTGGATAATTTTTAATTGCTAGCTGAACCATATCCAAACGATTGTGGTCTTTCAGCAAAGATTTTTTATCCTTAAAGGGATTTTGTGGACTTACTACAAACCACAATTCTTCCATATCAGAATTCTCTAAAATATAATTTCCAAGAATCAAGTGCCCAATATGAATGGGATTGAATGATCCGAAAAATAATCCGATTTTTTTCACAATAGATTAGTTATGAAATTTGACATCACGGATATTCAGAAAATGCGAGACATTGCCTTTCCAATGGTTTTCTTCTATAGTGAAGGCGAGGTCAAAAGTTTTAACCTTGAAATCTTCCGCAAACTGACCAAAGCGGAAACCTACACATTCAATATTTCTTCCCGTAGTGGGCTGCAGAATGTTGAATTTGAGATGTGTGTTTTCTTTCCCCATCAGTCTTACATAACCATTTACTCTCACATTTTTAAGAACGAGGACGGGTTTCATATTATGCGGTCCAAAAGGGGCTAGTTTTCTGTGAAAATTGAAAAACTCACGGTTCAGATCTTCCGGTTTCACCACACTGTCTATGTAGATTGATGGTTCTTTCTGATGCTCCTGAATATTCATTTTTACATATTCTTCAAACCGAACTTTAAATTCTTCGAACTTATCTTTTTCCATAGAAAGTCCTGCTGCAGCCTGATGACCGCCAAATTTCATAAACAAATCTGAGCAGAATTCCAGCGCTTTGTGAATGTCAAAATCTGCAACAGATCTTGCAGAAGCTACCAATTCCCCATTATTACCTTCTGTAAAAACCAAAGTTGGTTTGTAGTAATTTTCAATTAATCTAGAAGCAACGATGCCAATTACACCTTTATTCCAGCTTGGATCGTAAACGATGGTCGAGAAACGTTCGGTTTTCTGGAGTTCCTCTACTTGATTCATTGCCGAATGAGTAATGTTAACGTCCATTTCCCGGCGTTCATCATTTAGATTGATGATTTCATCTACGATTTGTTGTGCTTGTTTCAGGTTATCCGAAATCATGAGTTCTACCGCTGCTTTTGCATGGGAAATTCTTCCTGCGGCATTGATTTTCGGTGCAATGTCAAAAACAATATTTGAGATTTCGAAATGTGCCAATTTTTCTTCGGGAATCAAAAGCCTTAATCCAAATTTTCTTGTTTTTCGCAGGAATTTCAGACCTTGCTTTGCTAGCACGCGATTTTCGCCGGTCATTGCTACAATATCAGAAGCAATACTGATGGCCAGCAGATCGGTCAATTCAAAAAGTTCGTTTTCCGGAATTTTATAAATGGTATTAAGTCCTTGGCAAAGTTTAAAACCTACACCACAGCCGCTTAATTCTTTGTACGGATAACGGCAGTCTTTTCTTTTTGGGTCCAGAACGGCGACTGCATTGGGAAGTTTATCTCCCGGCAAATGGTGATCACAAATGATAAAATCTACGCCCACTGAATTGGCAAGGTCTATTTTATCAACAGATTTGATTCCGCAGTCCAAAGCAATAATCAAAGAAAAACCATTGTCTTTGGCAAAATAAATTCCTTCATCGGAAATTCCGTAGCCTTCCACATTTCTGTCCGGAATGTAGAAATCGAGATATTTTTTATCAACGATTTTGCTCAGATAAAGATACATTAGAGCCACAGCTGTAGTTCCATCCACATCATAATCGCCATACACCAGTATTTTTTCTCCATTTTCTATGGCTGTAGCAATGCGTTCTACCGCTTTTTGCATGTCGGCCATTAGAAAAGGATTATGGATGTCGGTTCCGTTTGGTTTGAAGAATTCGCGGGCCTTCTGATAATTGTCGATCTCGCGTAGTACCAGGATTTTGGATTCTAAAGTTCCAAATCCAATCGAAGAAATCAGTCCGTCAACAATTTCTTCATCAGGCTCGGGTTTATAAATCCATTTTTGACTCATAGGTACAAATGTAAATAAAAAAAACGGCTTTCGGAAATTAAAAACGGCAGTCGTATAATTGACTACCGCATGATTTATCAGGAAGGTTTTTATATTATTTTTTGATGATTTTTTTGGTCTCACTTCCTTTATCTGTTTCGATAGTTACCATATAATTTCCTTTTGGTAAAGAAGCAATATTGAGTATTGACAAATGATCATTTTCTGTTTTTACCAAATTACCTGTTGCGCTATAAATTCTAACCGATTTGATCTTATCATCAGTTCTGAAATTGAGGAATTCCGAAGCTGGATTAGGATAAATGCTTATCTGTGATCTGGAAACATCGGAAACGGCCATCTGATCCATATCTCGTATGATGATATTATCTACAATGAAACCACTTCCGTCATTATCAAATTCAAAATTAAGATCATTAGCTCTCACAACTTTGGGACCTAGAGGTGAGGTGTGAACCAATTGATTGTTAAGGTAATATTTAACATTTTTATCGGTAACGTGATCGATCTCGATTCTCAGGTTATACCATTGTCCAGGAATCCAACTTCCCAAATCTTTGAAATTGACATCACTATCAGCATATAATTTACCACTCCACATGAAGTTAAAACCGCCAGCCCAGGAATAATTTCCGTTGTTGTTATAATATAACGAAAGTAGATAATAATCCGAGTTGTCCAGCCTTTCCAATTTTACATCTGCTGAAACAGAAAGACGGTTATATTCCGGGATTTTTTTGAAAAGAAATGTGAAATTTTCTGTGTACTGATTGGTGCTTGTTACCTCTACGGAATTGTTCCCGTCGCTAGCTTCGCCAGTAATTACCTTAAAATTACTGTTTGGAACATGGTCTGTTTTTACCGCCCATTCTTTTTGCCCAACTACCGATCCGAGATTATAACCTTCCGAACTTTCAAAAGATATTGTTTGCTGCCCGAATATCAGAGTGGATAATACCGCTGATATTGAGAATAAAATTTTAGTCATAAAATAAATTAAAGGGAAGCGAATTTAAAGATAAATAGACAAATCTTATCATTTTGCTAAATAATATCTAGAATGATTAATAAACCTTGAGTAATTTCCAAAATAGTATTGATTATGTTTTGCTTTTTAGCTATCGGCATTTATGATGGAATCCAAAAAGGGCATAGCATTGTTCAAAAGTTTGATTCCTTGTTAATAGTTAAGTGCTATTATTTTGTTATTCATCTAGCCTTTTTAATTTTATTTTATTTAGAATTTGTTTGACTTGGCTTTTTAGGAAATGTAAAATAATTGTAAACAATTTCTCTTGATCGATTCTAAGGAAGTCGTCTTTGATGAGTAAACTAGGAGATTATAATTGTTCTGAATGTACTAGGATTTTTTTATCAGAAAAATTATTTGCAGCATTTACAAAATTATTCTTAATTTAAAATAAAAAGCCTTGAAAATCAAACGATTATCAAGGCTTTTAAGTACCCCAGACGGGACTTGAACCCGTACATCCTTGCGGATACAGGATTTTAAGTCCTGCGTGTCTACCAATTCCACCACCAGGGCGGGTAAAAAAAATAGAAGTTTAACTAAACCTCTATTTTTGAGCGAAAAACGGGACTCGAACCCGCGACCCCAACCTTGGCAAGGTTGTGCTCTACCAGCTGAGCTATTTTCGCATAAAAAAAATTTCTAATTTCTTAGAAATTTTTTCTTTGTGCGGATGAAGGGACTCGAACCCCCACGCCGTGAAGCACCAGATCCTAAGTCTGGCGTGGCTACCAATTACACCACATCCGCATTATTTTTAAGAACTCCTTTTCTTTCGTTTTGGTGAGTGCAAATATATAACTCTTTTATATTCTCTCCAAAATAAATTCAACATTTTTTTAAAGTTTTTTGACGAGCCGTTTTTTCAATAACATCAATACTTTTTATTACCTTTACAACCTTAAAACATTTTCGAGATATGGAATTAACAGGGACGATAAAGAAAATTTCTGATTTACAAACATTTGCAAGTGGATTTCAAAAAAAAGAGATGGTTCTTTTGACTGAAGAGCAATATCCTCAACCTATTAATATAGAATTTTTATCAGAAAAGGTGGACTTGCTTAATCAGTATAAAGTGGGCGACAAAGTCAAAGTTCATATCAATATCAGAGGAAGAGAATGGACTAGTCCGCAGGGCGAAGTGAAATATTTCAATTCTATCACGGCTTGGAGACTGGAAAAAGACGGAGGAAGTGATTTCAATGAGCCTACTGAAGCATCACCATCACAAAATGCACCGGCTACAGATAATAAAAACGTTTTCGCCGAGGATGAAGATGATGATTTACCTTTCTAATTAATTGATCAATAATTCACATAAAACAACTTCCCTGTATTTCTTATAAGTGCAGGGATTGTTTTTATAAAATTAAGATAAGCAAATGATTTGGTTGGATACTGAAGAGATATCTTTTCCCGATCCGGAAATGCACCATCCGGAGTCTGGATTGATGGCTATTGGCGGGGATCTAAGACCCGAAAGGCTCTGGTTTGCTTATCAAACAGGACTTTTCCCTTGGTACAATGAAGAAGAGGAAATCCTGTGGTGGTGTCCGGATCCGAGATTTGTTTTATTCCCAAATGAAATTAAAATTTCAAAATCTATGAGAAAAATTCTGCGAGATGAGGTTTTTGAATTTACAGAAAACCAATGCTTCGAAAGAGTGATGAGAAATTGTAAAACATTAGAAAGAAAAGGACAAGATGGAACTTGGATTAATGAAGAACTCATTGCATCTTTTGTAAAACTTCACCATTATGGAAAAGCTAAAAGTTTTGAAGTCTGGCAAAATGGCGAATTGGCTGGCGGATTTTATGGAATTTTAGTCGGCAATGTTTTCTGTGGCGAAAGTATGTTTTCCAAAGTTTCCAATGCTTCAAAAGCCGGTTTTATTCATTTCACGACCAAATATCAAAACCAATGGGAACTTATCGATTGTCAAATCCACTCTGAACATCTTGAAAGTCTAGGCGCAAAAATGATTCCGAAAATTGATTATTTAAATATCTTAAAACAACAAAAACCTTGAATACTGAAAAACAAAAATGGATCCTTCTCATCACATTATCTGTTATTTGGGGATCATCATTCATATTAATAAAAAAATCTTTAGAACATTTCAATCCATATGAAGTGGGGGCTTTAAGAGTTTTGATATCCGGAATTGTATTAATGCCTTACGCTATTACTAAAATCAAACAATTTCCGAAGCAACATACAAAATGGCTAATCTTGGCTGCTGTGACTGGAAGTTTTATTCCAATGTTTCTATTTCCATTAGCAGAAACTGAAATTAGCAGCAGCATTGCAGGAATTATTAACTCGATGATGCCAATATTCGTGATTATTGTGGGTTCTTTGGTCTGGAAGTTCTCTACTACCAAAAGGCAAATGATTGGCGTTTTAATTAGTTTTGTTGGAGCTTGTATTCTTGCCTTGGGAGGCGGTGACAGTGGTGAGTTAAAAATTATTCCGATTTTATTATTGCTTTTAGCAACGTTAATGTATGCCATAAGTACAACGACCATAAAATCAAAACTACAGGAGGTTCCGGCAATTCTGATGTCAGCTTTTATTTTTTCTTTTGTGTTGTCTTTACCATCGTTAATTGCTTTGGTATTTTCAGGATTTTTCAATGATTTCAGTTTTAATCAAAGTACGTTTGAAGGACTTGGTTTTGTAGCGATGTTATCCATCTTTGGAACTGGGCTGGCAATGATGATGAATTATAAATTATTGAGTATTTCTACACCGCTATTTGCTTCTACGGTAACTTTGTTAATGCCAATTGTTGCGATTATTTGGGGAATTTTGGATGGAGAAACTTTAACTACGATGCAATCTGTCGGAGCTTTGATTATTTTGGCTGGATTAATATTTTTAAGAAGTAAGCCAAAGGCTGCTTAAATTTTTTTTAACGCAAAGCGCGTAAATCTTATTGAGGTTATTGAAAATATTTTTAAAGTTCGCAGCAGAGGCGTAAAACTCAGCTAAGAAATAGATAAACAAATATTTTGGTGACCTGCGGAATTACAATATTGTGTTTTGATTGGATTACAAAACCCATAGCCTTGATGTTCTATGTTAATCTGCAAATTTTTCAGGTTAAAATTTTTAATTTATTTTGAAAATCCTGTTGAAAAGCTGTTTTGTTTTTTACTACGCTGAAGCATATTCGCAAAAGTTTGTTGCAGACGGCAAGCAGAGCCAGTTTTTTTGCCTTTCCCTTCTCAAGCAGCCGCAGGTAGAGTTCTTTACATTTTTGGTTGTGCTTTATTGCCGTCCAGGAACAGACATAGAGAATACTTCGGATATAAGTTTTTGAAGTTCGGCATTTTCCGGGTGAATAAGATTTCTTTCCAGATTGGTAAATTCTTGGAGCCAGACCAAAATACTTCACCAGAGATTTTGAAGAATGAAAGTTTTTAAATCCTGAAGTAGCAGTCATTAATTGGAGTGACGTTTTTTCGCCAATTCCCGATACAGACTGCAGCAGGTTTTTAGTTTCTGTAAATTCCTCATCTTGCAACTGTGGCAATCTGGCTTCCACTTCCTTGATTTCTTTCTCCAACTGCTTTAAACGTTTTTCATAATGTTTCTCTGTTGAAGGATTAAGAACAGGATGGAATCTTAAGGCCTTTAGTTTTACCGCGTAACGTCGCTTTTCTTCTTCCAAGTCATTAAGAAGCTTTATTTCCTGATCCAGATATTCAATGTCCTGAGTTTTTGGAATATAAAATTCCGGACGGAACATCTCTCCGTAATTCCTGATCAGTATTGCATCCTCCGCATCGGTTTTAGTGATGATGTTTTTCATCCTTGCAAAATGTTTCACGGACATACAGTTAATCAGACTGCTTTCAAATCCTTTTCCTATAGAGAAGTGAAGCAGGCGGCTGCTGTAGTTTCCGGTTGCCTCAATCACAAAACAATAATCGCTTGGAGAGATTTTAGACAGAAACGACAAAATGCTGCGCTCATTATTTGGCAAATTCAAAACCTGTTCTCCTTTTTCATCGTCCAGGAAACTAAGCGTTAAAAATTTGGATCCAACGTCCACACCAATTACTTTTTTCAATAAATTTGACATCAATTCTTTTTTTTGGAAAGAACGTTTTCTTCTGATCCATCATGGTAAAAGTTCTTACCAACAATGTTCTATCCGGATTTGGAAGAAAACAACAGCAGGGGGATAAAATCAGGGGCGATATCTTAAGTATCAACGCAGCGTCTGCCTTACTCCTGCTGTTTTTCTTTCTAGTTAATATTATCAACTAATTTACTTCATTAATTATCCTAGTGCAAACTTACCAT
>DLND01000077.1:0-26071 GCA_002476905.1 Flavobacteriales bacterium UBA7519
AGTATTCTTGGCGATAAAACACGGATGGAAGAATTGGCGAAAGACCCGAATGCGTTTATCCGTCCGAGTCCAAGTTCTGGATTTCTCGGCGGCATTGCCAATACAACTTTCGAAAGTTTGCTAATTTGTGAAGCCGCTGGTTTTGATTATATTTTGATTGAAACTGTTGGTGTTGGGCAAAGTGAAACTTTAGTCAATGATATCACGGACGTTTTTCTTTTTCTGAAAGTCATCGGAACGGGCGACGAATTACAAGGTATCAAGCGCGGCATTATGGAAATGGCGGATTTGATTTTCATTAATAAAGTTAATTCTGAGAATCTTTCAAAAGCTAAAATGACAAAAACTGAACTTTCGAGAGCTTTGCAATTCATTACACCAAAGGAAAAAAACTGGAAAATCCCTGTGATTCTTGGCTCAGCCTTGGAAAAATCTGGATTGGACGAAGTTTTTAATAAAATCGAGGATTATATTTCGTTGAAAATTAAGAATGGAACTTTCCTCGAAACCAGAAAAAATCAAGCTCAAAAAAGGTTTGAATTTTGGGTACGAGAATATATTCTTGAAAAAGCTAAAAATGAACATCTTTTGGAAAACTCATTCCAGGAACATAAAAAAAATGCTTCAGAACTGTTGTCTAATCCAAGTTCCGAAGCGAGTGATTTTGTTAATAAGCTCTTCCGGAAATAATTATTAATCTACCGAGATGTTGCCATCAAAGCTGATTGGCTGCCTGTTGTTAGACTGAACAGAAAGAAATGCACTGCCGTTTTTGAAAATCTCGAGATTGAAAACAAAATTTTCTCTCTGGTCTTTTGGCGCAATAACCAAAAGTGTATTTCCTTTTTTAGTAGCAGATTGTTTTACCGTAAATTCTTTGGATTCGAATTTTATTCCGCCATTGTTTGCATCTCCAGGATTCGCGGTAAAAGCCCTGCCAAAGTAAGGCAGATAAACACTGAACAAATCTTTTTTCAGATTAAATCCATAGCCAGGATCAAGGTTCAGAATTCTGCTGGAAGAAGTGTTTGGTAATGAGTTTAGAACATTGTTGACATCACCATTCATCGGGAATGCTCTGGTTGCATTATAATTAAACTCTTTATTGGTAATAGCAGACTCAAGCGTAGAAGCATCTAAATAAATCTGACTGCTGCAACTGACGACTGAAAAAAAAGCAGCTACTAAAACGATGAAAGTTCTCATTTTTTTTAATTATTTATTCGATTATCAATACAAAAATAATACAATTAGTTATTAGATAATTAAAGACTAGAAAAGTTAACCTTCTACAGAATTTCTTTTGCAGCGTCGGAGAATATTTTCAGGATTTTGTCTTCTTCATTTTCCCAGCAAAGCTCATCTGCAGCAGCATTGAGATGATTAAGATAAGAAGCCTTACCTTTTGCCAGTACAACGTTTATCCTTCCTGCAAGGTGTTCCGGAGAATGATTTTCAATAATCTCACCAACTGAAAAAGTATTGACTATCTTTCGCATCTCTGGAAAATTAGAAACCACAACAGGAACCCTGGATTGGATATAATCCGAAATTTTGTTTGGTAGAGAATAATAATAACTCAACCCATTATTTTCTTCTATGCTGATTCCCACATCTGCTTGCGGCGTAACCTTCAGGAGATCAGCCGGTGTAAGCTTTCCGATAAATTTGACTTTATCTTTCAAATGATTCTCAATAGAAACTGCACGGTAAAAATCTTCCGCCGGTCCGCATCCTGCAATCCAAAGCTCAGCATTGTCTATCCCTTTCATAGCAAGAATGGCCTTATCCAGCCCGCGGGAATAGTTTAGCCACCCTTGATAAAGTATGATTTTTGTGTCATTTTCATTGATACCGGAAAAATAAGATCTCCTTGGCAGATTCCTGACAACAGTAGGTCTCTTTATCCCATATTCTTTCACAAACCAATTGGCATAGGAATCACTAGCAGTGATCATTCTTTTTATTTTAGGCACCAATTTCTTTTCAACTGCTTTCCATATTTTTTTCACCCATCTGCCCTGTATTGTTGGCATTTCGGTGAAAATTTCGTGGCTGTCAAAAACCAGAGGGATGCCTAATTTTTTAGAAATGAGATAATTTGGCACTATTGTTTCCAAATCATTGGCCAATAAAATGGTCTTATTGTCAGCATTTTTCTTCAGCTCACGGTAGAGTTTGTTCTGAAATTCTATGTATGCGAAACGAGCTTTTTTTGAATTAAGTTTTATTCTGTAAAATGGATAAGGTCTTTCCATTTCGGGCGCGCCCAACCAATCATTACCAATCAGATGTGGGTAATAACCATTATCATAAAGTGTCTTGCAAACCTTTTCTACTCGCTGGTCAGTCTGCAGATTGTTAAAAACACTTACAATAATTTTCACGACTTCATAGTTCTTACCAAATGATAAATTTGCACCAAAGCCAATATCACGTTTGGAATAATAATAGGCCAAAGCATCCCGCTGTAGACGCCGTAGATAACAAAGCAAATACAGCCTATCAGATTGACAAGACGGATCGTCTTAATCTCTTTTAATAAAAAGCTCCCGACCACAAATGCCGATGCTACATAACCTACATATTCTGCCCAATTATTCATAGTTTAATTTTTGAGAACTACAAACCTAAACATTTTTGAGTGGATAAAAAAATATGGTCAGAAAGTCCCGTTTTTCTGATTGGCAATTAATTTGCAAAACAAATTTTACAAATTTTACAATTAATAATTGTAGAATTATTTATAAAAGACATAACTTAGTGAATATTTTTAATTATGGATTATAAATTTTCAGATGGTTTGAACCGCGTGTTCAAGCAAAGCAAAAATGAAGCAAGACGTTTGCAGAGTGAGTTTCTGAATACTGAACATTTCCTTTTAGGAATTATCAAAACTGAAAATTCTGCTAAAGAAATCCTCGAAAATCTGAATGCCGACCTTACCCAGATAAAGAGAAAAATCGAAACCCTGAGCGCTGTAAACTCTAACCCGTTTACATCTAATATGGGTAGTATTTCTTTTACAAAAATGGCGGATCAGGCCGTAAAACGTTCCGAGCTGGAGTGCAGACAGTATCAGTCTGCAGACATCAATACAGTTCATCTTTTATTAGGTGTACTTTACAAACAGGAAGATCCTACTTCAAGTATTCTTCAGGCTTACGATATCGATTATGATGCCGTTCAAAAAGCCTATAGAACTATGTTGAAAAACACCGATCAATTGCCACAAAACAGCGCTTACGATGATGACGATGAAAAGGATGAACCTTATAGCCAGATGAAGAAACCTTCTGGGAATCTTGGTGCGCAGAAAAGCAAAACTCCAACTTTGGACAATTTTGGTCGTGATTTAACAGCGCTTGCAAGAGACGGAAAATTAGATCCCGTTATCGGTCGTGAAAAAGAGATTGAAAGAGTTTCTCAGATTCTATCAAGAAGAAAGAAAAACAATCCTCTTCTCATCGGTGAACCGGGCGTTGGTAAATCTGCTATTGCAGAAGGTTTGGCTTTGAGAATTCAGCAGAAAAAAGTATCAAGAGTTCTTTATGGCAAACGTGTCATCACACTTGACCTTGCAAGTTTGGTTGCAGGAACCAAATATCGTGGACAATTTGAAGAGAGAATGAAAGCGATAATGACGGAATTGGAGAAAAACAGAGATGTCATTCTTTTCATTGATGAGTTACATACAATTGTAGGTGCTGGAAGTTCTACAGGAAGTTTAGACGCTTCTAATATGTTCAAACCCGCTTTGGCAAGAGGAGAAATCCAATGCATTGGTGCTACAACTTTGGACGAATATCGTCAGTACATCGAGAAAGATGGCGCTTTGGAACGTCGTTTCCAAAAAGTAATGGTTGAACCGACTTCTATTGAAGAAACGATTCAAATCCTGAATCAGATTAAAGACAAATACGAAGATCATCATAACGTTGTTTATACAGACGAGGCTATTGCGGCATGCGTTAATCTCACATCAAGATATCTCACAGACCGATTCCTACCGGATAAAGCGATTGATGCGATGGATGAGGCTGGGTCTAGAGTTTACATCAAAAATATGAAAGTTCCTACGGAAATCATCGACCACGAATCTCGCATCGAAGAAGTGAAGGAATTGAAACAAAAAGCAGTGAAAGCTCAGGATTATCTTGAGGCAAGAAAGCTGAAAGACGAAGAAGAAAGACTTCAAATCGAATTGAATCTCGCTCAAGAACAATGGGATAAAGATGTAAGAGAGAAAAAAGAAGAAGTTTCTGAAGAAAACGTTGCTGAAGTTGTTTCTATGATGAGCGGCGTTCCAGTAACAAAAGTTGGTAAAAATGAGTTGGATAAACTGGCTCAGATGGATGATAAGCTGAACGGAAAAGTTATCGGTCAAGAAGACGCTGTGAAAAAAGTAGTGAAAGCTATCCAAAGAAACAGAGCTGGATTGAAAGACCCGAACAGACCTATCGGAACGTTCATTTTTCTTGGAACAACTGGTGTTGGTAAAACCGAATTGGCCAAAGTAATGGCTCGTGAATTATTTGATTCCGATGAAGCTTTGGTAAGAATCGATATGAGTGAGTATATGGAGAAATTCGCGGTTTCCAGATTAGTTGGAGCGCCTCCAGGATACGTTGGTTATGAAGAAGGTGGGCAATTGACAGAAGCTGTTAGAAGAAAACCTTACGCAGTTGTACTTTTAGACGAGATTGAAAAAGCACATCCAGATGTTTTCAATATCTTATTGCAAATCCTGGACGAAGGTTTTGTAACCGATTCACTTGGAAGAAAAATTGATTTCAGAAATACTATTATCATTCTGACTTCCAATATCGGGACCAGAGATATCAAAGATTTCGGTGATGGCGTTGGATTCGGGACTAATGCGAAGAAAAACAATTCTGATGCAAGAGCTAGGTCGACTATCGAAAGTGCTTTGAAGAAAGCTTTTGCACCGGAATTCCTTAACAGAATTGATGACATCGTTATCTTCAACTCTCTTGAGCAAAAAGATATCAAGAAAATTATCGACCTCGAGCTTGGAAAACTTTACAGCAGACTTGAAAAATTAGGCTATAAAGTTGAATTGACTGAGGAAGCCAAAGATTTCATCTCAGAAAAAGGTTGGGACAAAGATTTTGGAGCAAGACCGCTTAAGCGAGCCATCCAAAAATACATTGAAGATCTTCTAGCGGAAATGCTTGTCAACAAACAGTTTGGCGAAGGCGAAAAAGTTATACTTGAAGTTAATGAAACTAAAGACGGTTTGATTGGCAATTCTCAGAAGGAAAAGACGCCAAGCGAAAGTGTTAAATAATCAATAAATTAATGCTGACCACCTAAGATATTTAGGTGGTCATTTTTTATGCTATCATGAATGATGGATCCATAGACTACCAATTAAAAAACGTAGTTGGCATTACAAAAGAAGACTTCATTTTTAATGCAGACACTTCTATTCCAGCTTAAACACAAAATAATGAAAATAGGGGAACATTTTATTTTTTATAAGCCCACTACAAAACCAACACTCGGCACGAATCCGCTGCTGAAAATACTTTTATTCTCTTTCCAAAGCACATTGTACATAACACCAAATTGCGCAAAAGCATTATTTCCTAAGCTCTGCATATAACCACCACCGAGATAAAGCGCAGTTTCGTCTGTATTATATTTATAACCTGAGAATTTTTCTTTCGAATTGATAAAATATTGCTGAAGATTAGCACCAACGAAAAACGATCGAACAAAATAATAATTGGCGAAAGGACCAACACCAAACATTGTTGATTTGTAATAATCCGAACTTTGCCACGAGACGTTTCCGATGATTCCACCTTCTAATTGGTCTGTGATTTTATAACCAACTCTCGGTGAAACCTGAAAATTGAAATAAGAATTACTCCCGAATCCTACACCTAAACCACCTCCAAATGTCCAACGATTATTTTGAGTTCCAGAACTCATTGCAATTTGAGAGAATGACCAAAAGCTAATCAGCATCAATAATAAAGTGAATTTTTTTTTCATAATATTTGAGTTTTAATGTTATCAATGGAATTTGGAAAACCGAATCGCTTGCAACCCGACTTGAACGAAGCTCATTTTTGCTGCTGGAAAAGCGATGGCAAAAAAATAGCGGGAGTGGAAGACGGAATAGTTGCCCCAGTAAAAATTAATTATAACTTATTTCACACTATCGATTTTCTCAATGTCTAAAATTATGGTTTTTTGGCGAATATTTTAATCGTATTTTTGCAGCATCAAACTAAGAACTCCCGTCAAGAGTTTCGTAAAATTGAAATTAAATGAAAATAGTAGTTGGCCTTTCCGGAGGCGTAGATTCTAGCGTGACCGCTTATCTTTTGCAACAACAGGGTCACGAGGTTATCGGACTTTTTATGCGCAATTGGAATGATGCGTCGGTAACTTTGGAGGACGAGTGTCCTTGGATAGAAGACAGTAATGATGCGCTTCTCGTCGCACAAAAATTAGGAATTCCTTTTCAGGTGATTGATATGAGTGACCTCTACAAAGAAAGAATTGTAAATTATATGTTCGATGAGTATCAGAAAGGAAGAACGCCAAATCCCGATGTCCTTTGTAACCGCGAAGTGAAATTCGATGTGTTTATGAAAACAGCTTTATCGCTTGGTGCTGATAAAGTTGCGACTGGACATTATGCGCGAGTTCATTCGACAATTGATGAAAATGGGAAAGAAGTTTTTCATCTTTTGGCTGGAAAAGATAACAACAAAGACCAAAGTTATTTCCTTTGTCAGTTGAGTCAAGATCAGTTATCAAAAGCCTTGTTTCCAATTGGAGAATTAACAAAACCAGAAGTACGTGAAATTGCAAAAGAACAAGGGTTGGTAACGGCAGATAAGAAAGATTCACAAGGGCTTTGTTTTATTGGAAAAGTGAGTTTACCGACTTTTCTTCAGCAACAGTTGGTTCCGAAAGAAGGTGAAATTGTAGAAATCTTTAATGATTTTGCTGAATATCATAAACCTCAACCAAGCTTTTCTACAAAACAAGAAGAATTGGAATATCTGTCGGCTAAAATCAATTATAAAAAAGAAGATGGAAAAGTGATTGGCAAGCATCAGGGAGCGCAGTTTTTTACCATCGGACAAAGTAAAGGTTTAGGAATCGGCGGACACAAAGAGAGTTGTTTCATCATCTCGAGAGAAATGGAAAACAACATCATTTTTGTTGGTGAAGGAAGAAATTTCCCTGGTCTTTTCAGAAAAGCTTTGAAAATCGATAATTCTGAAGTTCATTGGGTTCGTGAGGATTTGAAATTGAAAAACGGAGAATCTATGGATGTTATGGCAAGAATCCGCTATCGACAAACTTTGGAAAAAGCAACGATTTATCAATTCGAAGAAGGCTTTTTTATGGAATTTGAAAACCCACAATCGGCAATCGCTGAAGGACAATTTGCTGCTTGGTATCTCGATGATGAATTGATTGGAAGTGGTGTTATCAGCTAGATTAAAAACGTTTACCAATATAAAACCATTCAAAAATTTGAATGGTTTTTTTTATTCGAATTTTCAAATAAAACCATTCATCTATACATTTGATTTCTTCGTCGGCTAATAATAATCGTTCATCTATAATGCCCTATTTACGGCGTTTCCAGGCATCAATATTGAATCTAATTAAACAAGAACGCTAATTAATATTAAAATTAAAATTTTAGAAATTATGAAAAAGTTAGTTTTAGCAGCAAGTTTATTTATCGCATTCGCTGCTAGTGCACAAAAAAGAGAAAACGGAATGAGAAACGTAAAAGTAGAATCTCATCAATATCAAAAAGATTTTGCCGGAATCCGTTTGAATCCCGCTCAGCAAAAGAAAATCGATAGGTTGTCAAGAGAAAGATTGAGCGAAAGAGAATACAACGCAAGAATCAGAAAAATCCTGAATAAACAACAATATGAGAATTATATGGCTTACCTGCAAAAAAGACAGAGAATTTGCAATGAATGGTCCTAGAAGATAAAACCCAATTTCAATTTTAAGTAGAACGCTCGAGAATCTCGGGCGTTTTTATTTTAGTTCCCTGCCAGCCAATCTTTAAAATCCTTCACTCTTTCTCTGCTTACCGAGATTTCTTCGTCAGGTTGAAATTCCAAATCGACTTTGTAATTCGGGGAAGTGTGAATATTTTTGATGTAGTCTGAACTGATGATGAATTGTCTGTTCACGCGGAAAAATTTGGCTTCATCCAGCACATTTTCTAATTCGTCCAAAGTAAAATCTGTTGGGAAGTTTCTTACTTTGGTTTGGAGGTAAACGATTTTATTTTCGCTGTAGAAACAACTTATTTCATTAATCGAAACGACTTTCAAATTATACCCAATTTTGACTAAAATTCTCGAAAGCGTAGATTTTTCCTTTCGAACAATTTGTCTGATTTCCTGCGAATTAACCAAACCTTCTTCTGGTAAAAACGATTTGAATTTGTCGATAGCTTTTGCCAAATCTTCTTCTTCAATTGGTTTCAGAAGATAATCGATACTGTTGAGTTTGAAAGCCTTCAAAGTATATTGGTCAAAAGCCGTCGTATAAATGATAAAAGCTTTGGTTGAGACTTTATCAAAAATATCAAACGATAATCCGTCGCCTAAAACAATATCCGAAAAAATCAGTTGTGGATGTTCATTTTCCTGAAACCAAGCGACGGCTTCTTCCACAGAATTAAGGCTCGCAACTAATTCTAAATCAGAAAATAAGCCTAATAATTTTTCAAGCCTTCTGACTGCTGGTTTTTCGTCTTCGATGATTATCGTTCTTATCATTTTTAGTTAGCTTTTTATTAATTCGAAATTATGGAAAATATTATTTTTCTTTATTCATTAATTCTCTAATTTTTCTCTCTTCCCAGTTTCTTCCCAAAACAAATTGTGGAACAAAAACACTCATTCCGTGAGCCAACAATCCAATTCCCCAGAAAAACAAAGTGATGAAATTCTTATATTGAAAATAACTTTCGCCAGGTTTCAAATCCTGAATATTGATAAATACAATAAACAGATTCACAAGAATATAAATCGTTAAATGTGAATAAAAACCTTTGAGTTTTTTTACTCTTTTCTTAGCCTCAAGATATTTGATATCGTCTTGTTTATTAATAATTTCCATTGTTTAGTTTTTTTATTTCTTTGTTAATCATATCATTTTCCCAATCGGAATTGAAGAAAAATAATTTGACACCTTTGATGGCCAGAATCAATCCCCAAATGATGAAAATCCAAGAAACCCGCATCTCTCCAAGATTTTGTGGAAAACCATTTTTGAAGAATTTAATTCCATAAACAACTGTAAACACAATTGCAAAAACTAAGATTCCCGTATAGAATTTTTTGATTTTCTGAACTCTTTCCACAGCCATTACGTAACGTGGATTTTCTTTATTTATATTTTCCATTGTGAGTGATTTTTAAATTGATTTCTGATTATTCATTATTTCTCGAATCTTCTTTTCTTCCCAGTTTCTACCAATGGCGAAGACATTCATTCCATGAGCTGCCAATCCAATTCCCCAGCCTAACATTGGCCAATAAAACCAAAGCTGTCCTGGCGATGTCAATAGATTAATGATAACCAAAAACGGAATCACAATGCAATATGAGATTAAATTTCCGTAGAATCCTTTCAATTCCTTTACTCTTTTTACCGCTCTTTCGTAAGCGATATTTTCTGCTGTTTCTGAGGTGTAAGTTGTCATTGTTTGAGATTTTATTTCTGTTAATATTGGAATTTTTACTTTAAAATTGTGTTCTGATTTTTCTATAAAAACGTTTTCTTTCGTAAGTAATGCATAACGCTGAACGATGTTGGCCAAACCTATTCCTGCACTTTCTTTCAGTTGTTCTCTTACCTGGAGATTATTTTCGATGCAGAGAAATTTCCCCTCTGTAAAGATTCTGATGTTCAAAGGTTTGTTGGATGTTGCATAGTTATGTTTGATGCAGTTTTCTAATAATAATTGTAACGAAAGCGGAACAACTAACTTTTGCAAATCATCGACATTAACATCAAAAATAAAATTAACACTGTCTTCGAATCTGGTTTTCAGAAGATTGCAATAGATTTTAGCAAATTCTATCTCATCTTCCACTTTTACCATTTCCTTATCTTTCTGTTCCAAAACGTAACGGTAAATCTTTGACATCGATGTCGTGAATTTCTGTGCCTGTTCCGGATTTTCATCAATCAAAGCTGTTAAAACATTCAAAGAATTGAAAAGAAAATGTGGATCCAGTTGATTCTTCAACGATTCGAATTGCGCGTTGGCAGATTTTGCGATTAACTTCTGTTCTACAACTTCTTTTTTGGTATTCTTTTTAAGCTCCTCCATAAAACCTTTGGCGTGAAGGAAAGCTGAAATCATCAAGGCAAAATTGACCATAAACCAATTGGTAAAATTATATTTGCCAGAAAAGAATTCATCAGGTGTGGATACTTTTTGAATGATAACAAAATTGATAAAATTACATCCGTAAACCACTATAAAATTGACAATAACGGTTAGTACAATTCCTAAGATGGTTCTTAGTCGGGTTTGTTCAGTCCAAGAAAGTTTTTTATTAAGGAAATCATTTAGAAAACCATTGGTCAAGCCTAATCCAAAAGCGTACATTCCCGAAATGACTAAATTATAGCCAAAACTTTCCAACGTTTTTTCATCTGAGAAAAAAGTAAAGAAAAAAATGGATGAGCCTAGTGTAATCCACGTGAGTGTAATTAATGGTTTCTTATTCATATTTTAATTTCTTGAGTCAAAATTATTTCAATAACAGAAGTTAAGCAATAAATATTGACCGAACTGTAGAAAAAACCCACTGAATTGCAAAAACTGTTATTTTGGATAAAATAAAAAGGAACACTATTTGCTTTTGAGAACTGAAATTAATATTGGTATGAAGAGAAATATCGAAATAATATTTGCAGGATTATTTGGTACAGCCGCGGTCCTGAGCGCAATTGCAGTAAGAAAATATTTAAAAAACAGAATTTATAAAAGTGATTATTCTGATCATCATTTGCTATTTGGATCGCCAAAGAAATGTTATGCTTCTCCAAATGATGGTGTAGAGTTGGACGCATTCCTTTAAACACACACTATTTTAATTATACAAATTTCCGGTTCTTTATGTGCCGGATTTTTTGTGGAAAACTTTCAAGAATTTTAAGATATTTTTCATTTTCCAAGTGATAATTTTGAACTCATTCTCTCGCTGATTTTCCAGGTTGCGCAAATTATTTCTCATTGTAAATCTGCTAAAATCAATTAAATCTGCGAGAAAATTAGATTCTAATGTCAGATTTAATTCCAAAAGGTCAAGGTGCGCAACGCAATGTCATCAACCGGTTCGACAGATATACTTTCGAGCCGGAAGATTATGAATTGGACAAAATCAAGACGCAGGTTACAGAAGTTTTTCCAAAGACGATTATCAATGTTTTGAAAAGTCCAGATCTGGCTATGGATTATTCGATGAATCCATATCAAGGCTGCGAACACGGTTGTTCTTATTGTTTTGCAAGGCCAACTCACGAATTTTGGGGTTACAGCGCTGGAATCGATTTTGAAAGAAAACTGATGGTCAAGAAGAATGCACCTCAACTTTTGGAGAAGACTTTCCAAAAGAAATCATACGTTCCAAAACCGATTATGCTTTCCGGAAATACGGATTGCTATCAACCCATTGAAAGACAATTCGAAATCACAAGAAAATTGCTTCAGGTTTGTTTGGATTACAGACATCCGGTTTCCATTATTACCAAAAACGCTTTGATTCTGAGAGATTTGGACATCCTAGAAAAAATGGCAGAGAAAAATCTGATTTCTGTGAATATGAGCATTCCAACTTTGAATGAAGATTTGAGACGAGTTATGGAACCCAGAACTTCGACAGCTAAGAATAAACTGAAAGCGATTGAAGTTTTATCTGAGAAAAATATTCCTGTGAATGTGATGATAGCGCCCGTGATTCCGGCTTTGACAAGTGACGAAAGTTTATCCATTATGAAATCTGTTTCCCAAGCTGGTGCAAGAAGTTGCGGTTATACTTTGGTAAGACTAAATGACACTGTTGAACCCGTTTTCGTTCAATGGTTGGAAGCGCATTTCCCAGACAGAAAAGACAAAGTCCTGAATCTCATCCGCTCCATGCGTGGCGGAAATCTTGGTGAAAAACGATTTTTCCAACGGTATCAAGGCGAAGGAAACATCGCAGAAATGATTCATAAAACCTTTGAAATCGGAAAGAAGAAATTTTTTAATAATCAGGAAAGAGCGGTTCTCACAACCGAACATTTTACAGGAAGCAGAACGCAACAATTGCGATTGTTTTAGTATTTTTAAAGAAAAAATTTGGAATATCTTTTAATTGTTTTTTTAATAACTTCTCTTACTCTTGTGTTGTTTAGGGCTTACTTCGAACCTATTTTTCTAATGGTTTTCAAACGACCTCTTTTCAATCACTTCTCAATTTTTCCCAAATCACTTTCACAGAGTGACAGATTATTTCTGGAAAGTGAAATCATATTTTACAAACGCTTAAAACCAAAATTCAAAAAATCTTTTGAAAATAAAATCATACACTTTCTCAAACGTTATCCAATTATTGAAAGAGAAAACTTAATGCTTTCGCATCAACAAAAAATACTAATTGCATCATCTTTTACAGAACTGACTTTCGGAATGAATGTCAAACATCAGAACTCTTTCACCAAGGTCATTGTTTACCCCAAAGCTTACTATTCAAATATAAATGATGATTTTCATAAAGGAGAATTTAATTCTATGCAAAAAACTGTTGTTTTCTCTTGGGAAGATTTTTATCACGGAATCAAAATTTCTAATGATAATATTAATCTCGGCATTCACGAGTTCACCCACGCAATTCTTCATCAGGCAATAAAACCAAGAACAAATACTTTTGATTATGTACTGTTTGAGGACGAACACCGTAAAATAAAAAAGATGCTTAAAGACGAAAATTATTATAAAAAAATAAAAAATTCTGGATTTTTTCGAGATTATGCTTTTGTCAATTCAAAGGAATTCATTTCTGTGATTATGGAATATTTTTTTGAAAATCCTAAGAGTTTGAAAGAAAAATTTCCTGAGTTGTACGAAAGGTTAAAAACTATGCTAAACTACGATGAGAATTGTTTTAGTTACTAGATTCTTTTCTTTAGTTTTGTAGTCTCAAAAGACGGTAATCTGTCAAATTAAAATTCCGCAATGAAGCAATATTCCGCAAAACGCAGCATCCAAATTCTCGCACATATTCTTGAACAATACGGCATCGATAAAATCATCATTTCTCCAGGTTCCAGAAACGCACCTTTGGCAATTCATTTTTCTGAGATTGATGCGTTCCAATGTTACAGTATAGTGGATGAAAGAGCGGCTGCATTTGTAGGTTTGGGAATGTCAAAATCGATTAAAAAACCTGTAGCGATTACTTGTACAAGTGGTTCTGCAGCGACCAATTATTATCCGGCTATTGTGGAAGCATTTTATCAGAATGTGCCGCTTTTGGTTTTAACAGCAGATAGACCTGCAGATTTTGTTGATATTTTTGACGGACAAACCATTCGACAGAAGAATATTTTTCAGCAACATTCTTACGGCGATTTCGAACTGTTGGAAGACGAAAAAGATGGCGCTGATGAATATAATTTCGAAACCATCAAAAAAGCGGTTGAGCTGTGCATCGAAAAAAGCGGGCCGGTTCACATCAATATTCCTTTGACAGAACCTCTTTACAATTTGTTGGAAGAATTGCCTGTGATGCCTGCGGTTGAGAAAACGATTCAGAAAAAGAATTATGAGATTCCGTCTAATCTGGTTGCTGATTGGCATACTTCCAAGAGAATTATGATTTTGGCTGGAACATTGTCTCCAAATCCGGAATTGGAAGCTCAACTTTCACAATTGGTTAAAAATCATACGGTTGTTGTTTTAACGGAAATGAATTCCAATCTTCAGCATGATAAATTTTTCGCTCATATCGACCGATATATCACCGATTTTTCTGAGGAAGATTATCATACTTATGCGCCGGATTTATTGATTACAATCGGGCAGAATGTAGTTTCTAAAAGAGTGAAACAATTCCTGAGAAAAGCAAAACCAAAGCAACATTGGCATATCGATGAATATTGGCAGCCAGATACTTATTATTCTCTAACACAAAAGATTGAAACCAAACCAGAAGTTTTCTTTTCCAAATTATTGAAATCTATCAATCTGGAACCAAGACCTTATTTCAATCTTTGGGATGTTCTGAAAGATAAAAAAGACGCCAAACACGAAGAATATCTGAACAAAGCGCCTTTTTCGGATTTCTATCTTTTTAAACAATTATCGAATCAAATTCCTGAAAATTACAGAGTTCATTTCTCCAATTCTTCCGCAATCCGATACGCACAATTGTTTGAATATCAGAAATATGACGTGTATTGCAACCGCGGAACTAGCGGCATTGACGGATGTACTTCTACGGCAATGGGATTTGCAATGATGGAAGATGAACCAACAATTTTGATTACCGGCGATTTATCTTTTTTCTATGATATCAATGGACTTTGGAATCAGTACATTCCGCCTTACACTAGAATTGTGATCTTCAATAATGGTGAAGGGAACATTTTCAAAATCATTCCTGGACCAAGTGGAACTAATGCTTTGGACGAGTTCATTGCAACGCAACATCATAGAAATGCCGAATTATTAGCAAAGAATTTTGGATTCGATTATACACGAGTTGAAGATGAAATCTCTCTTGACCGCGTTTTACCCAATTATTTCAAGCCAGCTTCTAAACCGAAAATCTTGGAAGTAATGACTTCGGAATGTAATAATGCGGATATTTTGAAACAGTATTTTGAATCTTTGAAGTAAACTCTCAGTCTGACATTTCTGATTGTTGCCAAAAGTCTTTTAATGTTTGTCAACATTGTCATTGCGAACGAAGTGAAGCAATCTAAATAAATCATTTGCTACCTTTATTCAATGAAAGCCGGCTTCATTTATATTATGACGAATAAGAATAATACAACATTGTATATTGGTGTAACTTCCCATTTACCAAACAGAGTTGTAGAACACAGACAAAACAAATATCAAAATAGTTTTACAAGTCGTTATAATTTATACAAACTGGTTTATTGGGAATCTTTTCAGGAAATTGGTGATGCAATTACAAGAGAAAAACAATTAAAAGCAGGCTCAAGACAAAGAAAAATTGATCTTATTAATACCACAAATCCTCATTGGAAAGATTTATATGAAGATATCAAAGATATTATGGATCCTTTTTATTGATGAGATTGCTTCACTTCGTTCGCAATGACATTACATTAATCAAAACTCCAAATCAGATTCCTCTTTCGGCAGATTAATAATTTTTTCAATTGGATAAATGAACATATCATCGAAGTCATTCAAGGCATTGATTAACTGAAAATGTGTGAATTCTTTAATATTATCTAAAGTGATTTCGGTTTCTTTGATTTCTTTCGATTGTAAAAGATGCTGTCTCATTACGCCATTCAAAAGATAACTTTTCGGCGTGAACCAAGTTTTATCTTTCAGGAATAAAAGATTGGAATATGAAGTATCTGTAATCTGATTATTTTTCACAATAATGACTTCATCGGCGTGACTTTTATCTTTCAATTTTTGTAATTGAGTTCTGTCAGCAGACTTAAAGTTATAGTCGATTTCATTATCAATAACCAATTCAAAATCATCTAATTCTGAAATCACATAAGGAATCATCTGCGTTTTGAAATTATTGTCCAAATCATACTCGATTCGGAATTTATAAAGTCCGTCTTCATCGTGCTCTAAATTGAGAAATAAACTATAAATATCAATTTTACATTCTTTTCCAAAGTGTGAAAAAGTGTCGTTCATTCTTTTCTGATGAAGTTCTTTCAGGAAAATTTTCTGGTCTTCAACTTTGATGCTTTCAATAAATCGGGACATAGATTTTGTTTTTCATTTCTTCGTATTCGCTGACAAGGTCACTTTGATGGGTAATTCCACCTCCGCTTTTGAAAAACAGTTTCTCGTTCTCTTTTTCAATAAAACGTATCATCACGCAGGAATCCAGATTTTTGCCGTCAAAATAACCTGCAATTCCCGTATAAAATCCTCTTTCATATTGTTCGGCTTTCAAAATAATTTCCAACGTTTTTGGTTTTGGCGCACCGAGAATAGAACCAGCTGGCAATAATTTTTGAAGAATCGTTCCAATTTTATTCTGATATTCCGGTTTGATTTCTCCTTCGATTTCGGAACTCATTGCCAAGAGATTTTTCTGCTTGGTTTTGATATAATCGATTCTTTGAAATTCTTTCACCTGAACGTTATCCGCAACCATACTCAAATCATTTCGAAGTAAATCCACAACGGTATAATGTTCCGCTTTTTCTTTTGGGTCATTTTTCAGGATATTTTCTGCATCTTCGATTTCTGCATCAATCGTTCCCTTCATCGGATGTGTAAAAATTTTGTTGTCAATAATCTCCACGAAAGTTTCCGGCGAGAAAAAAACGAATTCATCTTTAAACAGAACTTTATATTTTGCTTTGGAAAATTGAAAAATATCTTCTAAGCTAAGATTGGTTTCGATTTCTGTTTTTGTGGTATAATTAGTCAGATAAGAATTTCCTTTTCTGAGATTTTCCTGAACGATTTCGAATCCTTTTTCATATTCTTCTAATGTTTCGGGAAATGATTTCCATTCAAAGTTGGGAATTGTTGCGTGTTGATAATTGACGTTTGTAATATTCGGAAAATCAACCAACAAAGCTTTATTTTTAGTTTCGATTTTTGTGAATATTCTGACTTCATCCATCAAAAAATTAATGAGAAAAAAGAATGGTTCTTTTCTCTCTGACAACTCGTCCATCTTTTGAAACTTCGGATTCTGAAACATAAAAACAAAAATAAGAGAAAAGATGATAGAGAAAAGATAAAAGACTTAAAATGTAGTTTATCAATTACAATCCGTTATTTTTGCAAAAAAATTTGAAAAATGACGACGCAAAAACCAGAAATTGGAAAAATACTGACAGAAGCCTTTCAATATTGGATTAGAACACTGCCGTTCCAGCTGCTGTTTTCCGTGCTTTATTTTACCATATTAATGTTTTCATCGATGTATGCGTTTCGCTATTACGGATTATTCGAGGAAATTTTAAAAATACAGGATTTGTTTTACTCCGATACGAAGTTATTTGTGGAAAAATATTCTGAAATTATGAAAACTGAAAATGCGCAGTATTTTGCAATGGTGGTTATGGTCATAAAGGCAGTGATTTTCCCTCTTAATATCGGTTTTTTGAAGATCTACAGAAAACTGGATCTTGGTGAGTCGCCACATATTTCTGACCTTTTTGCGGGATTCCAAGGGCATTATTTCTTCTTATTCGTGATCTATGCATTGTTTTGGAATATCATCAATAATTATCTGCTGCTTCTTTTTTTCATCTGGATTCCAATGCTGCTGCTGACGCCTTCTCTCGTTTTCTTCAAAAACTACAATTTTTTTCAGGCTTTCCGCATCAGCATACAAGTTTTTCGCAATAATATCTTGTTATTTATTATCGCAACTCTGGCATCGATTATCATTTCATACAGCGGATTAGTGATGTTTATTTTCGGAATCTTTGTGACATTTCCGTTTTGGAATGCTGTAATCTATGTGCTTTACAAGCATTTTATCGCTGATTTTCAGGAATAATTTTTATTGAGTTTACCCGTTTAAGATTTTTTTTGTGTAGATTTGAGTATCAACTACAAAAATAACTTTATGGACAATTTTAATGAATTTGGTACAACTGCCGCTTCACCAAATAAAGAGACTGGTGCAATAATCTCTCATGCATTCGAAATTTTTAAAAACACTTTCCTTTATTGCCTACTTGCTGTGGTAATATATTTTTTACTAAGCTACTTGATACAAATTATCACTGGGTTTAATTCTGCAATAATTATGGAACAAATTAAAGATTCCGGCGGAGACGTAGATTATAAAGAAATTATCGCTGCTCCGGGTTTTGTAGCTTATAGTGGGGCTAATTTTCTCGTAACATTGCTTTTATCACCGATTTTTGTCAGTTTAATTTATATCGCTAATAAATCGAATTTTAAACAACAGATTAGCGCTACTGATATCTTTTTTGCTTACAAACAAAATTTTATCAATATTGTTCTTTACGCATTCATAACTCAGATTTTGTTTACAATTCTATTTTTGATGTGTATTCTTCCTGCTTTGTTTGCTTTGCCACTGTTCTTTTTAGGCTATCCAATTTTAATTTTTGAAAAGGCAAGTGCTTTTGATGCTATTAAAAAATCTTTTGACATAGCTAAAGAAAATTATGGCACGATTTTACTTACCGGGTTATTAGCGGGTCTTATCAGTATTGCAGGTGTGGTACTATGTTGCGTTGGTATTTATCTTACAATTCCATTCGCCTACATTGCAATGTACTCTGCTTACTGCGCGTACTGCGGTGCGCCAAGACAAATTGATAATAATTAAATGAAATAAAACTATGTCAGATTCCGGTAAACAAATAGATTCTGTTATTATTAAACAGATTGCATTAATTCTTGTTATATGTGTCTTAGTTGGGTTAATTTGCTGGAATCTGGCATTATTTATTCCTTCTTTTTTAGGAGCAGTTACGCTTTACATTATTTGTAGAAAATTCAATTTTTATTTGATTGAGGAAAAAAACTGGAAACCCTGGCTTGCATCAACAGTTCTGATGTTAGGCTCTCTTGTTATTCTGATTTTACCCGTTTATTTTACAGTTGACCAATTGGTTTCCAAAATGGGAAATGCGGAGGTTTATATGCAAAAATTCAATATATTCCTGGAGAAGATCCATCAATTTGTTTATCAGAAAGTGGGATTTGATATCCTCAGCAAAGAGAATATTACTAAAGTTACCAATTTTGCAGGAACATTTTCTACAAAAGCTTTGAGCACAACTTTCAATACTTTTACAGTAGTTGTTTCGATGTATTTTATCTTGTATTTTATGTTTGTAAAAGCCAGACTTTTTGAAAAAATTGTTGCCAAAGCAATGCCTTTCAAGAGAACAAATACGCAAATGCTGGGAGATAAATTTGTAAAGTTAGTAATGGCAAACGCGATTGGAATTCCTGTGGTTGCGCTTGGACAAGGTATTGTCGCTTTGATTGGTTATTATATTTTTGGAGCTCCTAGTCCGATGCTTTTATTTGCCTTAACGGCTCTTGCATCTATGTTGCCGGTTGTCGGCGCTGCGATTGTTTATCTTCCTGTAGGGATATTTATGATTGCTGAAGGACAAACAGGTGCAGGTGTTGGGGTTTTAATCTATGGTCTTGTGGTAGTCGGTTTGACCGATAATCTTCTGCGATTTACATTATTGAAGAAATTAGAAGACATCCATCCCTTAATCACCGTTTTTGGAATTATTATGGGTATGAACATTTTTGGATTTATGGGCTTGATTTTTGGTCCTATTCTGATGTCAATTACTGTTATGCTAATCCAAGTTTACAGGGATGAATTTTCGGAAGAAGACACTCCTCCGCCCTTGAAAATTCCTAATCAAGATGATGATATAGATGTGACTAAGATTATAATTTAAATGGAACAAGAAATAAACCCTGAAATCCTTGTAGAAATTTGTACTGTGAAGATGCCTTTCGGCAAGTATCAAAATACAATTCTAGCAGACCTGCCTGTTTCTTATCTTGAATGGTTTATGAGAAATGGTGGCTTTCCTAAAGGAAAATTAGGAATGCAACTATCCACAGTTTATGAAATCAAAATCAATGGACTGATGGATTTATTAATTCCAATCCGAAAAAAACAGTTCTAACCTTTCAAAGCTGCAATCTCATCTCGTAATTTTGCAGCTTTTATAAAATCAAGATTTTTTGCAGCATTTTCCATTTCTTTTTGCTTTTGAGCTATGATTTTCTCGATATCTTCACTTCCATAATTGGCTCTTGTTTCAGCCACTTCCTGCAAGATTTCCTTTTGAGTATATCGTTCATCCGGAAAATCTTTGCTTCTTCCCACAAGGTTTTCACTAATTTTTTTATTCAAAGCTTGTGGAACTTTGCCGTTGTCAGTATTGTATTTCATCTGCTTTTCACGGCGGTAATTGGTTTCATCTATCGTTGCCTGCATAGATTTCGTTATTTTATCTGCGTACATTATGGCTCGCCCATTCAGGTTTCTCGCAGCTCTACCAACCGTTTGAATCATAGACCTTCTTGAACGTAACATTCCTTCTTTATCCGCATCCAGAATCGCAACTAAGGAAACTTCTGGTAAATCCAATCCTTCTCTCAAAAGATTGACGCCAACCAAAACATCGAACAATCCTAGACGCAAATCCTGCATAATCTGAATCCTTTCCAAAGTTTCCACATCAGAATGAATATATCTTGTTCGGATTCCAACTTTTGTAAAATACTTCGTCAGTTCTTCCGCCATTTTTTTGGTTAAAGTCGTCACAAGAACTCTTTCGTCCAACTCTACCCTTTTATGGATTTCTTCAATTAAATCATCAATCTGATTCATTGTTGGACGGACTTCGATAACTGGGTCAAGAAGTCCTGTTGGTCGAATAATCTGTTCAATATAAGTTCCTCCGGTTTTTTCCAGTTCATAATCTGCAGGCGTTGCCGAAACATAAATTACCTGATTCTGCATATCCTCAAACTCATTGAACTTTAGCGGGCGGTTGTCCATCGCAGCAGGCAAACGGAATCCGTGTTCTACTAAAACTTCTTTTCTACTTCGGTCACCTCCATACATTGCGTGAACCTGAGGAATGGTAACATGACTTTCGTCTATCACCATCAGATAATCTTTCGGAAAATAATCGAGTAGACAGAAAGGTCTTGATCCGGGCAAACGTCCGTCCATATAACGGGAATAATTCTCAATCCCTGAACAATAGCCCAATTCACGAATCATTTCTAAGTCGAGTTCGGTACGTTCTTCCAAACGTTTGGCTTCTAAAGGTTTTTCAATTTCCTGAAAAAAATCGACCTGCTTAACCAAATCATCCTGGATCTGGCGAATAGCACTTTGCATCGTCTCAGGAGTTGTCACGAAAAGATTGGCTGGGTAAATATTAATAGAATCGAAGTCTGATAAAACGTTACCGGAAACAGGATCAAAACTCTGGATTTTTTCTATTTCATCACCAAAAAACTGAATTCTGATCGCCGTATCAGCATAAGCTGGATAAATATCAATCACATCCCCTTTTACCCGGAAAGTCCCACGCTGAAATTCATTTAACGCCCGGGAATATAACGCACTAACCAAAGAATGGAGCAACCTTGTTCTAGAGATTTTTTCATTTTTATCTAATGTAATCAATGACTTATGAAATTCCGTCGGGTTTCCGATACCATAAATACAAGAAACTGAAGCAACAATGAGGACATCACGCCTTCCGGAAAGCAAACTTGCCGTTGCAGACAATCTCAATTTTTCGACTTCTTCATTGATGCTCAGATCTTTCTCAATATATGTATTGGTAGAAGCAATGAAAGCTTCGGGCTGATAATAATCGTAATAGCTGACAAAATATTCCACCGCATTATCCGGAAAAAATTCTTTAAACTCCATAAAAAGTTGTGCCGCCAAAGTTTTATTATGCGCCAAAACCAAAGTCGGTTTCTGCACCTGCTGGACAACATTGGCTACAGTAAACGTTTTCCCGGAACCTGTAACACCGAGTAGCGTTTGATATTTTTCACCGATCTGGATGCCATCTACCAGTTTTTCAATGGCTTGTGGTTGATCTCCCGTTGGCTGATATTCTGAATGAAGTTTGAATTGCATATGACAAATTTACGAAATAAATTATGGTTTTTTGTAAACCAAAAAGCGTGTCAAATTATCTCATATCACAATAATTGATTAAGATTTTTATTGCTTACTGTCCTTAGATGTTTTAATTCTACTTTTAAATATTTTTTTGACGTCAAAATAAAGACCTTGCAGGCTGTCGGTCATTCAAAATTAATATACTAATTTTGATGTATGCGAATAGAAAACGAAATCAAGTTAGGGTTCAAAGATGTGATGTTTCGTCCGAAGCGTTCTACACTCAAATCCCGCAGCGAAGTGACAATAGAGAGAGAATTCACTTTTCTTCATACTCAAAAAAAATGGAGCGGCGTCCCTTTGATTGCTGCTAATATGGACACAGTCGGAACTTTCGAAATGGCGGAAGCACTTTACAAAGAAAAAATCATTACGGCTGTTCATAAACACTATTCTGTACAGGAATGGACTGATTTTCTGAAAGATAAAAGCGATGATTTTTACCAATACATCGCACTGAGCACAGGAACCGGAAAAGCAGATGAAGAGAAAATAAAAACCATCCTGGATTCTAATCCGAAAATCCAATTTCTTTGCATTGATGTTGCTAATGGTTACTCAGAGCATTTTGTAGAGTTTGTGAAAAAAGCACGTCAAAATTTCCCTGATAAAATCATTATGGCTGGCAATGTCGTAACTGGCGAAATGGTGGAAGAACTGATTTTGGCAGGCGCGGATATTATTAAAGTTGGAATCGGTCCTGGTTCGGTTTGTACAACTCGTGTAAAAACAGGTGTTGGTTATCCTCAGCTTTCTGCAATTATAGAATGTGCTGATGCGGCGCACGGTTTAGGCAGCCAAATCATCGGCGACGGTGGTTGCAAAGTTCCTGGCGATGTGGCTAAGGCGTTTGGCGGTGGTGCTGATTTCGTGATGTTGGGCGGAATGTTTGCCGGACACGACGAAAGTGGTGGCGAACTGATTACAGAAAATGGAAAAACTTTCCGATTATTCTACGGAATGAGTTCTCAAACAGCGATGGATAAACATTCCGGCGGCGTTGCAGAATATCGTGCTTCCGAAGGAAAAACTGTGAAAGTTCCTTACAAAGGTCCAGTTGCTGATACAGTAAAAGATATTTTGGGCGGTGTTCGTTCGACGTGTACTTATGTTGGCGCAGCGAAGTTGAAAGAGCTTTCCAAAAGAACGACTTTTATTCGTGTTCAAGAGCAGGAAAATCAAGTTTTTAACGGATAGTTTCTTTAGAATTAAAAACGGAAGGCTTTGATTATAAAATGGAACAAAAGTTTGACTTATTAACCTTTACTGTCGTTGATAATTGCAGAAATAAATAACAAAAACCAGCCAAATTCGGCTGGTTTTTTATCAAATATTATCTAGTTCTCTTCTCAGCGCAACTGAAGCTTTTCTAACCTCTTGTGTCCAGTCATCGGCCGCATTTCCGTCTGCTCCGTCAGAAATATACTTCAGACAAAGAAAATCGATTCCTTCATATTCTGCAACTCTCGCCAACGCAAAAGCTTCCATATCAATAACGTTGTATTCGGGGTTATTATGTTCCATTTCGAATTGGTCGCCGGAACCGCAGATCCCGTTCGGGAGATGGCTTGTTTTAATTCCATATTCCAAAAGAATTGGTTCATCAGAAAATGGCGTCTCAAATTTCTTAAAACCCAATGCTCTTACATCCATATCTCTCTGAATAAATCGACTGCAATTCACAACACTTCCTCTGTCAAAAGTTGTACTTCCAGCTGTTCCAAGATTAATAATCAAATCAGGATTCACTTTCTGAATGGCTTTTGTAAGATTATAAGTCGCTTTAACCTTCCCTATTCCTACAAAGACTTTATTATAATTTTCGAACTCGTTTCCGGCTTCTGATTCCAGAGCAAAAACCAAAAGGATGTTGCTGTAAAGCTTTCCGTTAATTGTCATTTTAGGACACAGGTTTTTTCATAAAGAACAAAGTCAATGTCCGTGCGCCCTGTGCACCGTGTACCAAAACGGCGCTGATGTCCGCTGTTGCAGATGGCCCCATCACAAAACAGCCATAATGTGAGTGTGGAAAATCTACTCTTTTGTAGGCGGTATGCATATTTTCGGTCAAATCTTCAGGATCCAGCAAAACAGCGAGGTGTTGAGATAAATAACCTAATGAATTGGTAACCAGATATTTTTCGGTGACCCAGACCATTCCCATCTCCGCCACACCAAATTCTGCACGGAAAATACCCAAATCCACATCATTAAGATCCGCGGGCTTTTGCACGTGTATATCTTTATTCCCTCTCCATTCAGGCGTTGCAGAGCAAGTGACCTTAGCATCAGGAAGCTTTTTTCGCATAATTTCCTGCGCTTCTTCTACCGATGCGACATCATAAAAATCGACGGCAGCAATTTTGGCGTTAATTTCAAAAACAGCTTTAAGATCTGTCCCTGGCTTTTTATAATCCGGGATGGCGGGATAATCCACTTTTTCGCGGTTAGCAAGATTGGTTCTTACCGAACTCAGTAATTCTTCTTTAGTCATTGTTTTTTCGGTTTTTTTTGTACCAGTCCCTGAAGGTTTCTTTTTTCACGTCAGGCAATTCACGGTCTTCTACCCAAGGATCCAACGTGCTGTTTTCCAATAGAGATTTTGTGAGAATATTCAGCATATTGTAAGTGGTCTTTTCCATCATTTTAAAAGCAGTTGCACTGCCCAGCAATCTGTCGGCAGCAGCAAATGCCAGCCTTCTGCCAAAAGGTGTTTTCTTTTTCTCCATCATCACTTTTCGCCACTCGATAATCTGGTCCGAAATATTAATATGAACGGGGCAGATCTCTGTACAGGAGCCGCAAAGCGATGAATGGAAAGGTAATTCTGAATAGGTGTCTTCATCAAAAGTAGGATCCAGAATAATCCCAATCGGGCCGGAATAAGTAGCACCATAAGACAATCCGCCACTCCTTCTGTACACCGGGCAGGTATTCATACAGGCACCACAACGGATACATTTGAGAGAATGCCAGAACTTGTCCATAGACAATCGTTTGCTCCTGCCATTATCTGTGAGTACAATGTGCATCTCAGATCCTTCTCTTGGGCCTGAAAAATGAGAAGTATACTGCGTTGCCGGCGTCCCTAAAGCACTGCGGGAAAGTAGTCTGATAAAAACACCCAAATCTTCTACCTTCGGCAGTATCTTTTCTATCCCAATACTGGCAATATGCAGCGGCGGAATGCTTGCGGTAAGATCGGCATTACCTTCATTAGTACATACTACAAAAGTACCGGTTTCGGCAACGGCAAAATTGGCGCCTGTCATCCCTGCATCTGCCACCAAAAATTTTGGACGGGCATTGTTCCTCATTGCTTCTGCGAGAGAATGCGGATCATTATCGTTAGGATCCGTACCAATTTTATCTGCAAATAGTTTGGCAATATCTTCCGTCGTTTTTTGGATGGCAGGCATTACAATATGACTTGGCCGTTCGCCTGATAACTGCTGAATACGCTCACCCAGATCTGTCTCCAGGACATCAATTCCTCGTTCTTCAAGAAAAGGTGTCATCCCGCATTCTTCCTGCAGCATCGATTTGCTTTTGATGATGCGCTTTGCACCGTGAGAATTCAAAATATCAAAAACAATAGCATTATGGTCATCGGCATCTTTTGCAAAATGAACAGTGATACCATTTTCCTCGGCTTTTGTTGCAAACTGGTCTATGTAGTGATCCAGATGCGTCAGCGCATGTTCTTTGATTTGCGAAGCCAGATTTCTAAGCTCTTCCCATTCCGGAATCTCAGAGGATACTTTACTACGCTTGATAATTGTATTATAAAGATTTTTATCGTGTTGCGCCTCGTGAACATCATCCTGTTTGATGAATTTTCTCGCATTATCTTCTACGTTTATTTTTCCCATTGTTTGTGATTTTTAGAATGGTCCGTTATTCAAAACCTGAGCAATATGTACAAATTTGAGGTCTGATTTTTCTCTTTTGGCAATGCCTTCCTGATGCATCAGGCAAGACATATCCGGCGAAACTACATATTCTACTTTATGCCTTGTGTAATCAGCAACTTTGTCCTGCCCCATCTTGGCACTCACCGCTTCATCGGTTACACAAAACGTCCCACCAAAGCCACAGCATTCTTGTGGCCTGTCAATCGT
>DLND01000077.1:26132-47311 GCA_002476905.1 Flavobacteriales bacterium UBA7519
TCTTCGGTTTTATTAAAGTAAGGTTCCTGCCACTCAAAACGGGATGCAACGTGTAAGCCGCGGATAGAACTGCAGGAATTATGGATAGCCACCGTATGATGGAAATCTGCCCAAGGGAATTCTTCTATCTTGAGAACATCGTGTAAAAACTCTACTAATTCTATGGTTTTATGACGGATTTCTGTAACAGTTTCGGTTTGAGGAATTGCATCCATATGGAGCTTGACGTGCTTGACACAACTCCCTGCCGGCCCAACGATATAATCAAAATTCAAATCCTTAAAATTTTCACAAAACTGAGTTTCTGTCCTTATAGAATGTTTCTGATCGCCCTCATTGGCCATAGGCTGTCCACAACAGGTCTGCTACAGAGGTACTGTGACCTCTACGCCCAATCGCTCCAAAAGCTCAAGTGTGGCAATACCGACTTTGGGGTAAATCAGATCTATATAACAGGGGATAAAGAGTGCTACTTTCATTACAAAATTTTATAGAAACTCTAAATTAGCACTATTTCTTCTTTTCCTGATTAGGTTTAGGATGAAAAAAGCCTATACGAGAGGTTATTTATATTGAGTAAAAATAATTTACCTGGCATTAAGACAATAAAAAAGACTTTTGAAATCAAAAGTCTTTTTTCACTGAATATTAAATTCTATTATGTCAGCATTCCGCCGTCAACATTCAGAACCTGGCCGGTGATGTAGGAAGACATATTACTTGCTAAGAAAACGCAGGCATTAGCCACGTCTTCCGGCTGTCCACCCCGTTTCAACGGGATACCATCTCTCCATCCCTGTACGGTTTTCTCATCAAGGGCGGCCGTCATTTCGGTTTCTATAAAACCTGGCGCCACGGCATTGCAACGGATATTTCTGGATCCTAATTCTAATGCAATCGACTTAGAAAAACCAATAACACCAGCTTTAGAAGCCGCATAATTGGCCTGCCCGGCATTCCCTTTCACACCAACGACAGAAGTCATATTGATGATTGAGCCCGATTTGGCCTTCATCATTGGCTTGATAACCGCTTTGGTCAGGTTAAAAACAGAATCCAAATTAACTTTGATAATCGTATCCCAATCGTCTTTGGACATTCTTAACATCAGATTATCTCTGGTAATCCCGGCATTGTTTACCAGAATATCAATCGTCCCAAACTCTGCTAAAACATCATCTACCAATTTCTGCGCTGCGTCGTAATCCGAAGCGTCTGACTGGTAACCTTTGATTTCTGTAATATTACTTAATTCTGATTCTAATGCTTTTGCTTTGTCTACAGAACCGGCGTAGGTGAATGCTATTTTTGCGCCTTCTTTGGCAAAAACTTCTGCAATACCTTTCCCGATACCTCTTGTTGCGCCTGTAATGATGGCAACTTTACCTTGTAATAATCCCATTTGAAATGTTAGATAAATTAATCTTTAAAAGACAAATATATGAAATCGCCATGATTTGGAAACCAATCACCCATGAAGAGGCGATTGTGCATGACTTCAGAAAAAATATAAATATGCCTATGAAAAAGTTTTATTTATTAAGTTCATTATGATATTCATTTTTAAGTGATTCAATTTTGTCTTTTAACTCTTTGCTGATTTTGTTTGGATAGTTTTTCAGTTTTTTGAGATTGAATGCAAGAATTATTGCAGAGATACCTGAAAAAATAAATGCCACAGCTGTTATAACAACCAGAGAAATTCCGGCTAAAACAGGATTAAGGATTAGAATAACAGACCCGATAAGGCCAAGAAAACTGATCAGCGCCAGATTCCCCCACTGCAAAACGCCATAGCTTTTGAGATCAAAGGCAAAACCAATCCCCTGTACAGAACGGAACATCAATGAAAATCCAACAAAATAGGGCAAAGCAACAAATGCCACCTGCGGCTGAAAAAATAACATAATCCCTACAAAAAGATCCAGCAAAGCACCTACCAGATACCAGCCCCAATTGTCCAGATTATCCTTGTTTTGTATTGCAAACACAAGTTCCATAATCCCGAAAACCAAAAATGACGCACTGAAAAACAGCACCAGAGACAGGTAAGTGGCTAGTGGAATGCTAAACATGTACAATCCCATAATCACCAGTAAAATACCTACAATTAAAGGTAAATACCAATGCTTAACTGTGTTTTTGATAGTTTTAAAAAATGTTGTTCTCATAATAATATGTTTTTGAAATTAAATTAAGAATTATTTACCACCAGGACAATCTCACCTTTTACTGTTTTACTTTTTGAGAATTCAATTAACTCATTGATTGTTCCTCTTTTAGTTTCTTCGAATTTTTTTGAAATTTCCCTGCTCAGGCTTACTCTGGTTTCTTCTCCAAAAAATTCCTTGATTTGTTCAAGTGTTGTATTGATTTTATGTGGACTTTCGTAAAGAACAATTGTCTTTTTCTCCTCAGCCAGTTGCTTAAGTTTGGTTTGTCTTCCCTTTTTTTGAGGAAGAAATCCTGCAAAATAAAAATCGTGGTTGGGTAATCCGGAAACTACCAAAGCTGGCACAAATGCTGTTGCACCAGGGAGACAAATCATTTCCAGATTTTTATCTGCACAAGCTTTCGCCAGAAGATAACCAGGGTCCGAAATTCCTGGTGTTCCAGCATCGGTGATGATGGCAATATTTTGTCCATTTTCTATATCCTGAACAACTCTTTCAGTCGCTTGATGTTCGTTATGCAAATGATAGGATTTCAGCGGTTTGGATATTTCATAATGTTTGAGAAGAACACCGGAAGTTCGGGTGTCCTCACACAGGATATAATCCACTTCTTTCAGCACCTTCACGGCACGGAAAGTCATATCTTCCAGATTTCCAACGGGTGTCGGAACAAAATAAAGAATACCGCTCATCTACAAAAACCTGTTTTCTACCAAAGTCCAAAGCCTTTGTGCATAATTATCCACCTTTTTCCACTCTCTCTCGTAATAGATATCACTTAAAAATTCCTTAGCTTTTTCCAGAGAATTGAAGGAATTCAGAACAGAAACGACTTGGTTAAGTTCACTTTGGCTTCCATTAAATAAATACTGAGAAAAAGCAATCCGGTCATTCAAATCCAGCTTGAATTCTGGCTTTGGCTTCGGCGCTTCCATATAATCTGTCGGAACATTATTCTTTAAAAGACTTCCAGAATTTTGAACTGGAGAAGGTTTTTCGAGCTCTTCCAAATGATCATCATCAAACAAAGATTTTGCTACTTTCAAACCTTTAATGTTTGCCAATTTGAATTTTTTATCATGATGCGTTTCTTGATTTGGAGATTCGTAAACTTCCTGAGATTTTTCCTTCGGCTCTGTATTTTCTTTAGAAAACTCTACAATTTTTCTTCTGTTTTCTTCAAGTTCTTTCAGTTTAGCCTCTTTCTCTGCCAATCTTGCTTCATAATCATCATTTGAAGTATCATCTGCAACAGGCTCTTCTTTTGTCATTGCAAAAGAAAATTGGCTATCTTGCATCGGTTCCAGTTTTTCTGCTGGTTCTTCTAACAGTTTTTCTTCCTCAGATTTAATTTCCTCAATGGCTTCAACTATTTCTTCGTGATAATTTTGAGCTTCAATTTCATTAGCAACTTCCGTTTCTGAAATTGATTCAACCAATTCGCCGTTTGTAGTTTCAAATTCTTCTTCGATGATTTTTTCCTGTTGGTGAATTTCTTCAGTTTTATCTTCCGAAATAATTTCTTCAACTAAATTCTCTTGAGAATCAATCTCAGCAAAAGAATGAACTTCTTCCACTTCGGGAACATTCGCAAAAATAACTTGTGTTTCTATCTCTTCTACAATAATTTCTGCAACCTTATTTTCATCGTCAAATTCTTCAACTGATAACAAATCTGAATTAGTATTTATAATTTGATTTTCAATTGATTGCAAAGGCTGAAATTCCGTTGACGAAAACTCAACAATCTGAGAAATTTTTAGAAAAGAAAACTTTTGATATAGTTGATTGATTTCATTTTCTTTCGCCAAAATCTCTTCATAAGTATCAGATTTTGATAATTCTGACAAAAGATTCTTCATCTCTCCGAAAATTTTCTCGTATGATTCCCGCCAATTTTGCATAATATATCTTATTAATTTTTACTTAAATTTGATGAATATAAATTTAAGAACAATTTTGTTCCCAAAAAGGTTTTACTACAATTATTTTAATCTATGAATGCTGTTAAATTTAATCGCAAAGTCGCTATTTTTTTACAAGCAAACATTTTTAAGTCGCAAAATGTGAATGATTAAAAATCAATTCGTGCCTTAATTTTTGATTAGATAAATTAATTTTGTGCCTTTGCGCTGAAACAAAAATTTTAAAACAATTTTTTGCTAAATTAATAATGTTTTTAGAAAATACAATTAATCATTCCAAACAAAGCGGTTGGATGGAAGTTATCTGCGGTTCTATGTTCTCCGGAAAGACGGAGGAACTTATCAGAAGACTCCGTCGCGCGGAAATGGCTGGTCAGAATGTGGAAATTTTCAAACCAAGAATCGATACACGCTATTCTGAGGAAGATGTAGTTTCCCACAACCAGACCAAAATCCGAAGTACAGCCGTAGAAAGCCCTTCTGAGATTCTTTTGCTGGGTTCTAATTGTGATGTGGTGGCGATAGATGAAGCGCAGTTTTTTGATGAAAGTATTGTAGATGTTGCGAACCAATTAGCAAATAATGGAATTCGGGTTGTGATTGCCGGTTTGGATATGGATTTTCTTGGTCGTCCATTTGGTCCAATGCCAAACCTAATGGCAACTGCAGAATATGTCACCAAAGTTCACGCAATTTGTAGAAGAACAGGAAATCTTGCCAACTATTCTATGCGAACTTCTGCAGGAAAGGAATTAGTTGAACTGGGCGAAACAGAAGCTTACGATGCTGTGAGCAGAAGAATTTTTGTGGAGGAAGTTTTGAAGATTAAAGAAGATTAATATCATTATTTTAATTAAATTTGTTTAAATTTTAATAGTAAAAACTATCAAAAAATGATATTAGAAATTAAAAATTATATCAGAATCAGTAATTCGATTGATGAGATTTTGAAAAATTCTCCTTTCAAATTGAAATATATTATTGAAAAAAGCGGAATCTCTGAACCTACTTTTTTCCGAAAAATGAAAGAAAAGAAATTCAATCCTGAAGAATTGCTTAAGATTGCCGAAATCATTGACCCAGAGACTTCTTTTTTACAAACTTTGGAAGAAGCGGAAAAAGATTTTGATAACGAAACCTATTTTTCCCACGATGATGTTATAAAAATTTCAGAAGAACGATTTTTGAAAAAGTATGGAAATAAGATGGTCTAAGTTTGCGCTCGCAGATTTGGAGCAGATAGAAGATTATATCGGAAATAGGTTTACTTACAAAGAATATCAAAACTTTATGAATATTCTTAATCATAAAATAGGTTTGATTTTAGATAAAAAGGTAACTTTTCAAAAGCTGGAAAAATTTCCAAATTATAATAAACTTCTGATAACAGAACAAACAACTCTGATATATAAATTAGAGTCTAAATACCTGAAAATATTACGATTATATAATAATTATCAGGATGAAAATAAAAAATTCGTTATAGACGATTTATAATAAAATGAATTATACAGCAAAAGAAATTGCACAAATTACCAATTCCGAAATCATAGGAAACGACGAAATCAAAATCAAAAATATTGCTTTTGACAGCCGGACTATTTATTCTACAAAAAACACTGCATTTCTTGCTATCAATACCAAAAAAAATTCTGGTCAGAAATATATCGACACTGTTATAGAAAGAGGAATCGACACCATTATCACAGAACATAAAATTGATAATCCTACTGTCAATCAAATCATTACAGAAAATTCGGTTGAGTTTTTACAAACGCTTGCCAAATATCATTTTGAACATTCTGACATCAATTCGATTGGAATAACCGGAAGTAACGGAAAAACAATTCTGAAAGAATGGCTTTATCAATGTCTTTCGAATGAATTTGTTACCGTTAAAAGTCCAAAAAGTTTTAATTCTCAAATCGGTTTGCCTTTGTCTTTATTACAAATCGATAAAAAGCACGAATTAGGAATCTTCGAAGTTGGAATTTCGAAGCCCGACGAAATGGACAAACAGGAAAATCTTTTCCATCCGAAGATTGGATTATTGACGCATATTGGAACAGCTCATTCAGCAAATTTCAGTTCTGAAGAAGAATTAATTAAAGAGAAAGTAAAGCTATTCAAACATTCGGAAATTATATTTTTTAATTCTGATAACGAATTGACAGAAAATTTAATTAATCACTTATACTCAAGTAAAAAATTAATATCTTATGGACTAAAGAATAACAATGCTATCACGATTGTTTCTGATGTTAATGACCGAAATCAGGATATTAAAATCAAATATTTTGAGGAAGAATTCTCGCTTCCAATCAATCAAAGAGACGAAGCAACCTTGACCAATGTTTTGGCTTTAATTGGAATTTTGAAAGAATTAAAACTTACGAATCTTAAAATCAAAGAAAAAATTGATGCTCTTAAAGCGATAGAAATGCGTTTGGAAAGTATTGAAGGAATTAGAAATAATCTGATTATCAATGATTCTTACAATCTGGATTTGGATTCTTTGAAAATTGCTTTTCAATTTATTGGCGAATATAACAAACCGAAAAAATCTTTGATTCTAACAGATATTTTGGATTCTAACGAGAATTCGGAAGAATTATATTCTGAGGTTTCTGAGTTGGTTAATGAACAAAAATTCGATAAAGTTTTCTTGATTGGAGAAGAAATTAGTTCATTTTTTAAACTATTTAACGCTGAAACTTTTACTTTTAATACTACAAATCAATTTATTGAAAGTAAGGTGATTAATAATTTAGAAAATCAGGTTATTCTTCTGAAAGGTGCAAGAAAATTCGAGATTGAAAAAATCAAAGAAATTCTTGAACTCAGAAAACACGATACAGTTCTTGAAATCAATCTGAATGCGATTCTTCATAATATTAATTTCCACAAATCATTACTAAAACCAGAAACCAAAATGATGGCCATGGTAAAAGCAAATGCTTATGGATTAGGAAGTTATGAAATTTCCGAATTTCTACAACATCACCATATCGATTATCTTGGAGTTGCATTTGCTGACGAAGGTGTTGAATTGAGAAAAAAGGGAATTACAACGCCAATTATAGTAATGAATCCTGAACAACACAGTTATGACAGTGTTATCGAATATAATCTGGAGCCTGAAATTTATAGTTTGAGGGTTTTGGAATTATTCAATGAACAATTGATAAAGTCTGGAAATCAACAGAAATACCCTATTCATATTAAATTGGAAACGGGAATGCATCGTCTTGGTTTTAAGGATTTTGAATTGGATGAATTAACTGAAAAATTGAATACGATGAATGTCAAAGTTCAGAGTATTTTCAGTCACTTATCTTCATCTGATATGCCGGAAGAAAAAGAATTCACTTTGAATCAATTAAAAACTTTTGAAAAGAATTCGAGTTATTTGATTGACAAATTGGGTTATCAGCCAATAAGACACATTCTTAATTCTTCTGGAATTACCAATTTTACTGATTATCAATACAATATGGTAAGAATTGGAATTGGAATGATTGGAGAAACTTCGAATCCTGAAATAAAAAAACAACTTCAGCATTCGGTTAGTTTTAAAACTGTTATTTCTCAAATTTCAGAAGTAAAAACGGGAGAATCTGTTGGTTATAGCAGAAGATTCATAGCTGAACACGATACAAAAATTGCTACAATTCCAGTTGGTTATGCAGACGGAATTCCACGACTGATTGGAAACAAAGTCGGAAATATAGGCGTTAATAATAAACTCTGCCCAATTGTCGGAAGCATTTGCATGGATATGATGATGATTGATGTGGATAATGTTGTTGCCAAGGAAGGTGATTCTGTAACCATATTTAATTCAAATCCTACGCTTGAAGATTTTTCAAAATATTGTGGTACAATTACTTACGAAGTATTAACGTCGATTTCTCCAAGAGTCAAAAGAATCTATATAAAAAATTAGCAAATGATTAAGAAACTCTTTTATCTGGTTACTTTTCTAACTTATCTGATGAGTTATTCTCAGGTAAAAGAAAATCTTGTTATTCCCAAAAATCCAAAAATAGGGTTATCACTTTCTGGAGGTGGTGCAAAGGGATTTACGCACGTTGGTGTTCTGAAAGTTTTAGATTCTTTGGGCGTTAAAATCGATTATATTTCCGGAACCAGTATGGGAGCAATTGTTGGTGGATTATATGCTGCAGGATACACTGGAAAAGATATTGAAAAAGTTGTAATGGATACGGATTTTTATTCGCTTATCACGGATCCGAAACCACGTCAGGAAACTTCTTTCTTTAGCAAAAGTGTGGACAAATATCTTCTCACTGTACCTCTGAGAAATGGTAAAGTTTCTTTGCCCTCGTCAATCAGCACAGGTCAGAGAAACGTTTATCTTTTGAAAGAATTATTGAAAAACGTCTCCAATATTGATGATTTTTCCAAGTTGCCGATACCTTTTATGTGTGTAGCCACCAATATTGAAAGCGGACGCATGCAGATTTTTGAGAAAGGCGATCTGGTTTCATCTATTCTTGCGAGCTCTGCGTTTCCATCCCTTTTGGAGCCTGTGAAAATTGGTGACAGCATCTATGTAGATGGTGCTATGAGCGTAAATTTCCCTTCTAAACCCTTAAAAGATAAGGGAATTGATATTGTTATTGGGGTAGATCTCAACCAGCCTCTAGCAAAGAGGGAAAATCTCAATAGTGTTATTTCACTCATGAATCAAGTCATTGATTTTGGAATCAAAAAAGAAACAATAAATCAATATAAATACACCGATATCAATATAAAACCCGATCTGTCAGGTATTACCGCTACAAGTTATGATGATAAACGAAAAATTCTTGACAGCGGTTATGTAGAAGCTCAAAAATATGTTGATATTCTAGACAAGCTACCAAAACGAAATTTTGAGAGAATAAGAGTTTCTATCAATCCTATTTACTCCAGCGTTTACAAAATTGACAGTCTTGTTGTAGAAAATGGAAGGATCTATAAGTCCAACTATATTCGTGGAAAAATGGGGCTTAAATTACCTTCTATGCAAACTTATGGAAGTGTGAATAAGATGATTGATAAACTGTACGCAACTAACAATTATAAGTTTATTAACTATGACATCGTTCAGCAAGATAACAGGAATTATCTAAAGTTATATGTTACAGAGGATGAAGCCAGACATTTTTTGAAGTTCGGGTTGCATTATGACGAGATTTTTAAAACAGGTTTGCTATTGAATTATTCAGCGAAACGACTACTTTTTAGAAACTCAAATTTATCTATGGACATAGTTGTTGGTGATAATCCAAGATACTACTTTAACTATTTTATAGATAACGGCTATATTCCCGGTTTTGGACTTTATTCTTCAGGAATGAGCTTCGATATCAAAAACTTTTCTAATGATGCCATAGATAGCTGGAAATGGTTCCGTAACGAGGTTTTTATACAATCTGTATGGAAAGACCGTTTCGCACTTGGAGGTGGTTTCAGTCACGATTATTTTGAAAGTGAAAAAAATGGACAAAATGATAAGGTTGAAAGATATCTTAATCCCTACGTTTTTCTAAAGAGCGATACTCAAAATGACAAAGATTTTCCTACAAAAGGTTTTTATCTGAATGCTGAAGGAAAAATCATAGATCTTTTCAATTCAGACCTAGAAAAGAAACCAATTACCATAAAGGCAGATATCAGAATGAATTTTTTCATTTCTAAACTCCTTACATACCGACTTAATCTTTTCGGAGGTATTACTATAGGTGAAAATAATCCTACGTTTTACCAGTATAGAATTGGGGGTTTGTTCGAGCAACCTATCGTAAATTTCAAGCGGCTGGCAGGCTATCATTTTGCGTCCCTTGCAGATAATAACATCCTATTAGCATCTAGTGATTTCCAGTTTCGCTTCGACAAAAATTATTTTTTAATAGCCAATTTCAGCATTGTAAACTTATTTAGTTCCATAAAAGTTGATGAAGCCATAAAGGTTAATTATAGCTCCATAGGTCTAACGGCAGGCTACAAATCTCCATTTGGGCAAATCAAACTCAACGTTAGCAAATCACTTAACAAATATAAAGGCATTTTCAGTGTCATTTTAGGACATTGGTTTTAACAAAATGATAAACTATTTTTTCGAAAATATCGACTCTCAAGATATTCATCCAGACACTTCAAAATGGTTGGAAAACCTTATTATTTCAGAAAACAAAAAGCTTGGAGAAATCAATTACATCTTTTGCGATGACGATTATCTTCTTAAAGTTAATCAAGATTATCTTAATCACGATTATTACACAGACATCATAACATTTGACTACGTGAAGGGAAAAACCATTTCGGGAGATATTTTCGTATCTTTGCCACGCATTTTGGACAACGCTTCTACCCTATCCCAAAACTTTGAATCAGAATTGAATCGCGTTTTGGCTCACGGGATTCTTCATCTTTGTGGATATAAGGATAAAACTGAGGAAGAGCAGATTCAAATGCGAGCAAAAGAAGATTTTTATATCAATCAAATTAAAAATTTTTAGGAGCTTAATCCCGCTTTCCGCTTTTACTCCTCACGTCAATGCTTTTCGCAAAGCTAGCTCCGGGGTAACCGCTACAAAGCGAAGAATGAGCTTCGACGATTCAATAAAAACATAATTAAATAATATTGAGTCAATCGGGGCTAGTTCCAATATTATGGTTAATGTTCCACGTGAAACATTACTTTTAAAATATAGAATATGATAAGCGAAATATACGACGTAATTGTAGTTGGAGCTGGTCACGCAGGTTGCGAGGCTGCTGCTGCTGCTGCCAATCTTGGTTCAAAAACACTCCTTGTTACAATGAATATGCAAACCATTGGACAAATGAGCTGTAATCCTGCAATGGGAGGAATTGCAAAAGGACAAATTGTAAGAGAAATAGATGCAATGGGAGGTTATTCTGGCATTGTAGCGGATAAGTCTGCAATCCAGTTCAAGATGCTGAATCTCTCCAAAGGTCCTGCAATGTGGTCTCCAAGAACACAAAATGACCGAATGATGTTTGCAGAAGAATGGCGTTTAGCACTTGAAAACACACCTAATCTTGACTTTTTACAAGATATGGTAAAGCAACTCATCATCGAAAATAACAAAGTTGCAGGTGTGATAACTTCTCTTGGAATCGAAATCAAAGCTAAATCTGTTGTCTTAACCAACGGAACTTTCCTTAACGGATTGATTCACGTTGGAGATAAACAATTAGGTGGTGGAAGAATGGGAGAACCAAGAGCCTTTGGAATCACAGAACAATTAGTCTCTTTAGGTTTTGAAGCTGGTAGAATGAAAACTGGAACTCCTCCACGCGTAGATGGAAGAAGTCTCGATTATTCTAAAATGGAAGAACAAAAAGGCGACGAAAAACCTCAAAAATTCAGTTATTTAGATACACCTAAGTTAACGAAACAATTAAGCTGTCATATTGTATATACCAACGAAACTGTACACGATATTTTACGCGAAGGATTTGACAGAAGTCCTATGTTTAACGGAACTATCCAGAGTTTAGGCCCAAGATATTGTCCAAGTATTGAAGATAAAATCAACCGTTTTGCGGAGAGAAACAGACATCAATTATTTGTGGAACCAGAAGGTTGGAAAACTGTGGAAATCTATGTGAATGGATTCAGTTCTTCACTTCCAGAAGATGTTCAAATCAAAGCGATGAAACATATTCCAGGTTTCGAAAATGTAAAAGTTTTCCGTCCCGGCTATGCGATAGAATACGACTACTTCCCTCCTACCCAACTGAACCATACATTAGAAACAAAACTGGTTGAAAATCTTTATTTCGCTGGTCAAATCAATGGAACAACAGGTTATGAAGAAGCTGCAGGACAAGGTCTAATTGCTGGAATCAACGCGCATAATAAAGTTCACGATAAAGGTGAATTTATTTTGAATAGAGATGAAGCTTATATAGGTGTTTTAATTGATGATTTAATTACAAAAGGAACTGAAGAACCTTACAGAATGTTCACTTCCAGAGCTGAATATAGACTTCTTCTTAGACAAGATAATGCTGATATCAGATTAACTGAAAAAGCTTATAATCTTGGTTTAGCAAAAGAAAACAGACTAAGAAAAGTTGAGGAAAAGATTGCTAAAAGTGACGAATTAGGAGCATTTTTAAGAGAAACTTCGCTCAAACCAGGAATTATCAATCCTATTCTTGAAACAATTGAATCCTCTCCTGTTGATCAAGCTTACAGAGCTGCACAAATTTTAACAAGACCAAATATGACTCTAGAAAAGTTAGAAGCTGTTGAAACTATCAAAGAAATTGCTTCTACATATGCAGATGAAGTAAGAGAACAAGCTGAAATCAATATCAAATACAAAGGTTATATCGAGAAAGAAAAGGAAAATGTTGCTAAATTGAATAGATTAGAAACCATCAGAATTCCTGAAGATTTTGATTATTCAAAAATTACTTCTCTTTCTGCGGAAGCTAAACAAAAAATGGGTAAAGTAAAACCCAAAACTATTGCTCAGGCAGGTAGAATCAGTGGTGTATCCCCAGCAGATATTAATGTACTTTTGATTTATTTAGGTAGATAAAATTATAAATGTTCCACGTGAAACATTCCAAAGAACAATGTTACTTTTCATTGTTCTTTTTGTTTAAAACCTTGAATTAATTTATGAAAATTAAAGACCATTTTCTTACACAAGAAGAATTTGAAATTATAGAAACTGAAACAAAAGGTGTTTTCAAAACCTCTCCTATTCCATCTAATATTTCAAGATATTACGAAAGTGAAGATTATATTTCACATCATCAGGATTCTGGAAGTTTGAAAGAAAAAATATATAAATTTCTGCAGTCTTTTAATCTTCAATACAAGAAAAATATTCTTGTGGATAGAATTAAAAAAAATTCGAAGGTTTTAGATTATGGCTGCGGCGCTGGAGAGTTTGTGAAATATATTGAAAATGATTTCCAAACTTTTGGATTTGAACCAAATTCTGATGCCAGAAATGCAGCAATCAATAAAACGGAAAAAGCCAAAATTATTTATGATATTAACTCAATAGAAAATGGAAGTCTTGATGCAATTACGCTTTGGCACGTTTTCGAGCATATCGAAAATCAAAGTGAAATGTTAGAAATTTTTCATCAGAAATTAAATAAAAAAGGATTGTTAATTATCGCAGTTCCAAATCCAACTTCTTATGATGCGAAACATTATAAAGAATTTTGGGCGGCTTATGATGTACCAAGACACATCTACCATTTTTCAAAAAACGGAATGGAAAATCTGATTTCAAAAAATTCGGATTGGAAATTAAGAAAAATCAAAGCTCTCCTACTCGATTCTTTTTATATCTCGATGTTGAGTGAAAAATATAAGAAATCACCTCTTTTTTGGTTAAAAGCAATCTTTCACGGAACGATTTCTAACGTAAAAGCACTTTTTAACTCGGAATTTTCAAGTTTGATATATATTATCGAAAAAAAATAGAAAATCAATTTTTGATACATTTATGAAGGTCAATTTTTGCCAATTTTGTTCAAAATTTGTTAATAATTACAAAAATTAGAAAATAAATTGAAATTTCTATTTTGAATTAAAGCCGCTGAGAATCGCTTAAAAAATTTTATTTTAAACTTAGTCCACTATAAGCAAAATAAAAAACCGACAAAAATTTGTCGGTTTTTTAATTTATTTAGAAAAATAGATTTTTATTTATTAATTGCAGCAACTCCTGGAAGTTCTAAACCTTCCAAACTTTCCAACATTGCTCCTCCTCCAGTAGAAACATAACTTACTTTATCAGAATAACCGAATTGTTTTACAAAGGCAACACTGTCACCTCCCCCAACTAATGAGAAAGCTCCTAATTTTGTCGCTTCTGCAATACTTTCACCTAAAGCTATAGTTCCAGCAGCAAAATTTGACATTTCAAAAACGCCGATTGGTCCATTCCAAAGAATCGTTTTAGAATTTAATAGAACATCATTGAAAATTTCTCTAGACCTTGGACCAGCATCTAGACCTTGCCAATCTTCAGGAATTTCCATTATACTGCATTCTTTTCTATTGGCGTCATTATTGAAATCATCAGCAATAATTACATCTGTTGGAAGATATACTTCTACATTATGTTGCTTAGCTTTTTCTAAAATTTCTAAAGCTAAAGATAATTTATCATCCTCTACAATTGATTTTCCTATTTTTCCACCAAGAGCCTTTATAAAAGTAAACGACATCCCACCTCCAATGATAAGGTTATCAACTGCAGGAAGAATATTTTCTATAATTGTAATTTTTGTCGAAACTTTAGAACCTCCAAGTATTGCAGTTACAGGCCTTTCTCCAGATTTAAGAACTCTATCAATCGCTATTAGTTCTTTTTCCATTAGTAAACCGAAAAACTTAGTAGAAGGAAAGAATTGAGCAATTACAGCCGTGGAAGCGTGTGCTCTGTGGGCAGTTCCAAATGCATCATTAACATAAGCATCACCTAATTTTGAAAGTTGCTTAGCAAAAGATTCATCACCTTTTTCTTCTTCACTATGAAAACGTAGATTTTCTAATAATAAGATTTCTCCTGGTTTAAGTTGTGCAGCCGCTTGCTCTGCCTTCTCTCCTACCGATTCTTCTACAAACTTAACCTCTTGACCAAGAACTTTAGAAACTTCGCTTAAAATGTGTTTTAGAGAATATTTATCAATCACTTCTCCCTTTGGTCTACCGAGATGTGTCATCAATATCACAGAACCGCCGTCAGCCAAAATCTTATCTACAGTTGGTTTTACAGCTGTTATCCTTGTATTATCCGTTACTTTCAGATTTTCATCCTGCGGAACATTGAAATCAACTCTTACTAAAGCTTTTTTGTTTTTAAAATCGAAATCCTTTATTGTTTTCATTAAATTATAATTTTAGATTTTTAATGAGACATGAGAATAATTCACCTCTCTTTGTTTCACAAATTTAAAACTTATTCTCTCCTTTTGAAAATTTTCTTCTCAAAAGAAATCCACAAACTTATTTTACAGGCATAAACATTTTCTTTTTCTTTTTTAAAAAATAATATTGTAGTCTATTGTTGTAGTGTGGGATTATGCGGAAAAATAAAAAGTTATTATTTCATCACAGGAAATGTGGATTAATGAATATGTTTTTAACATTAATTAACTATTGATTATCACATCATTATGAATGTTACCAACAAATGTTTATAAATATATTTTAATCAGAATATTCAAAACCATTCTGGGGATAATTGAAATAATTATGACAGAAAACTTTTTCAAAAAATTGAGTTTAAAATTTGGAAGTGGTTTTCATTAATGAAAATAAGTATTTGAAAAAAGAAATACTTGGCAAAAGTTATCCACAGGTTTTCTAACAGTTTCTAACAATATATTATCTTATAATCAATAATATTAAAAATTGTTTGTTTAATATATATTATAATAAATATTTTATTGATATATAAATACTTGTTACTAAATATTATTATTAATTATATTAAAATACCATACCAACACTTACAAAATATGTAGTAATTTTATAGTGAATAATATAAAATCTAATCGAAATCGCAAATAAGCGATTCCACTTTACAATAAAAAGCAATAAGAAAATAAAAATGAAAAAGATAGCAATAGCAGCGGACCACGCAGGTTTTGAGTATAAAGAACTGATAAAAAAATACTTAGAAGGAAAGGTTGAAATCAAAGATTATGGAACCTACTCTAGTGATTCTGTAGATTACCCAGATTTTGTACATCCTACAGCTACTTCTATAGAAAATGGAGAAAACGATTTAGGAATCTTGATTTGTGGAAGCGGAAACGGAGTTCAAATCACTGCTAATAAGCATCAGAAAATCCGTTGCGCATTGTGTTGGATGCCAGAAATTGCAACATTAGCAAGACAACACAACGATGCGAATATAATTTCGATTCCAGCGAGATTCATTTCAAAGGAATTAGCTTTCGAGATTGTAGATAAGTTTCTGAATACAGATTTCGAAGGTGGAAGACACCAAAACAGAGTTGATAAAATAGCATTTTGCTAAAGCAATAAAAGGCCTGAAGTGACACAACTTCAGGCTTTATTTTAAAAGTTATATCTTTGCAACGCATTTCACAGAGAAAGTTCTTTCTCACGAAACCATAAAATTAATACAAAGGTTTCCAAAACTCCCCTATTTTATTTTATCTTTATTAACTAAAATTATAAAACTAATTTTTTTTCTATGACTGAAAATGAATTATATCTTTTCCTGAAGAAAAATTTTCCTAAAGAAGATGAGAAATGTGAATGGAAAGAATTCAAAAATTTAAAACATTCTGTTTCTGGTCGTTTAGGAGAAGATGTTATTTCCTATATCTCAGGAATTTCTAATTCAGGTGGTGGAAATCTTGTGATTGGAATTGAAGATGGTACTTTAAATATTGTGGGAATAAAAAATTTTCAGGACTACAATATTGATAATATTAAATTCAGAGTTTTGGGTAATTTAACGCATTTTGATTCTGATAATTTTGAAGTTGAAGAAATAATAACTTCTGATACAAACAAGACTATTTGGATTTTCAAAATTCCAAAACATCCTTTTAGACAATGTGTTTTTGCTCATAAAAAAGCTTGGCAAAGAATTGGTGAGCATCTTATTGAAATTAGAGAGGAAAGAAAAGATGCGATTATTTACGAAAATTTAGTAACTGAAGATTGGTCAAAAGAAATTATTGAAGAGGCTACAATTGAAGATTTAGATGGAAATGCCATTATAAAAGCAAGACAAGAATTTATTAAAAGAAATCCAAAATATATTGCTGATATTGATTCTTGGGATAATGCTAAATTTCTAAATAAAGCTAAGTTAATTATAAAAGGAAAGATTACCAGAACTTGTTTTATTCTTTTAGGTAAAGAGGAAGAAGAACATTTTTTAGATTCTGCAGTTAAGATACGTTGGAATCTTAAGACTGTTGATAATCAAGATAAAGATTTTGAAATCTTCTCTATTCCGCTAATACTTTCAGTAGATGAAATTTACAAAAAAATTAGAAACCTTAAATATAGATATTTGAGAGAAGGAACTTTATTTCCAGATGAAGTTTTAAGATATGACCCATTTGTAATAAGAGAACCTCTGAATAATGCAATTGCACATCAAGACTATTATAAAAAATCCCGTATCAATGTTGTAGAATTTGAAGATGACCATTTAGTTTTTTCTAATTATGGAACATTTTTACCTAGTTCGGTTGAGGATGTTGTTTTAAAAGATACGCCAGAAGAATCTTATAGAAATCCCTTTCTTGTTGAAGCAATGAGAAATCTTGGTATGATTGAAACACAAGGAGGGGGAATTAGAAAAGTTTTTAATTTTCAAAAACAAAGATTTTTTCCTCTACCGGAATTTGATTTATCTGAAGGAAAAGTAAAAGTGACAATAATTGGAAAAGTAATTAATGAAGATTTTGCTAAAATTCTAATTAAAAATCCAGAAATTACTTTGGAGGATACTCTAATATTGGACAAGGTTCAGAAGAAAAAAAATCTTTCTGATAATGAGTTCAGTTATCTTAAAAAGAAAAAATTTATTGAGGGAAGAAGGGGAAGTAACTATTTATCTTTTAATGTTATTGAACCAACTGAAAACAAAGAACTTTTGGCTGAATACATTCATAATAGGGGATTAGATGATAAACATTTTAAAGAATTAATATTAGAATTTATATCCAAATCAGGAAAAGCCAAAAGAAGAGATATAGACAATCTTATTATTCCTAAATTATCTCCAGTTCTTACAGATTCAAAGAAAAAAAATAAAGTAACAAATCTTCTTACTTATTTAAGAATGGAAGGTAAAATTAAAAGTTTACCTGGATATCTTTGGGAGAAAAATTAAAAGCTTTTAAACACTTTTTAAATACTTTTAAAAGCTTTTTAAACACTTTAAATTAAATGAAAAACAAAAAACATACATCTCATAAAAACGAACAGAAACTTCAGGATATTGGAAGAAAAATTCTGCGTTTTATGAATCAGAAAACTTCCAAAATCTACAATTATAAACAGATTGCGGAAGGTATAGATTATAAGAATCCAAGACAAAGAGAGCTTGTGATTCAGGCACTTCACAGACTTTTAGCAACTCAGAAAATCAAAGAAACCGAGAAAGGAAAATATATTGTCAATCTCAATATAGAAGGAACTTTGACAGGTGTTATAGATTTTAACCAATCTGGAAATGCTTATGTAAAAGTTGAAGGAATCAATGATGATATCTTCGTACATCAGAAAAATGTAAAAGATGCTTTGCAAGGCGACAAAGTCCTGATTGTCACTTACAATTTCAAGGGTAAAAAGTTGGAAGGTTCTGTAGTAGAAGTTCTGGAACGAGCAAAAGAGGTTTTTGTCGGAACTTTTCAGAAAATTGCAGAAAAAGATTTTGGGTTTGTGGTTTTGGATAAGAAAAAATTAAATACCGATATTTTCATTTCCAAAAATCATTTTAATGGAGCAGAAGATGGCGATAAAGTCATCGTAAAAATGTTGGAATGGAAACCGGGAAGCAAAAATCCGGAAGGCGAAATCACAACAGTTCTTGGTGCGCCAGGCGACCACGAAACCGAGATTCATTCTATTTTGGCTGAATATGGTTTGCCATACAATTTCCCGCCAGAAGTGGAACACGATGCCGATAAAATNNAAATCGACAGAAGTATCAGTGATGAAGAAGTTGCTAAACGATGGGATATGCGTGATATTCTGACATTTACGATTGACCCAAAAGATGCGAAGGATTTCGATGATGCATTATCAATTCAGAAATTGGATAATGGACTTTGGCAAATCGGTGTTCATATTGCGGACGTTTCTCATTATGTGAAACCGGGAACTATTTTGGACGATGAAGCTTATGCAAGAGCAACTTCGGTTTATCTGGTTGATAGAGTAGTACCGATGCTTCCTGAGGTTCTAAGTAACGATGTCTGTTCCCTGCGTCCGCACGAAGATAAATTCACCTTTTCAGCCGTTTTTGAAATGGATGAGGATGCAAAAGTTCATAAAGAGTGGTTTGGAAGAACAGTTATTCATTCTGATAGAAGATTCACTTATGAAGAAGCTCAGGAAAGAATCGAAACTGGTGAAGGCGATTTGGTTGAGGAAATTCTTCAACTCGATAAATTAGCCAAAATAATGAGAGCCGAAAGAATCAGAAACGGCGCAATTACGTTTGATAGGAGCGAGGTGAGATTCAATCTGGATGAAAATAACAAACCGATTGGCGTTTACTTCAAAGTCAGCAAAGATTCTAACCATTTGATTGAGGAATTTATGCTTTTGGCGAATAAAAAAGTCTCCGAATTCATTTCATTAAACAAAAGAAATGAGCCAACTGGAAACACTTTTATTTACAGAATTCACGATGACCCAGACCCAGCTAAACTAACTGCTTTACGAGATTTTGTAGGAACTTTCGGTTATAAAATGGATTTGGCAAACACTCAAAAAGTCGCTGAATCTTTGAATAAATTGTTGAGTGATGTCAAAGGAAAAGGCGAAGAAAATATGATAGAGACGTTGGCGATGAGAAGTATGAGCAAGGCAGTTTATTCTACCGACCCAATTGGACATTACGGACTTGGCTTCGAATATTATTCGCACTTTACATCGCCAATCCGTCGTTATCCGGATTTGATTGCGCATAGATTGCTTCAGCATTATTTAGACGGTGGAAAATCGCCTAACAAAGAAGTTGTTGAAAAACAAGCAAAACATTGTTCAGCAATGGAAAGACTGGCTTCAGAAGCCGAAAGAGAAAGCATCAAGTTTATGCAGGTCAAGTTTATGGAAGACCACGTTGGAGAAGTTTTCTCAGGTGTTATTTCCGGCGTTGCAGAATATGGGTTCTGGGTAGAAATCCCTGAAAATGGAGCAGAAGGAATGATAAAACTTCGTGATTTGGTGGATGATTCTTATTCTTTAGATGCGAAAAATTACGCCATTGTAGGTTCCAGAACGGGTAATACTTATCAACTTGGAGACGAGGTAAAAATCAAAGTTGTAAAAGCGAATCTGATTGCAAAACAGCTTGATTTTAAAATTGTGGAGTAGGAAATTAACCACATAGAGACGTAAAATAAAGCTAAAGCGGAATTTTTTCTATTTAGCTTTTTTATTTTAAATCCAAAAGACTATGTGCCTATATGTTTGAAAAACTTCAAGATTAAATTCTCTTATAACATTATTTAAAAACTAAAATGTATTTTTGTCTTCGTCTTTCACAAGATACATTTTGATTTTTCACAAAAAACTAAGAATGTTAGAACTCATTTTATACGCTGTCGGATTAGGAATAATGCTTAGTCTGGTCTTTATAGGACCTATATTTTTCCTATTGATAGAAACCAGTTTTTCCCGTGGTCCAAAGCATGCTCTGGCTCTGGATTTTGGGGTTGTTTCGGCAGATATTCTTTGCATTATCGTGAGTTATTACGCCAGTGCAGACCTGGTGAATCTTATAGACAAGCATCCCGGATTTTACAAGATTTCTGCATTTCTCATCTTTATCTATGCACTTTATATGCTGATTTCCAAGACTAAAATGCATATGGAAGGCGAAGAAAAACTGATTAGCCAAAATTATTTGAAAACTTATCTCAACGGATTTTTACTTAACCTTCTTAACATTGGAGTGGTTCTTTTCTGGCTTGTAACTGTCATTTCGGTTCGGAATGCTTATCCCAAAGTTCAGGATTTTGTGCTTTACATCGGCATTGTTATCGGGACATACTTACTCATAGATTTGTTCAAAATCATCCTGGCAAAACAGTTTCATGACAAACTGAATCAGCGTGTGGCTAACAAAATCAGAAAAGGTGTAGGTATCATTCTAGTGATTTTCAGCATATTTATCTTCCTGCAAAGTTTCAAAAAATTCAACAGTTTCGAAGAGAAACTGGAGAAAGCAGAGAAACAACAGCCAAAAATCAGATAAAATGTTTTGGGCATCTTTGGACTCCGTTGTATGCAATTTATATTTTTATGGCAGCTATTTCCGCCCTCCGCTATTATCTT
>DLND01000006.1 GCA_002476905.1 Flavobacteriales bacterium UBA7519
AAAGAAGAAGTACGAAGGCATCCCATCATAAAAAATTCTATTTTGGCGGATTCAAATCCTTGGAAAAGAAGTCATTATATTATTCTTGCCGAAGTGATTAAGGAAGAATTAGCCAAAAAAGAAGAACTTCGGAATGAGAAAAAATTTGAGTTAGGAACCAGTATTTCTCATATCACATTGCAGCGATTTTTTGAGAGTGATTATGATTATAAAACGCACAATGATTTGCGCTTTATTAAAACGCTGGATAAGTTATGCATATTTCTTGGATTTAAGAACTTAAACAACTTTGTAACTAAAGCAAAAGCAACGAAAAATAATCAAAGCATTAGTTCTAAAAAAGAGTTTCCAGAAGATATAGTTTATAATTATTGCAAAACAAACTTTGAATTTTTCCATTACTTTCCATTATTGAAGCTGGAATTATTTGATAACCTGATCTTTGAACAAGCGCCCTTCCGTGAAAGAATTAAAAACTACAGTTCAAAACTTTGTGAAAGAAATCTAAAACTTTTAACTAAAAATAACCGGTCTAATTTTGAAATTTTTGATCTTGATATTATTTCTGAAGAAGCTGATAAGATTGTTCTAAAAACGCAGGAATTCTGGAATCTCGTCTTTATCATAGAAAGCTCTGGGAATGAGTACGTTATAAACGAACTAAACACCCAAATTTATTTTATAAAGAAAATTAATAATATCTGGAAAATCTGGGATAATTATAACCCCAATTCCGGTTTACTCAATAATGAAATAGAAAAAAAGCCGTAGTACGGCTTCATCATTTGTTAACATTTGTGCTTTTAGAATCTGTGTGGATTTTCTAATACAAATCTAACATAAGATTTTTCCCTACAGTAAACTTAAAAAAACTTAAAAAAACTTATTACTTCATTGAAAACGAAACACTTAATTCTATTAAAATAATAATTTTAGCAAATTAATTACACTAAAGAATTCGGTAATTTGTTAATTAATAATTTCATGGAAATCGTTTCTTCTAAGTAAACTAACAAATGTTAGTCTACATTGGAGAAAAGTATTATATTGGCAAAACAGATAATTAAGTAAAAAAGTAAAATGTCAACACTCACTTTTGCCGAGAAAATCGCACAAGCCGAGAATTTTCTCCCAATCAATGGAACCGATTTTATTGAGTTTTATGTAGGAAACGCCAAGCAGGCAGCTCATTTTTACAAAACGGCGTTTGGATTTCAATCAGTCGCTTATGCTGGTCCAGAAACTGGAGTTAGAGATAGAGCGTCTTATGTTTTGCAACAAGGAAAAATCAGATTGGTTTTAACTTCTGGTCTTAGGTCAGATTCTCCAATTTGCGAACATCAGAAAAAACACGGTGACGGAGTTAAGATTCTGGCACTTTGGGTGGATGATGCTTACAAAGCTTTTGAAGAAACTACAAAACGAGGCGGAAAGCCTTACCTAGAGCCTCAAACTTTGACCGATGAATTTGGAGAAGTGAAAATGTCTGGCGTTTATACTTACGGTGAAACCGTGCATATGTTCATAGAACGCAAAAATTACAATGGTGCTTTTATGCCGGGCTATGAAAAATGGGAAAGCGATTATAATCCGTCAGATGTTGGATTGTTATACGTTGACCATTGTGTAGGAAATGTCGGTTGGGACCGAATGATTCCGACAGTTGAGTGGTACGAAAAAGTAATGGGATTTGTGAATATCCTTTCGTTTGATGATAAGCAAATCAATACCGAATATTCTGCTTTGATGTCAAAAGTAATGTCTAACGGAAATGGTTTTGCTAAATTCCCAATCAACGAACCAGCAGAAGGCCAGAAAAAATCTCAGGTAGAAGAATATCTGGATTTCTACGAAGGAGAAGGCGTTCAGCATATCGCAGTGGCGACAAAAGACATTGTAAAAACGGTTACAGAACTTAAAAACAGAGGCGTAGAGTTTCTTTCTCCACCACCAGAAGCCTATTACGAGATGATTCCGGAAAGAGTGGGCGATATTGATGAAGATATCAAAAAACTTCAAAACCTTGGAATCCTTGTAGATTGTGACGAGGAAGGCTATTTGCTTCAGATTTTCACAAAACCTGTAGAAGACAGACCAACTTTGTTCTACGAAATCATCGAAAGACATGGTGCACAAAGTTTCGGAGCTGGAAATTTCAAGGCGCTTTTCGAAGCTTTGGAAAGAGAACAGGAGAAACGCGGAAACCTATAAAACCAAATTATTTACTTATATTTTTACAATTAAAGCATTATTTTTAATGCTTTAATTTTTTAATCTAATTCTAAATTCAAAAAATGAAATCCTTCATCAATTATCCTTCAGATTCAGATTTTTCAATTCATAATATTCCGTTCGGCGTTTGTGTTTTCAACAAAGAATTTATTGCTTGTGCCACAAGAATCGGCGATATTATCATCGATTTGGCAACATTATTTGACCTTGGTTATTTTGAAGATATCAAAGGTTTTGAAGAAAATGTTTTCGAAGGTTACACGATTAACGAATTCATAGAATTGGGTAAACCAATTACGAATAAAGTTCGTGAGAGGATTCAGCAATTGTTGTTAGAAGACTCTTTGTTGTCGAAAGACGAAAGAGCGTTGGAAGAATGTTTCTATAATCTGGATGAAATCCAAATGATGATGCCTTTACACATCCCAAACTATACAGATTTTTACAGTAGTATCCAGCACGCAACCAACGTCGGAATGATGTTCCGCGATCCTGCAAATGCATTGCTACCAAATTGGAAACATCTGCCGGTTGGTTATCACGGGCGCGCTTCGTCCATTGTTTTGTCAGGGATCGATATCACAAGACCTTGCGGACAAATCAAACCTGCTGATTCTGATAAACCGATTTTCAGTGCCTCAAAACAGCTTGATTTTGAATTAGAAATGGCTTTTGTTGTGAATAAAAATACAGATTTAGGCGAAAGGATTTCTATTGCGGAAGCAGAAGATACAATTTTCGGAATGATGATTTTCAATGATTGGTCTGCGAGAGACATCCAAAGCTGGGAATATGTTCCTTTGGGTCCATTTTTAGGGAAAAACTTCGGGTCATCTATTTCGCCTTGGATTGTGACATTGGAAGCTTTGCAACCATTTAAAACTGAATCTCCGAAGCAAGAACCAGAAGTTTTAGATTATCTGAAATTCGAAGGCAACAAAAATTATGAAATCAATCTTCAGGTTTATTTAAAGCCTGAAAATTCTGAAGACAATCTAATTTCTGAAAGCAATTACAAGTTTATGTATTGGAATATGTGTCAGCAATTGGCGCATCACACCGTGAATGGCTGTAATGTTGAGGTTGGAGATGTTTATGCAAGCGGAACGATTTCCGGTGAAGATGAAAAATCCTACGGTTCTATGTTGGAATTGACCTGGAGAGGAACAAAACCTTTGCAACTCAAAAACGGAATCGAAAGAAAATTCATAGAAGACGGAGATACAATCACAATGAAAGCTTGGTCAGAAAAAGATGGAATCCGAGTTGGTTTTGGGGAAGTTTCCGGAAAGATTTTGCCGGCAATACCATTTAATTAATCAATTGCAATGACACAAAGATCTTCACAAGTTTCGCAATGAATCAACATTGTGAGCTTTGTGAAAATAACCGTTTGGTCTTTGTGTTTAAAAGAAAGTATATGAAAACAATCATCCCTTCCGAAATTTCCGCAGTTCAATTGCAACAAGTAATGCAAACTGCAATTGCACCAAGACCGATTGCTTTGGCAAGTACGATTAACAGCAGAGGAGAAATCAATCTTTCGCCTTTTAGTTTTTTCAATATGTTCAGCACATTTCCGCCGGTTGTGATTATTTCGCCTTCCAGAAGAGTTCGTGATAATACCACAAAACATACTTTGGAGAACCTGAAAGAACTCCCTGAATTG
>DLND01000147.1:0-4633 GCA_002476905.1 Flavobacteriales bacterium UBA7519
GGTCTTTTTTATAAGATTACTAAAACTTCTACTGGTGCCAACCCAACTCCGGGACAAACGGTGGCTGTGCATTATGCAGGGAAATTAATTAATGGTGAAGAGTTTCATAATTCTTTCAAAAGAGGACAGCCTATCGATATTCCAATTGGTGTAGGCCAAGTAATCAAAGGTTGGGATGAAGGAATTCTTTTACTGAAAGAAGGAGAAACCGCAACGTTGTTGATCCCACCAGCTTTAGGCTACGGCGAAAGAGGAGCAGGAGGTGTAATTCCGCCAAACTCTTGGTTAGTTTTCGATGTAGAATTGGTGAAAATCGAGAAATAATAAGGAGATAAATAAAAAGAAAAACGGAGCAAATTAATTTCGCTCCGTTTTTTTTATGCTAATAACTGATAAGCTTTCTTCGCTCCGGCAACACAATCTTTATATTGCTCTTCCGTAATCTTCTCGTCGATAATCGATTTGAACTCTTGCCAATATGGTCCTGTATTCTCGCCATAAACTCCAAAATAATTGAACTCTATATTCTCGAATTCCGGATTCTTTCTTAGTTGTTTTGCGATGACATTTCCTCCAAGCGTAGAACCTTCCATCACATATAAAGCACCAAAAGCTTCCGCTTCGTTATCCAGATTGTTAGCAATAAAATCATTATCAATATCAACTTTCAAATTTTGAAGATCTTTTGTTATGGCAATGATTTTTCTACGTACATCTAGCTTCAATTCAGGATATTTATGTAAAAATTTATTGACTTGAGGCTCATATTTGCTGATTAGGAAATAATTATGAATCAAAAGATTTTTATAATCTTCCAGCGTATAAGACCTGTCAAATATTTTTTTGGATTGTAAGCTTTCTTCGGTTTTATCGTGTTCTTGTTTTGTTTCCTCCTTAAGAATTAATGAAATCATAGCTGGGCTTTTGAAATTTTAAAATAAAAGTGGTTCCTTTTCCGCTTTCGCTTTCATACGATATTTTTCCGCCCATTTTTTCCATAAGATGATGCACGATGCTTAGTCCTACACCATTACCATTAAATTCTTTTGCATTGTTCATCCTACTGAATATTTTGAACATTTTTTTGGATTCTTCCTGATCTATTCCGATTCCATTATCCGTAATCTTATAAATCACAACATTGTCATTAGTTTCTCCTACAATTTTCACTTTGGGTTTTTCGGATTTGGATGAGTATTTTACCGCATTTCCGATAACATTGCCAAAAACCTGATAAACCATAGTCTGGTCACCTAAAACTTCCGGGGTATTTTGTATGATTATATCTGTATGTGGAGATTCAAAGCTGATTTTTGAGTCTTCTACAACTTTTGTTATCAAAGAGTCTACCTGAATACTTTTCAGTTTTATTTCAGATTTCTTAATCTTACTGAGTTCCAAAACGTTCAGGATCATTTCACTCATCATATCAACTTGGCTGGTAATATTATCCAAAGCCTTACTGACATTTTCAGAACTAGGCAGTCTTTTTGCAAGCTGCGCATTTAGTTTTATGACGGTAAGTGGTGTATTAAGATCGTGAGAAATGGTGTGAGAGAAAGAATCTAGCTCTGCATTTAGTTCCTTTAATTGATTATTGAGGTCTTGTATCTGAGAAGATTTAGTATGTGAAGCTTTTAGAATAACTGATGTTATCCATTTTGCGGACTCAATTTCTTTAATTTTCCACGGTAATGAAGTTCCTTTTACATATTCTTTCCACACTTCAAATGATTTTCTGGGTGAGAATTTAATGATTTCAACGCCGTCTTTTATTTCTGAAGTTGTCTGTTTTTCGGGTTTTCCTGCCCATTTTATTTTATAACCTTGTTCTTTTCTAAGCCAAATGAGCATGTCGGAAGTGTTGTTACATAATTCGCTGATAATAATCCCGCAGCTGGTTTCAGAATTTTCAAGATTTGTCAGCGTACTGCAAAAGGTGTTGGAAATATAAATATTTTCCTGGAAATTATGACAGTTTTCCTTGCTCCAGTTTATAATCTTTTCAATATCCGTATTATTAGGAGTTTTCCCTGCTGTCAGGATTTCGTCATTTATTTTTATGATAATTCCATCTGCGTTACAAGTATTCATAATATCATTGATATTATTTTCTAACGCTTTATCGAAACTATCATCATTCAATAAATTCTGACGTAGACTAATATTATTAAGGTTAATTTTCTGATATTCTTGCAATGTTTCAAGAGATCTGAAAGAAGCGAAAGCATTTGCAGAAGTTCTGGTAAGCGTTTCGACAAGTAATCTGGATTGTAAATCAAGATGTTTTGCCTCAGAATTTTGGCAGGCAACCATTCCCCATAATTCTCCGTTAACGATAATTGATGTACTAAAACTAGCTTCAACCTGAGCATTTTTTAGATATTGGATATGAATAGGAGATGAAGCACGAGTTACAGAATATGTAAGATCAATTTCTTCTTTTGGGATGACACCGACAATAGGATAAGTTTTTCCGGAAACATGCGATGTTATTCTTACAGGGTTTTTAAGGTATAAAGCTCTGGCCTGCGCAGGAATGTCAGATTCTGGGTAGTGTAAATCGAGATAACTCTCAAGATTCGGTTTCACAAGTTCTTCAATCACATTTCCGCTTCCGTCATACAAAAACTGATAAATCATAACACGGTCAAAATCAATAATTTGTTGGACTTCGTGCAATAAAATTTGCCAGATATTCTTTTCATTAGAATTTCTGAGTATATTTTGTATGGCTGCGTATTCTTTATTAATCTTATGATTGGGCATTACTTTCTCTATCTCGAAAAAAGTCCAACCTTTATGAGTATGAATACTTAAAGTATATTCTTGATTTTTAAAGGTAATATGTTGTATTGCAAGTATTTCGTTATCCGAAAAGTTATTCCAATTAACATCAATATCGAAGTGTGCGAAAAGTAGACGGATATCTTTCCCCAAAAGAAAATCAGAATCTACAGAAAAAAAATCTAAGATATTCCCACTATAAAAAGTGATCTTAGAGCCTTGTGAACCCAATAGATACCCATATTCCTGAACTTCTCCACAAATATGTATCGGTTCTTGGTCACAATTAATATATTCTCTCGGATACATATTATGATTATAAGTTTAATCTATCCTTTGTGTTTTGAAGAGTAAAGATAGAAATAATAATTAACTCTGGTTAATTAATTATCTTTAATCAATTTTAATTGCTGTATAAATTATAAGTGACACAATTTCAATAACTAAAATAAAAAAAAGAGATTAGTATGTGTACAATAGTTTCACTATAAGTTTATTTCATATCGTACATCATTAAAGCTGTGATTAATTTTGGCTCAATCAATGTACACTTAGGCGGCATTTTGATTTCTTTGTCAGATATTTTTAGAAGATCTGTAAAGCTTATAGGATATATTCCGAAAGCAACTTTATATTCTCCGCTATCCACTTTTTCTTTCAGTTCGATAATACCTTTGATATCTGAAGTACCTTTCTGATAAATAATCTTATCAGTATGTTTGGCATTTTCAATTCCAAGAATATTTTCAAAAATATATTTGTTTACCAGGTGATGATCCAAGTCATTGTCATTTTTATGTTCTTCACGGATGCTGTGCTTCACATGGAGGCTGTAGAATTTTCCGCTTAGATACATACTAATATGAAATTTCTGAGAAGGATAATATGGTGATTCGCCTTTATCGTGAATCTGAAAATAATCATTTAGTCTATGCAGGAATTCTTCTTCGGTAAGATTATTTAGATCCTTCAATAATCTATTATAGTCATTAATTTTTATGGATTGATTAGAAACAATAAAACTATAAACAAAATTATAATGTTCTGTTCCGTGAGATTTTTTATACTTATCTCTTTGCTTTTTTGCATATTCTGCTACCGAACCAATTCTGTGATGTCCGTCTGCAATATAAAAAGAATCAATAGGATCTAAAACTTCTTTAAACTGCTGAAGCTTAAGTCGGTTATCTATTTTCCAGATTTTATGTCTCACCCCTTTATCATCTGTATAGTTGATGATTGGGACATTTTTCTGTTCGTGATTCATCAGGAGTTCCACCTTGGAATTAGAATGGTAAGTTAGGAGAACCGGCTCCGCTTGCACGCCAACTTTTTCAAGATAGTGGGCCATTTTCATTCTTCTTTCTGTGATGGTAGATTCGTGCTTTTTTATTTTTCCATCCCAAAAATCGTCTACACTCACGAGACCCATTAAACCACGGAAACTAGTTTTATTTGGTAAAATTTGTTCATATAAATAATATGCAGAATCATCCTGTATCAGTTTCTTGTCCTGGAGAAGTTCTTCAAAATTAGATCTTATCTTCCGGAGATTCCTGTCTACATCTTTAGATTTGCTTACAACAGCAGGTTTTATCATCTGTACATAAGAATCATCTACTTGAGCTTTTTTATTGATTTCTTCTTGAGTGAAATTATCTAAAGAATAAGTAGGAAAAACATCAATAAAATCAGTATTAGGTCTGATTCCTCTAAATGGTTTAAATACTGGCATATATTATAGTTCGTCTTTTATTTTAATTATCTGCTCTGCAAGTTCCTCAGCTATTCTGTTCTGAGCTTCCAGTGTATTGCCTCCAATATGTGGAGATAATGACAATGCAGA
>DLND01000147.1:4648-19331 GCA_002476905.1 Flavobacteriales bacterium UBA7519
AGTATTTCTATTTCCGGATTGGGTTCATTTTCAAAAACATCCAGTGCAGCACCCGCAACTTTGCCTCTTTCGATAGCATCAATAAGGGCTACTTCATTCAGGACGCCACCTCTTGCAGTATTGGCAATAAAAACCCCTTCTTTCATCATAGCAATCTGTTCGTTATCAATAAAATATTCTTCTGTATTAGATATATTGATACTTATAAAATCAGATTTTTTTAAAACCTCATCTAAATTTACGGATTTAATTTCGAAATGCAAAGATTGTCCATCGAAGAAAGAAATTTTTACATTTTTGGTTTTTGGGGTTCTGTTATAAGCTACGATAGTCATCCCTAAGGAGATTCCTATTTTTATCACTTCCAGACCTATATTACCCATTCCTATGACACCTAATGTCTTGCCGGAGAGTTCTGTAGCATTATTAAAAGATTTCTTTAAAGTGTTGAATTTGATTTCGCCTTCCAGGGGCATTAGTCTGTTACTTTCGTGAAGAAATCTTGCTAATGAAAAGAAATGAGCAATAACCAATTCCGCCACGGATTTACAAGAAGCTTTCGGAGTGTTTATGATATAAATACCTTTATCAATGGCATAATCTACATCAATATTATCCATTCCAATTCCGCCACGTCCGATAATCTTGAGATTAGGACATTTGTCAATCAGGTCTTTTCTAACCTGCGTGGCACTTCTTACAAGTAGAACATCTACATTATTTTCATTAATAAAATTGCTCAGATGTTCGGCAGAAACTCTGGCATCCAAAACTGAAATACCTTCGTTTCTTAAAAGTGTAATTCCGTTTTCCGAGATTCCGTCATTGGCTAATACAATCATGAATTTAATAAAAAAGGGCTATTATTACAGGCTTCCTTAGATTCTTTACTCCAAAAATAAAAGATAAGCTAATATACAAATTTTTATCTGACTTAACATTAATTTAACAAAAAAACGTCCTCAATTACCGGAGGACGTTTTTACTTATAGAAGTAAACTTATAAACTTTTCATTACATCTACCAGGGTCTGTACACTTTCTATTGGCATGGCATTATAGATACTTGCTCTGTAACCGCCAACACTTCTGTGGCCATTAATACCGCTGATTCCTGCAGCTTTCCACGCGGTGTCAAAAGCTTCTTTTTTGGATTCATCGGTTAGCGTGAATGTCACATTCATAAAAGAACGGTCTTCAACCGCCGCTACACCTTGGAAGTTTGGATTTCTATCGATTTCATCATAAAGCAATCTGGCTTTTTCATTATTTTTAGCTTCAGCAGCTGCTATTCCGCCATTTTCTTCCAAATGTTTTAAAGTCAAATAAGAAGCATAAACTGCAAAGACGGGAGGTGTATTGGACATAGATTCTTTATCAATATGAACAGAATAATCCAAATAGGTAGGGATGTTTCTTCCCGTTTTTCCGAGAATCGATTTCTTCACGACTACCAGTGTTGCACCGGCAGGACCCATATTTTTCTGCGCACCGGCATAGATAAGGTCAAACTGCGAAAAATCAATTTGTCTGCTGAAAATGTCGGATGACATGTCGCAAACCATCAGCGTATCCACTTTAGGAAATTCTTTCATCTGAGTTCCGAAAATCGTATTGTTGGATGTACAGTGGAAATAATCATATTCTAATCCTACAGTATAATCTTTTGGAATAAAATTGTAATTTGCTTCTTTTGAAGAAGCTACGACATCTACATTTCCTAATTTCTTAGCTTCCTTTATAGCGCCAGAGGCCCACGTTCCAGTATCTGTATAAGCAGCTATACCATCAGTTGTAAGAAGGTTGAAAGGAACCATCAAAAACTGAAGGCTTGCGCCACCCTGAAGATAAAGAACTTCATAATCGTCGCCCAGATTCATCAATCTTTTTACGATTGCTCTCGCTTCATCCATTACTGCTACGAATTCTTTGCTTCTGTGTGATATCTCAAGAATGGATAATCCCATTCCGTTGAAATCAAGGATAGCTTCCGCAGCTTTCTGAAAAACTTCCTGAGGAAGAATACTTGGACCTGCACTAAAATTATGTTTTTTCATTTATTTATTTTTTTTGTCCGATGTCCGATGATGGAAGACGGAGGTTTTTAATATTATGTTTTCAGGATTAGAAATTTAAGAAAATGTATTGTCGAATCGCAATCTTCGGTCGTCCAACTTCTAACTACTCGTTATGAAGAAAAGCTTTTTTTGCTAATAATTCTTCTTCTGTTTCTACATGATCTTCATCCGGAACGCAGCAGTCTACAGGGCACACTGCGGCACACTGTGGTTCTTCGTGAAAACCTTTACATTCCGTACATTTATCTGTAACTATATAATAATAATCATCGCTAAGGGGTTCCTGAGCGGCATCTGCATTCACGGAAAGGCCGGATGACAAAACCACCATTCCTTTCAGGGCTGTTCCTTCTGATGCTTTCCAGTCTACGGCTCCTTCATAAATAGCGTTGTTTGGACATTCCGGTTCACAAGCTCCACAATTAATACATTCGTCTGTTATCTTGATAGCCATTGCTATATTTATTTATATTTTTGCACAAAATTACAAAAAAAAAGCCAGCTATGCTGAACGAAAACAAAATTTTGGGACTTGAAAAATTAGGTCAATTCATAATCGATTTTTTTTCAAAAAATGATGATAATTATAATGAAAAAGAGGAGCGATTGGCTTATCTGATGAAGCGTTCTGAGATCGAAAATCCGTGGTTCACACAAGACAATCAAAGATATAACTTGGAGCAATGGGCAAGTCTCTTCACTAAAGAAAATATTGAAAACTGGCTTTCCAAATATCAATTATCAAACTTATCCAAAAGAGTAGGGCTCATATTGGCCGGTAATATCCCGTTGGTTGGTTTTCACGATATTATTTCGGTAGTGTTGAGTAACCATATTCCTGTCATCAAATTATCTTCAAAAGACCGATTGATGCTACCATATCTCTTACAATTATGGAATCAATTTTCTAATAACGAAATTGAATATCACATCGTAGAAAAATTAGAAAACTTTGATGCTGTGATTGCAACTGGAAGTAATAATACTGCAAGATATTTGGAATATTATTTCAAAGATAATTTAAGTATCATAAGAAAAAACAGAACTTCTGTTGCAGTTTTGAAAGGCGATGAATCTGATGCAGAATTACAATTGTTAGCCAATGATATTTTCCGATATTATGGATTAGGATGTAGAAATGTAACCCGAATTCTGATTCCAAATGATATGAAATTGGATAGATTGTTTGAGAATTTCATCAATTATAAAGATGTCATCAATCATAACAAATATGCGAATAATTATGATTACAACAGAGCTATTTACCTTCTAAATCAAGACCAGTTCTGGGATAATAATTTTGTGATGCTGAAAGAAGATGAAAAACTGTTTAGTCCCTTATCTGTGATTAATTTTTCCCGTTATAGTACTTTGGAGGAAGCCAAAAAATTTGTAGAAATTAATAAAAACGAAATCCAAACAGTTGTTGCAAAACCAGAATTAGGATTAGAATCGATTGGTTTTGGAGAATCGCAAAATCCTTCTTTGGATACTTATGCAGATAATGTGGATACAATGACTTTTCTAAGTGTGATTTAATGATAGTTTTAATTTTAATTGACGATTAAAGCCTCTACTTTCAAAATAAAACAATACTAATGAGTTTGGAACTAAGGAAACATTTTGAGGAATTGATACCGTTGACGGACGAGGAGTTTGCCACGCTCGCCTCCTATTTTAAGTTGAGAAAACTGAAAAAACACCAATATCTGATTCAGGAGAACGAGCCTATTACCAATATTTATTTTGTGACCAAAGGTCTGCTGAAAGCCTCTTACATAGATACCCACGGAAAGGAACACATCATCCAATTCGCAATGGAAAACTGGTGGATTTCGGATTTTCAGGCGTTTTATACTGGCGTGCCTTCAGTCACGAGCATCCATTGTCTGGAAGATGTTGAACTGTATGCTATTTCCAGAAAAGATTTGGAAAAGATTTGCTTAGACAATCATAAAGTAGAGCATTTTTTCAGAATCAAAAACAGTTTGGGTTATGTGGCATTGCAGAAAAGAATATTATCCCTACTTACAACGGATGCCAGAGAACGCTTTGAGCAATTTTCCGCTCAATATCCAAAGCTTATCCAACGTGTTCCAAAAACAATTATTGCGTCATATCTTGGCGTATCCAGAGAAACTCTTAGTCGCATAACGCGGAAATTGTGATTTGTGTCACTACAATTATGTGATCTATGTCCTGTGATTTTAAATGAGTTTGGCTCAATTTTGTATACAGAAATTTAAAAAATTATTAAAATGAACAAAAAAATATTATTCGTGGTTACAAGTCACGAAGATCTTGGAAACACAGGACTTAAAACAGGATTCTGGACAGAAGAACTTGCAGCACCATATTACGTATTAGCGGATCAAGGTGCGGAAATTACCATCGCAACTCCAAAAGGAGGACAGCCGCCAATAGATCCGAAAAGTGAGGATCCGTCTGCGCAAACTGATGCTACTAGAAGAATGGATACTGATAAAGTTTTACTGGAGAAGCTTCGTAATACTAAAGTATTATCAGAAATCAATTCTGCAGATTATGATGCTGTGTTTTATCCTGGCGGTCACGGACCACTGTGGGATCTTGCAGAAGATAAAATTTCTCAGCAATTAATCACAGATTTTTACAAAGCTGACAAACCTGTGGCATTTGTTTGTCACGCGCCAGGTGTTTTGAGACATGTACAAATCGATGGGGAATATCTCGTAAACGGTAAAAAAGTAACAGGCTTTACCAATACAGAAGAAGAGGCTGTGCAGCTTACAGATGTAGTTCCATTTTTGGTAGAAGATATGCTGAAGCAGAACGGCGGAGAATATAGCAAAGTGGAAGATTGGCAACCTTACGCTGTAGTGGATGGTAAGTTGATTACGGGACAAAATCCGGCATCTTCCGAAAAAGTAGCGGAAGAACTTCTTAAGATGTTATAACAAAATCCACAGAATAGGTAAAGAGGCACAGATTTTTTCTGTGCTTTTTTAATTGGTGACTTCAGTAACAATCCAGAAAAATTGCCAACTAATAAATAGTTACGTAAATTACGTCCCAAATAAAAATTAAAAAAATAAAATATCGTATATGAAGAAAATTTTTATTTCAGTTTCACTATTATTTATGATGAATGCAATGGCACAGAAATTTGAAACACAAAGCTCTACAGATAAGCAAGGTTATACTTACGAAACCGTAAAAAATGACCAATCTGGCGTAAGAGTTTATACACTAAAAAACGGACTAAAAGTCTATCTAGCTAAAAATGATGATGCGCCAAGAATCCAGACTTACATCCCTGTAAGAACCGGTTCTAATAATGATCCAAGCGATAATACAGGTTTAGCACATTACTTGGAACACATGGTTTTCAAGGGAACGTCAAAGTTAGGAACCATCGATTGGGCAAAGGAAAAAGTAATGCTTGCGCAGATTTCTGATTTGTACGAACAGCACAAAGCTGAAAAAGATCCTGCAAAGAAAAAAGCAATCTATAAGAAAATTGATGAAGTATCTCAGGAAGCTTCTAAATATGCCATCGCTAACGAATATGATAAGGCGATCTCTTCTCTTGGGGCAACCGGAACCAACGCTCACACTTGGTTAGATGAAACGGTTTACAAAAACAATATCCCATCCAACGAATTGGAAAAATGGCTGAAAGTTGAACACGAGCGTTTTTCTGAGTTAGTTTTAAGATTATTCCATACAGAATTGGAAGCGGTTTACGAAGAATATAACCGTGCTCAGGACAACGACGGACGTCTTGTGAACTACGCAATGATGGAAGCGCTTTTCCCGAAACATCCAAACGGTCAGCAAACGACAATCGGTACTTCGGAACATTTGAAAAATCCTTCTATGGTAGCGATTCATAAATATTTCGATACTTACTATGTACCTAATAATATGGCGGTAGTTTTGGTTGGAGATTTGGATTTTGACAAGACTATTAAAATGGTAGATCAGTACTTTGGAACCTTCAAGTACAAAGAATTACCAATGAAGAAAATGGTTTCTGAGGAACCAATGACAAGCATCGTTTCCAGAACTGTGAAAAGTCCTTCTACACCAAGAATGACAATGGCTTGGAGAACAGATTCTAACGGAACTCAAGAAGCAAGATTGGCAGATGTTGTTGCTGAAATCTTGAGTAACAGTGGAGATGCAGGTTTGATTGACCTTAACATCAACCAAAAACAAAAAACTTTAGGTGCTGGTGCTTATGAATCTCCTTTCAAAAATTATGGTGCATTCGTTTTAAGTGTTGTACCAAAAGATGGGCAAAGCTTTGATGAAGCTAAGAAATTGTTATTGGAACAAATTGATTTGGTTAAAAAAGGACAATTCCCAGACTGGATGCTAAATGCTATCGTAAATGACCTGAAAGTTCAGAGAATGAAACGTTGGGAAACGGCTGATGGATTGGCTACAACATTATATTCAACTTATATTGGGAACAGAACTTGGGAGCAGGAACTGGACGAAATCAACCAATACGAAGCAATTACTAAAGCGGATGTTGTGAAATTTGCGAATGAGTTCTTCAAAGATAATTACGTAGTTGTTTACAAAGAAAAAGGCGTTAATGATAAACTGGTTCGTGTAGAAAATCCAGGTATTACACCAATCAAATTGAATAGAGAAGCACAATCACCTTTCCTAAAAGAGATTGTCAATACAAAATCTTCTGACATCAAGCCAGAATTCGTTGATTTCAAAACTGCCATCGCGACTTCTACAATCAAAGACAAAAAAGTGAGCTTCATCAAGAATAAATATAATGAAGTAGCTCAGGTGAATTATGTTTTCCCTTTCGGGACAGATAATGACAAAGAATTGGCACTTGGTGTAACGGTTCTTCAGTATCTTGGAACGGATAAATATACGCCAGAACAGTTGAAGGAAGAGTTCTACAAATTAGGAATTACTAATCAATTCAAAACGTCTAACGACCAAATGATTATTGCACTAAGTGGATTGGAAAGTAATATGAAAAAAGGTGTAGAGCTGATGAATCATTGGATCAATAATGTGAAAGCAGATCAAGCAATCTACGATCAAACAGTTAACACCATTTTGGAATCCCGCGAAGTAGCGAAGAAAGATAAAAACAGAATTATGGCGGCGCTGGCGAACTATGCTAAGTTTGGTAAAGACTCCAGAATGACGGATGTGATTTCTAAAGACCGTTTGAAAAGCATCAACGTTACCGAATTGATTTCTAAAATCAAAACATTGAACGAATATCCTTACGAAGTTTTCCTTTATGGAGAAGATCAGAAAGGATTGGAGAAAGCTGTGAAGCCTTACATTGTTAATGCAAAATTACAACCTGCAACTGCCAAAGAATATGCTGAACCTGCAACTGCTGGGAAAGTCTATTTCACGCCTTACGATATGGTTCAGATGGAAATGTCTAAAGTTGCGAAAGCTGGTAATGTAAACGTAGCGAACTTCGGAAAAGCAAGTGTTTTCAATGAGTATTTTGGACGTGGATTGTCTTCTATCGTTTTCCAAGAAATTAGAGAAAGTAAGTCTTTGGCTTATTCAGCGTATGTTTCTTACGCTAATGCGACTGAGAAAAACCATCCGAATTATGTAACAACTTACATCGGAACTCAGGCAAACAAATTGCCTTTAGCAGTTTCTGCAATGTCTGAATTGATGGCAGAACTTCCACAGATTCCGGCTCAGTTCGAGAATGCGAAAGGATCTGCTTTGAAACAAATTGCATCTAACAGAATCAACAGAACGGTGACTTTTTACAATCAGTTATCTTTGAAAAAATTAGGAATTGATCACGATGTGAGAAAAGATATCTATGCAGAAATCCAATCTTTGACATTGCCTCAATTGACTAATTTCTATAACACCGAAGTGAAACCGTTGCAGTACAACACAGCAATCATCGGTAAAAAAGAAAACCTGAATATGGATTCTATCAACAAGATGGGAGAGTTCCAGGAAGTAAGTCTTGAAGAGATTTTTGGATATTAATCTTGATTGATTTTTAAATAAAAAAGTGGAGCAGAAGTGCTTCACTTTTTTTTATTATCACTTTTATCGAAGAGCGAATAACAAAAGCATGTTTCTTTTTTCTACTATCGCATTAAGCGACATTTTTAAAATTTTAATAGATATAAAAAGTCAAAAATACTATAAACATCCGTTTGATTTTTTTAATAGATAAAACATATTCAATTTTTATTTTTCAACAATATTTGATATATAAATTAGTTTACTTTGTATAAATTATATAAATGTTAAAAATTTTCTGTATTACAATGCTGGGTTTTTGTTTTGCAGGCGTATCAGCACAAAATAATCTTAGCTTTCTTAATGATACCTTTAGTGGTATCAACTCGGCAGTTATTTCTCCTACTCAGCCTTTCCTGAGTCCTAATCCTTGGGATTCCAACCTTCTTTCTGCAGATGCTTTTCTTAATAATGACTATGCTTATATATCCAGTGAAAGCATTCTTGGGCTTCGTAACGCTACAATTGTAACCGCCAATCCAAATAAAAATATATCGGGCGAAAACCAATCTGATGTTCTAGATTTTTATAATAAAGACAAAGCTAACTTATTGTTTTGTTCAGATGTTTTGGGACCTTCGTTCTCTATGTCTGCAAGGATAAAGGAAAGGAAATATGTTTTTGGGATCTACAGCAGACTCAGAACACAGACATCTGTATTGGATTTGGATAATTATTTCCGATTCAACAATGAAAGAGTTTCCGAGCCTAATGATTACACTTTCGAACCTGTGTCTGGAACGGTAATGAATTGGGGCGAAATTGGACTTAATTTTGCAAAGTCAATTTTTCCACAATCTGAAAAACAATGGATTGTAGGTGTGAACGTAAAATACGAAATCGGTCTGGACGCTGCCAATATCATAGGCAAAAACCTGAATCTTATTTCATCTGAGCCAACTTTAGCTCAAAATACAAATAAAAGAAATATTTATGCTACTGATTATGATTTATCCGCAAGCTATATCACCAACTATAATTTCCAAAGTAAACGTTATGAATATAAACAAAATGGAAGCGGGATAGGCTTAGATATTGGGATAGCGGTTATTGATAAAGATAGACGTGAGGAGGCGTATAATTACAAATTCGCTGTTAATGTTCTTGATATTGGTTATGTCAATTTCAAGAAAGGCATAAATCACGTTTTCAAAGATGGAAATACAATTTGGCTTCAGAATAATCCTGTTTTTGAGAATAGAAAATTTGAAAGTCCGGAAGAATTTTTGCAAACACTCAGTACAGAAGCTTACGGCGATGCCAACGCGTCATTACAAGATTCTGGTTTCAAAGTAGGATTACCCACCAGTATAAATCTGAACTACAGCCAGAGAATAAAAGAACATCATTATCTTAATATTAACTGGATCCAACGCATTCCGGTTTTCGCAAACTCTGTGAAGCGCAATAATTTGGTTAATGCCAATTATATGATCCAGAAAGAAGCTGTCGGGTTTGGCGTTTCGGCATCAGTGTCCGAGTATAAAGATTTTAATTTTGGAGGCTATTTCAGGATTGGTCCTCTTATTCTTGGTAGTGAGAATGCTTTTCCGTTGCTATTTAATCATAAACATCTTCACGCTGCCAATTTTTATATGGCGATAAAACTCTATCCATTCTGGGACAATGAAATGAAACGCCACAGACGACAAAAATGTGACTGCGAGAAGTAGAGTATCAGAACTTTGTGATTTTTCTAAATTGATTTAAAATAAAATCTTCAGAATCAGAATAATCGGTAAAATATTTGGTTTGCCAAAGTTTGTTTTTTTCTGCTTGCTTGTTAGTTAGGAAATGCCGATTTGCATAGATTCTGAAGCCTCTTTTACCCTTTTTTTGTTCGGTGGAAATTAAATTTTCATTTTCCAGAATAACTTTTGGAAAGACGAAAAATCCGAAGTTCTCATTTTCTTCAATCGCAATGAGGTAGAAAGCGAAATCATTATTCATATCAAAAGGAGCTGTTTTTCCATCCAAATCTCTTTTCCAAAAGGTTACAAATTGACCAACTTTCTTCGCCGTCAATTTTGACTTTCTAAATTTAAAATTCGTTTGATTAATTTTAAAATTAAAACCCGAATATTCCTCACATTCCAAATCTGAATTAATTCTGAAAGTTTCAGATTTAATTCTTTTAAAATTAAATCATTCAATTGTTGTAGTTCTTTTATCATAAAAAAAACTTTGCCAAAGATAATCATCTTTGGCAAGGCTATATTTAATTTAAAAATTTAATTATTTAACGATTTTCATCTCGTTGATTAACCATTTTGCATCGGCATATTTGTCAATCACGAAAAGAATATATTTGGTATCCACCATAATGTTTCTACATAATTTAGGATCATAATTGATGTCACTCATCGTACCTTCCCATTGTCTGTCGAAGTTAAGACCAATGAGGTTTCCGTAAGCATCCAAAGCAGGACTTCCAGAGTTTCCACCTGTTGTGTGATTGGTAGCTGTGAAGTTTACAGGAACGTCGCCAGATTTATCTTTATATATTCCGTAATCTTTGGTGTTGTAAAGACTGATTAATTTTTTAGGCAGATCAAATTCATAATCTCCAGGAATATATTTTTCCATCACACCAGCAAGATGCGTTTGATAACCATAATTAACAGCATCTCTAGGGTTAGAACCTTTCACTTTTCCATAAGTCACACGTAGCGTAGAATTAGCATCCGGAAAGAATTTTCTGTCTTTATCGGTTTCCATTTGCTGAGCCATAAACTGTTTTTGCAATGCATCAATTTCAGTTTGCAAAGAAGTTACTTTTTCGTGAGTTGTTTTTACATAAGTTCCTTTGATCGATGCATAAAGCTGAACAACTGGATCATTTTTGAGCGCCTGAACCAAAGCGTTTTGGTCTGCAAAAACTTTATCGATGTCAGAATAAACTGTTGCGCCATTCACTTTTCCGCCTCCCATTACAACAGAACTTTTCGCCCAATTTTCTATGGTTGCAATGTTTTGATTGACATCTTTGTATTTCTCAAAACCAGCTGGTAAAAATTGTTGAGGCGTTTTGTTGGCATAAAGTGCAATAACTTTTGCGGTTACTTTTGCATCAAGACCGCTTTCATAATCTTTATAAATTTCAGACAATCTAGATTTTAGTTGATCCAAAGATTTTTGAGAAAAAGTTCCGTTCTCAACAGCTTCTACATAGCTTCCAAATAAACTTCCAAGAGCCAAAGTTTCCGCATTTCTTGGTAATTCACTGTAGTAAGCTCTGTTCAAAGCATAAGGCGCTTGCTCATTATAAAGTTTATTAAGTCCGTCAATTGTAGTTTTGATAGCCGGATTTTTTGAAATCAAAGATTGCTCATATTGTTGCTTCATTCCAACAGCATTAGACTTTTTAAGACCTTCTATTTCGCCTTGCCATTTTTTCCAAGCGTTGGAAATTCTTGCATACTTAGAAGCATACTTGATTCTTGTCGCATTGTCCACTCTCATCTTTTCGTCAAGCGTTTTCAAAGTGACATCACGAACAGAAATCATCGCTGGATCAATCTCCGTCATTATTTTTTCTACCGCTACAGCAGGAAGATATTCTGTTGTTCTTCCCGGGAATCCGAACACAAAAGTGAAATCATCCTCTTTCTTATCCTTGATAGAAATTGGCAAGAAATGTTTCGGCGTGTAAGGGATATTATCTTTGGAATAATCTGCAGGTTTGTTGTTCTTATCAGCATAAATTCTGAACATAGAGAAATCTCCCGTGTGTCTTGGCCAAACCCAGTTGTCTGTATCAGAACCGTATTTCCCAATAGCCTGTGGCGGTGCGCCAACCAAACGGATATCTTTGTAAGTTTCTATGACATAGGCATAATACTTATTACCATAATACATAGAACGTACAGAGATTTTTTGGTAACTCTCCGGTTTTTGTGAAGCAATATAAGCGTCTGTATTTTGTTTAATTTTGGCATCCAAATTTTTTCCAGTAAGTCCATCGGTTCCTGAAAGAATGTCTTTGGTAACTTCTTTGATGTCGGTGATGAAATCAACTGTCACGCCAGGGTTTGGTAATTCTCCATTCATATCTTTGGCCCAGAATCCGTTGGTCAAAAGGTCATTTTCTACTGTTGAGTGGGACTGGATATTATCATAACCACAATGATGATTGGTCAATAACAATCCTTTTCCTGAAATGATTTCCGCAGTACAACCACCATCAAACTGAACTACGGCATCTTTGATGCTCGCTTTTTCTGGGTTGAAAATATCTTTTGCAGAGATTTTCATTCCCAGTTCTTTCATTTCTTTTTCATTAACTTCTGTCGGAATCCACATTCCTCCGTATTGCTGTGCAAATGTCATTACTGTTGACAATGCAAAAGCTGATAAGAGAATTTTTTTCATTTCAAATTTTTAAAATTTCACGAATTTAATTAAAATTTTTGGAAGAGATCATTCAACTTTGCTTAAATATCAGACAAAAAAAATAGAATCTTATTTAGATTCTATTATAATTCTGGGTTTGTATTTTTAGTATGAAGTCGATCCTCAACATATTCGATTTTTGTTTTTCCGTGCGGTTTTGGCAATCCATCTTCGCCAAGAGCTACGAAAACCAATTTATCAATGGTAATGATTTTCTGATGTGTCATTTTATTTCTTACTTCACATCGTAGTGTCAAAGAGGTTCTACCAAATTCCACTGCTTCAATTCCAATTTCAATAATATCGCCTTGTTTTGCAGAACTTACAAAATTGATTTCAGAAATATACTTTGTTACCGCTCTTGAATTTTCTAACTGAATAATCGCGTAAAGTGCTGCTTCTTCATCTATCCATTGCAAAAGTCTTCCTCCAAAAAGTGAATGATTTGGGTTAAGGTCTTCTGGTTTTATCCATTTTCTAGTATGATAATTCATCATAATTCTGTTGCATTTTAATTTGGTGTAAAGGTAAAGTTTATTGAGGATTTTAACAGTTTTAAATCATAGAAAGTATTGATGATTAAATTAATTTTTAGAAATATTAGTCTAAAATCTTTTGGTTGAATTTTTGATTCCCTAGAATCTTAGTATTTTTGTAAAAATTTTTAGAAATGTCAAAGGTTAAAATCGGAACAGTTCAGATGTCTTGTGTTGCTGATAAGCAGTCAAATCTGAACAAAGCCATTGAAAAGATAAAAGAAGCAGCAGCAAAAGGTGCTCAAATAGTTTGTTTACAGGAACTTTTTACATCATTGTATTTTTGTGATGTAGAAGATTATGATAATTTTGATTTGGCAGAACCCATTCCTGGTCCTTCAACCGATGCATTGTCGCCAGTTGCTAAAGAATTGGGCGTTGTAATTATCGCTTCATTNNGTAATACAACGGCTGTTATTGATGCAGACGGCACTTATCTTGGTAAATACCGTAAAATGCACATTCCCGATGACCCAGCTTTTTATGAAAAATTTTATTTCACACCAGGAGATTTAGGTTACAAAAATTTTGAAACAAAATTCGGAAGAATTGGAGTATTAATTTGTTGGGACCAATGGTATCCAGAGGCTTCAAGAATCACAGCATTAATGGGAGCAGATATTATGTTTTATCCAACAGCTATCGGTTGGGCAACAGACCAAGACGAGGAAACCAATCAAGACCAATATAATGCTTGGCAGACGATTCAGCGTTCTCACGCAGTTGCAAACGGCGTTCCCGTAGTTTCTGTAAATAGAGTAGGTTTTGAACAAGACGGCGCTATGAAATTCTGGGGCGGAAGTTTTGTAACTAATGCTCAAGGAAAGTTGTTATATCTTGGTTCTCACGATAAGGAAGAAGTTGCAGTAACGGAAGTTGACCTTGCTCAATCAGATTATATGAGAAAGCACTGGCCATTTTTGAGAGACAGAAGAATCGAAACTTATTCGCCGATTACAAAACGTTTTATTGACGAGGACTAATTGTCAGAGGACAGATGTCCGATGTCGGAGGTCAGAAGTCAGAAGATTGTAATTCTAAACGTATTAACAAAACATAATAATTAAAACTTCGTACATCAGTCTTCCGACTTCCGACAAAAAAAATATGGCTTTTAAATTTGAAAAATTACGAGTTTGGCAAAAAGCTTTGGAATTATCTACATTAGTTCATAATGTCACAAGAGAATTTCAAAAGGAAGAACTGTTTATTCTTATTTCTCAAATTAAAAGAGCCGCAGATTCTGTTAATTTGAATATTGCAGAAGGCTCTACAGGGCAATCAAATAAAGAATTTATCAAGTTCTTAAGATATTCTTTACGTTCCAATATAGAAGTAGTAAGTTGTATTTTTATAGCAAAAGAAAGAGAAATTATTTCAGAAGAAAATTTTAATAAAATATATGAGATGAGTGAAGAAATTTTAGCAATGATTTCAGCACTCATCAAGAAACTAGATAATGAACAATAATAATAACACCGAATTACAATCTTCGGACATCGGACATCAGACTTTGGACTTGGAAAACTACGTTTTCCCAGCAGAATGGGAAGAGCACGAGGCAACTTGGTTATCTTGGCCTCACAAAGAAGAATCTTGGCCAGAAAGAATCGATTTGATTTATCCAGCTTATGCAAAATTC
>DLND01000094.1 GCA_002476905.1 Flavobacteriales bacterium UBA7519
TTTGAGACCAAGTGTCATTTATGGTGATTACAATACTTATTGGACTTCCCAAAATAACTCGGCAACTTATGTTACTGCACAAGATACCAATAACCTTCTTGGGTTAACGGTTGGAGGAGTGACCTATTCTACGGGTGTCAATAATGCAACATTGACAGCTAATGGAGTCAGTTTTGTGAATGAAAGCTACAGATCTTTTCCAACATCAATTAATACAACTAGCACGGCTACCAACTTTTTGATTGGTATTCCAAGGTATGTGAATGGTGTTCTTCAAGATCAAACTAATACGCCTTCCTTAAGCTGTAGTACTTCTTTAGGTTATTATTTAAGAGATGGAATTAATGGTCTGGATTTAAGTACAGCAGTTTTCAATATTCCTAAGCAAGAATTAACTTTTTTGGTAAATGTTTTGGCTGATATTAATCCAAATTGTATCACAGATGATATTCCTGATATTATCGTAACGCAGGTCGGTGCGCCTAGTTCAAGTTTCGATGTTTTTAAATTTACTGATGCCAATGGTAATACTGTAGGTGTTCAGAAAGATGTGAATTTTTCTTCCGTATCTCCTTCTGGAAAGGCTCTTTGGAGTTTTTATTATGCAGGCAATTGTCCACATAATTATAACAGCGGATCGGGATTTTCCGGGACAACGCGTGATGTCAGAATTCTGACTTTTAAACTGAGTGATTTTGGAATTACATCAACCAATTATACCAGTGCAGTAAGATTTGTTCAGGTTTTATCTGGAGATAGTGATGTTGCTTTTTCGGCTTATAGTACTAATTCTTTATCACTTTACTGCCTAGAAAATGCAGTCACATCTGGAACAACTTCTGATACAAAAATGGGAATTACTTCTATAGGGAGAGCTGGTACAGATGCAAATGCTAATAATTGGCCTATGGTGAGAAAAGGTGGTTATATTGCTTTGGAATCCAACAAGAAGCCTTTTGTCATAAGTCGGGTAAGCACAGCCGGACTTGCAAATATTACGAATCCGGTTGAAGGGATGATGGTGTATGACACTACAGAAAACTGCCTGAAAATCTATGTCAATTCTACTATTGGCTGGAAATGTTATAATAAAAAAACTTGTCCATAATGATGAAGAAGGGTTTGAATATTTTAATTTTTATGTTTAGCCAGATTGGCTTTTCACAGGTTATTATTGGTAATAATATGGGTACCGCTACTGATAAAACTTCTGTTCTGCTGGAGTTTTCAAACACTGAAAATAAAGGAATCATTCTTCCTTACATTACAGATAAAACAGGACTGATCACGCCAGGAAGCATCATCCTGAATGCAACTACACCCACTGCTGCCAAAGTAGAATATTATAACGGTACTACTTGGGTTGATTTGAGCATTCAGACTGCTAATGTTTCCTCATATTTAGGAATTCAGCCAACAGCCAAAGAAAATACCAATGCTAAAGTAGTTATTGGTGCTAATACTTCTGCTGCAGATGGAATTTTGGTTTTGGAATCAACGACTAAAGCTATGGTTTTGCCGATAGTTTCCTCTTATCAAAATATTATCAATCCTGCGCCAGGAATGATGGTTTTGGTTAATAATGGAGGAATCAAAACACTGGCTTTTTATAACGGAAATCAATGGAGTTTTTGGAGTTATTAATAATTTCAAACCTTTTATTTTATTTTTTCTAAAGTTGATTTGAATATTTATCACGTAACTTTGCACGCATGAATCAGGATACTATTTGTGCGCTGGCAACAGCTAACGGAATCGGGGCAATTGGAATTATCAGAGTTTCTGGAAATCAATCTTTTGAAATTGTCAATAAAATCTTCGAAGGGAAGAATCTGGAAAAAGTAGATTCTCACACAGTTCATTATGGTTTTATTAAAGATGAAGATGAAACGATTGATGAAGTGATGATTTCTGTTTTCCATGCACCGAAGACATTTACAACTGAAAATTCCGTAGAAATTTCTTTCCACGGCTCGCCTTACATTGGTAAAAAAATTCTTGAAGCCTTAATTAAAAATGGTGCAAGAATGGCGAAAGCAGGAGAGTTCACAATGCGTGCATTTATGAATGGCAGAATTGATTTGTCTCAAGCTGAATCTATAGCTGACTTGATTGCCTCAGAAAATGAAGCTTCCAGAAAAGTAGCCCTTAATCAATTAAAAGGTGGAATTTCGAACGAAATTTCATTCCTGAGAAATGATTTATTGAACTTCACTTCTTTGATTGAACTAGAACTTGATTTTGCCGAAGAAGATGTTGAATTTGCCGATAGAACTGCGCTTAAATCCTTGCTTTATAAAATAGAAGATAAACTGAATTCTTTGATTGAGAGTTTCCAGTACGGCAATGCAATTAAAAATGGAACAGCAGTCGCCATTATCGGAAAACCAAATGCTGGAAAATCTACACTTCTAAATGCGCTTTTGAAAGAAGAAAGAGCAATTGTAAGTAATATCGCAGGAACCACTCGTGATACGATTGAAGAAATTCTCCATATCAAAGGTCATGCTTTCCGATTAATTGACACGGCCGGTTTACGCGAAACTGCTGACGAAATTGAAGCAATTGGTGTGAAAAAAGCTAAGGAAAAAGTAGAAAATGCTGAGATTTTGGTATATCTGGCTGATGCTGGAACTGAAGATTTTTCCGAAGATATAGAAATGATAAAATCTCTATTGAGAGATGATTTAAAACTGATTATCTGCGCTACAAAAATTGATGAAGTTGTCCCGACTCAATACGAAAAGTTAGAGCAGATTTTCAGAAACAATATCTCAACCGATTTTGATTTTATAAAAATTTCCGCTGTGGAAAACCAGAATATTCAGGATCTTAAAAACGAATTG
>DLND01000122.1:0-6028 GCA_002476905.1 Flavobacteriales bacterium UBA7519
GCAGAGGAGAAACCTATTCCAACTTCAAATGGGATTTTACCTGCTTTTCCGGCGTAGATTATGCGGAAGGTTTAGATCAAGCCATCTATCAGATTTTTAACGATTTCGGCGATGGTTGGGATGACATTATTGATAATGAAAAAGGGAATTACGATTATCTGATGTATAATGACATAGAACATAGAAATCCATTCGTTCGTGAAGAATTGAATCATTGGGGAAAATGGTACCACGATCAGATCGGTTTTGATGGAGTGAGGCTGGATGCGGTGAAACATATTTCTCCAGATTTTTACAAGGAATGGCTCACACTTCTGCGCGCCAACACAGGCAAAGATATTTTTGCCGTAGGAGAATATTGGGCTCCGGGAGAATTACCCCTTTTACAAGCTTATATAAATTCTACCGAAGGTTGTATGAGCTTGTTTGATTCCTCTTTGCATCACAACCTGCACGATGCTTCCAAAAATCCGGATTATGATTTGAGAGAGATTTTTACAGAAACACTGGTTGCCTCTCACCCGGATAAAGCAGTAACCGTAGTTGATAATCACGATACGCAACCTCTCCAGGCTTTGGAAGCTCCGGTTGAAACTTGGTTCAAACCAATTGCTTATGCTTTGATTTTATTGAGGAAAGAGGGCTATCCTTGTGTTTTTTATCCCGATTTATATGGAGCAAATTACAAAGACCAAGGAAAAGACGGGAACGAATATGAGATTTTTCTAGACAAAGTTGACGCCATTGAAGAACTCATCCGAGCCAGAAAAGATTTTGCCTACGGTGAGCAAAGAGATTATTTTGATGATGCACATTGTATCGGCTGGACGCGTGAAGGCGATGATGAACACTCGGGTTGCGCAGTTGTTCTAAGTAATAAAGATGGGAATCAAAAATATATGGAAATAGGAAAACGATATTCGGGAAAAACATTTTATGATTTCACCGGACATCTTGAGGATAAAATTACAATTGATGAAAATGGCTGGGGAAATTTCCCTTGTCCTGCGGGGAATGTGAGTGTTTGGGTGGAGGAATAGAATTTCGACATAAAATAAAAATTCTCTCAATTTTTGAGAGAATTTTCGATCATATCATAGATGCAAATTAGTAAGCTCCATCGCTTTTACCTTCTCCAAGAAGAGCTTTGGCTGCAGATGTTCCAATTCTCTGGATTCCCATTNNTTCTGCGTCCGCAGGTGTTTTTACTCCGCCCGCAGCTTTCACAGGAAGTTTTCCGGCATTATCCAGCATAATTTTTACCCCTTCGAAGGTTGCGCCATTCGGTTTTCCACCTTCGGTCACATAAAAGCCGGTTGAAGACTTTACAAAGATTCTTGAGAAATCTTTTTCTTCAAAATTTTCTTGTGCCCAATTCCAGATATTTGAAGTCAAATCAGCAATCTGAGCATCTGAAAGTGCTGCGATTTCTATAATCCATTTTACAGTTTTACCGAAATCTAGACCTAATTTAGTTCCTGCAACAAATTCCTTTTTCACCAAATCTAAATCTCCCGCCTTGAAAGCTTCATAATTGATAACATAATCCAACTCATCTACGCCATCCAAAACTGCCTGATTGGCTTCTTTCAATTTATCTTCTAAAGAATAAGTTCCCTCGTGAAAACCGATAACTGTCCCTACCAAAACATCAGAATTTTTCGCAAGTAAGTAATCTTTGATAAGCTTCACATAGTTTGGACGGATCATCACCTCTTTGAAGTGGTAAGCAATCGCCTCATCTGTCAATTCTCTAACTTTTTCAAAAGTCTGTTCTTCTGTCAACCCAGATTGTTCCGGAGTTTTCAGGTATGTTGAGTCTAAATATTGATTGATTTCCATAATTACAAAAATAAAAAAAGGATACAAACTTCTATGTATCCTTCCAAAAATATATTTACTTTTTTAAACTTTCAATTGTCTACTGATGCTTTGCTCCAGAGAAAGAATTGTTTCAGTTCTTGTCACGCCTTTCAGCTTCTGGATCTTGTTTAGGATCTGCATAAGGTGGTCATTATCTTTGCAAAGTACCTTCAGAAAAATGGTGTAATTCCCTGTAGTGTAATGCGCTTCTACAACTTCATTCACAAGATTAAGATTTTTAATTGCGTCTTGATAATGACTTGGCTGCTCCAGGAAAACTCCAATGTACGATACTACCTTGTATCCAATTTTTCTGGGATTAAGGAAGGATATAGAATTTTCTATAACACCTGCTTGTTCTAGTTTTTTGATTCTTTGGTGAACTGCTGTTGTAGAGATGCCAACGTTTTTTGATATATGCGCAAGGGATGTTTTTGCATTATCCATTAGCATATAAATAATCTCTTTATCAACTCCGTCTAAATGGTAACCGGACTCGGATGCGCTCTTCATATTATTTATTGAATTATAAATTGCAATTTATAAACAAACATTTGATTATCAATACTAGAATGAAAATTTATATAAATTTTAGTATAACTTTTTAATCAAAATCAGTGTTTAATGTTTTCTATTGGTGGTAAAATTATATAAATTCTGATTAAGTATGAAAATTTTACCGTCTATTATTTTATAAGAAATGATAAAAAAGAAAAAGATTAATTGTAAATAAAAAGATTGTGAACAAGCGTTTTCGTCTTTAAAAATTATCCAGAATTTTGACTTTAAGAGTATGATTAAATTTGTATTTTAATGATATTCAGTTAATTAGAAACAAAGTAAACAAGTTTTAAGCAATTATTATAAATGATAAAAATTTGTATATATTTAGCTTCTATATAGAACCTTAAACATTATGAAATTATTTTACAACCTGATTGCTTTTTTTATAGCAATCTCAGCGTATGCGCAGACCCAAACTGTAACCTACTCTATCAGTCCATCATCCTTTAACGAAGATGAATCGATTACCATAACTTTTAATGGAAGTAGTATTAACGAGTCCACCTGGGGTGTTACCAACAATGCACTATATCTTTGGGCTTGGTCCTACGACAGCAACGACGCCAATAGCATTGACTGTCCTACAAACGGAACTGCTTGGGCTTCATCCAATGAGACCAATAGGTTAACTTACAATTCTGGAACAGATACTTACACAATCACATTTGTTCCTAGAACTTTTTATAACAGAACAGGAATCGGAAGAATTGGTTTTCTTTTAAAAACTAAAACAGGAAATGGGCAATCTCAGGATATTTATTCAGAAGTGGGTAAATTCCAGTTTGTAAACACTACACCAAAAAACGGAACCGTTAATTTTATTTCATCAGGTAGTAATTATCCTATATCCTACAGCACAAGCCTTGCAGCAAATTTTGTCGTAAAAGCAAACGGTAACCAAGTCTATTCGGCAAACAATGTTACATCTATGTTCACTCCGTATAATGTAACTGTAGACAGCCAGATGGAAGTAATCGCAACCAGCGTTTTAGACGGAACAGTATTGACATCAAAATTCTCAATTTCACCAACTCCAACCGTACAAACAGCAGCCATACCTTCCTACATAAGACAAGGGATTAATTATGATCCAAATGACCTAACTAAAGTTGGCCTAGCACTTTATGCGCCTTTTAAAAGTTACGTTCACGTCATCGGAAGCTTTAATAACTGGCAGGTATCTTCCAACTATCTGATGAAGAGAGACACCAATAACCCGAACCTTTACTGGATTGAAATCACAGGTTTAACACCTCAGCAAGTTTACACGTTCCAATATAGAACTAGTGATGGTATTAAGGTTGCGGATCCATATTCAACTTTGGTTTTATCTCCTGATGATGATCCTTGGATTTCTTCCAATACATATCCTGGATTGCCAGCATATCCTGCGGGGCAGCAATATGATGTTTCTGTCATTCAAACAGCAAAACCAGCTTATAACTGGACTGTGACTAATTTCCAAAAACCAGCAAAACAAAACCTGATTGTTTATGAAGCTTTGGTTAGAGATTTCACGGCGGAACAAAACTGGCAGTCTATGATTAACAAAATCCCTTATATCAAAGGATTGAATGTTAACGCAATCGAATTGATGCCTGTTATGGAATTTGATGGAAATAATTCTTGGGGTTATAATCCGGGATTCCATCTTGCGTTGGATAAAGCATACGGAACACCTGAAAAATTCAAGGAATTTATTGACAAGTGTCACCAAAATGGTATTGCAGTAATTTTAGATGTTGCACTTAATCATGCAACAGGAAGATCTCCGCTAGAAAGATTATGGTCCACGAGTACCACAGGAGGTTATGGCGACGTTGCATCTAACAACCCATACTTCAACCAATTGCCAAAACATGCTTACAACGTATTTTATGATTTCAACCACTCAAAAGATGAAACAAGATATTATGTGAACAGAGTTTTGGAACAGTGGATTAAAGAATATAAAATTGATGGATTCCGTTGGGATTTAACTAAAGGATTTACTCAAAATTGTACCGCTTCAGATGAAAGCTGTACAGGTTCTTACCAACAAGACAGAGTGGATGTATTGAAATTATACTCAGACTATCAGTGGTCTTATGATCCAACTTCTTACATAATATTCGAACATTTGGGAACAAATGCAGAAGAACAACAATGGGCAAACTATCGTGTTAACGAAGGCAAAGGTGTGATGATGTGGGATAACTTAGTTGGACCATTCGGACAGAATACAATGGGTTACGACTCCAATAGTAATTTCAATAGAATTGATTTTGAAAACCATGGTTTCTCTGATAGAAGAGCTGTAGGATATGGTGAGAGCCACGACGAAGAAAGACTAATGTATAAAAACTTAACTTATGGGAATGGAAGCGTGAAAACTTTATCAACCGCTCTTGAAAGACAAAAAGCTTTTGGCGCAGTTTTCTTCACAGTTCCAGGACCAAAAATGATTTGGCAATTTGGAGAATTGGGTTACGATTTCAGTATTAACCGATGCGAAAACGGAACGATTAGTAATGATTGCAGACTATCTCCGAAACCAGTCGCCTTCACATTAGGGTACGATACAGATGCAAGCAGAAAGGCAGTTTACGATACTTGGTCAAAAATATTAGCAATCAGATTATCTAATCAAGTTTTTGATACAACTACTTTCACAGTAGAGTCTGGAAATCTTTTACCTAAAATCTACGTGTGGAATGATGCGTTACCTTCAAGTTCATTGAAAAATGTAGTTGTAGTAGCGAATTTCACAACAACGGCTCAAACTGTAACACCTAATTTCCCTTACGCTGGAACTTGGTATAACTTGATGGATAACACTTCTATGTCTGCAAGTGCTTCTACAACAGTTACACTTCAACCGGGAGAATTCAGAATTTTTGGTAATCAGACGGCTTTGGCAACTGATGAAACTAAAATTGATGCTAACAAAACATCACTACAAATCACTCAAAATCCAGCGACTGACGGATTATTGAAAATCAGATATAACAAAGCTAAAAATGGACAAATCAATATCTACGACCTTAACGGAAAACTGCTAAAATCTTTCAGACTACAATCTGCAAAAGGAGACGAAACATTCTCTTTAAAAGGAATTGGAACAGGAAATTACTTAGTACAATTGAAGTCTGATGAAGGTTTAGCAGTTTCTAAACTCATCATCAAATAACAAAATAAATTTTCAAATCAGATGAAAACGCCTCAGCTAGCTGAGGCGTTTTTTTTTCAGAAACTTCTTTCAGTTTTCCAAAACCTTCCGAGAACGGATGGATTGTTAGTTGTGACATTTGCTGTCAAAAAACAGCATTGCAATCACAGAGTAAACGAGGATTATCCCCACGATGATATTGATAATTTTTAGAAATTGCTTAATAAAACCTTAGTTTTAAGTTCAAAACACATTTAAAAAGAATTTGAACACAAAAATTTTTCCTAGAATTATATTTATTGGAGCGCCTTTATCCGCCTTCCACTCCCGCTATCCGCCTCCGGCGGATGAGCTCCGTTCAAGTCGGGGCGCAATTTTGTCATACTTTCAACTTTAGGTACTAAATTTGTGATTTCAACAAAATAAGAAAAGGGCTTCGAGAACCTCAGCCTG
>DLND01000122.1:6248-6541 GCA_002476905.1 Flavobacteriales bacterium UBA7519
TTCGAGAACCTCAGCCTGACATTGCTAAAAAACAATTAGTATTAGAAATGTCACTCTGAGCGAAGTCGAAGAGTCTCAAATTAAATAGTAAAAATTCAAATCGAAAAAATGAATCCACTTTTAGAAAAATTCAATACAAAATATACTTCATCACCTTTCGAGGAAATCAAAGAAGAACATTATCTTCCCGCTTTTCAGGAATTAGTAAAAACTTCTGAAAAAGAAATTGATGAAATCACTAGCAATCCAGAAGCTCCAACTTTTGAAAACACAATCGAAGCAATGGCTTTCTC
>DLND01000054.1:0-1823 GCA_002476905.1 Flavobacteriales bacterium UBA7519
AATTTAGTTTGAAGACGTACATAGATGAATTTTTTGTAGATATAAAAAATTCAAGTTTATTATATTTCCCAAATACAAAAGATTATCTAATAGATAAATTTAAAAATGAATTTAATCTACCTACACATTCTAATGAGGTTTACTTATCTGCAGTTGATTTTTTAAGTGATTTTTACATTTCCGAAAATGTAAGTATTGAATCAGTTAATACTATAAATTCTAGAGTTAATAATAATTCTTCTATTTCAATCAAGAATAGTAGCTCATTAGGTAAATCAAGAGTTGATGGGAGTGATAATCAAGATAATATAAAGGTTGGAATAGTAGCAGAGAAGGTTGTATATGAAGTACTTCTAAAACAAAATTTCAAAAAGGTTGAATGGGTTTCGAAAAATGCTGCTAAAGCAGGTGTGAATCCTGAAGGTACTGATACATTAGGTTATGATATTTTATATATTGATGAAAATGATAAAATCAATTATGTAGAAGTAAAAGGATCAATTGCTAACGATAATCAGTTTTATATTTCTTATGCTGAATATTTATTTGCTTTAAATAATCCTAAAAATTATTCCATTATAAGGGTATATAACACTTTGAATAACGACAATAGGCGAATAGTCAATTTAGGTAATATCTTTATTCTGGATGATGAAGAAGAATTGTTTTCAAATAGTAGATTTAGTACAAAATTTAAGACGTTAGAAATTAACTTTGATATTAATAGATCCGTTTAGACTTTATAATTTTTTGAAATAATTTTAAAAGGTTATTAGGTCCAAAATACTACATCAACTAAATTTAATTACATGTCCACATCTTCCCCCAGGAAATTACATAATAGAAATTATAGTCAATCTGCCGGCGCAAAACGTTGCCCTCCAGTCCGCAGGCTCCCTTACGTGCAAAACCAACTGCATCATTGCCCATAATTTGATATTATGTAAAATGCTTTCCGTGCAACGGGCATAGCCCTTTTGCGCCAAACACCTTCCCTCCGCTCTGGTAGTCCTAATTGAACAGTTCATCACCCTATCGAAAAACCCATCTTTGAAATATTCGTCATAAAATACCCCAGTGCCTGCAGTCCATATACTACTTATTTTCAGCGGAAAGGCCAGTGGTAGTATATGCACTTCGGCACCGCGCACAGCAGTATTCCGGTCAGCGAAAAAGATGCTTATGCCATCACTTTCCCTTTGCCCGCTTTCCCCCTGCATCAAGCATCTTTTTCACCAACCTCCATACCGCTGTTTTTCCCACAACATAGGATAGGGTTTTTTACAAGAGATTTACCAGCAACTTCCCCTATGCCGATTGCCGATAAACTTCTTTTTTTTGGAAAATATTTTAGTGGAAGTTTATCCGCATTCGGCACCGCGCACAGTAGTATTCCGCCACACCAGGTTCTTGTTTATTGATTTTAGCTCTGATGTGGCTCCATACCACTGTCTTTCCCTTTCCTTGCCAACCCTTTGAGTGTCGAATTTTTTAGTTCTTTACGATGATTATCAAGCATTGATTTCCCCTTTTTCACCATTCCATTTCCTGAGTTACCCTTTCCGAATTATTCGTTTCCAAATTGAGATTTTGACATATTCCGATAGGATTAAGACCTGCTATCGAACATTCGGTAACAGAAAAAATAAAAAAAAAGATAGCAAAATTATGAACAAAGAAAAATGGGCTGACAATATCAAGCCCCGAAGGGTTTTTTGAAAAAAATATAGTCGTCCAAAAAACTACGGCTATATTTTTTTCAAAAAAATATTGCATCCCATTTTTCTTTTTCGAGGCTTGAGGGCTTTCTTTTTTTTTTTTTT
>DLND01000054.1:1899-2979 GCA_002476905.1 Flavobacteriales bacterium UBA7519
TTTTCTTTTTTTTTTTTTTTCTTTTAGAAATATTTCCCCACAGCATAGATTTTTAAACCCGAACTATGCTTAAACACAAAGTACGCACTTACTCAGTGCACCGCCCAGCCCCGGAAACAGCTCTTTACATCCTTTCAAGAGGAAAAAATGCCGGGAAACCACTGCAGGAGCCCTGCCCGAATTGTCACATCATCTATGTAAATAGTGATGAAGAACGCGAAGTCTATTACTGGACTTTCTATGCCTTTTGGAAACACGGTTTTTTTCATCCGCACCTTTGCGGATCAGTCATCGAAATGCTTCGCCTCTGCGACCTAAAAACCCTGATGCGACATTTCATTCAACCAGCATTTGAAAAGTCCTGCAATTCGCCCGAAATGGTGGCGAAAATCAAAGCCACCTGGGAGCTGGAGCAGAAAATCAGCCAACAAGCGAAAGCCCTGGATGAATTGAGGCACTCATTAGTCCGCCGATATTATTTATCCGTTTAATCTTAATAAACTTCCTTCGGGAAGTTTTTTTATACCTGAATCCGAAAACCTATTCAGAAAAAAAATTTCGCCGACCAGCCGCCGGATGCCATCCCCGACAATTCCCAACCCTGACTTTGACTTTCTTTACCCTTATTTGACCTTCAAGAGCAACATAAAGCATACATATTTCGCCCCTTTATAAGAAACGGTGCAAATGGGCGAAAGCAAATAATAAAGCCGGTCTTTTGAACCGGCCTAAATGATTTTCGTTGAAGATAAGCGCCTGACTATGGCTGGTTTCCTGACTCACCAGATGAATTTTCCTTGGAATTTTCCTGGGATTTTCGGTTTTTGTCGCCATATTCCTCGGCGCTGACGGCGGTTTGACTCACCGCGCCAATGATCGTTCCGCCAAGAAGCAAATACCCACCGACGGAAACCACTGCTGCAGGTAGTGCTATTGGAGCGGCTACCAAAACACCGCCAATTGCAGACAAAGCCAGTCCAATATTGCGGACAATTCTGAACCATTTAGGCGTTGGTTCCTGAACTCTACTAACTAAATTTAGATTACGGCTTTTCATTTTCTGTAAGTTTTATATGGTTT
>DLND01000027.1:0-475 GCA_002476905.1 Flavobacteriales bacterium UBA7519
TGACCTCGATTTTTCCGAGGTGAGGCTCCACGGATTAGCGACTGAGATGCGAGCCAATTCCCGAACTGTTTTTCCGATTGTTAGAACCTTTGAAATAAGCTTCGAACACATTTCCAATTTCTTTTTCTGGAATTCCGATGCCGTTATCTTTAAAAGTGATGACCGCCTGATTGCCTTTTTCCAGAATCGTGATTTCAATTTTTCCGTTGTCCGGCGTGAATTTAAAGGCATTTGACAAAAGGTTGAAGTATACTTTGTCCATCAGGTTTCTGTCGATATATAGCTCAAGATTTTTGTTGGCACAATGGATTTCAAACTTTATATTCCGTTTCTTAGCTTCATTCTCAAAGTCTCTGAAAATCCCATAAGTAAAATCATAGATATTAGTTTTGGAAACCCTAAGATTGAAGGTTTTATTTTCTATTTTTCTGAAATCCAAAAGATTATCTACCAAACGAAGCAATCGATTAGAATT
>DLND01000027.1:604-3210 GCA_002476905.1 Flavobacteriales bacterium UBA7519
TTTCATAAGACGGTTTTGTTCCCTTGCTTTTAAATATATCTTTCAGCGATTCCAAAGAACTTAGAATCAGCGTTATCGGCGTTTTGAATTCGTGTGACAATCCTGTAAAAAAGTTAACCCTCGCTTCGTTACTTTGCTTGAGTTCATCGGCAATCATCTCAATCTGGTTCCTCTGAATGGTAATTCTTTCATTGGTCAAAGTGAGTTGTTTGTTTTTTATTTTAATGGCATAAATAAGATAAATCGCATAAGCAACGAGGCAAAACATCAGTATCAATAAAACCACCGACCAGCGGAATAATTCTTTTTGCGAAGAATAGAGTTCGGTCTGTTTTTTCACAGCATTTACCTGATTTTCTATCACACCTTGTTGCTCAATAATTTTGTCAAACTGATTTCGCATAATCTCCGCGTTCAGCCTGTCGATGATTGTTGTGCTTAATTTGATTCGCTTGGGTACGCTTTGTCCGTTGTAGATTTTGATAGCCGATTCGATAGCTTCTGCTCCACCCGTTGGGTAAAGCAAAGTAGCGTTCAGTTTTCCATCTAAAACCATTTGGATTCCGCCATCTTTTGTGTTCAGGCCATCCACTCCGATGAATTTGATTTGATTTTCCACACCCGCATTTCTTGCAACCTGCCAAGCCCGAGAAGCCAGCTCATCATTAAAGGCAAACACATACAAATTTTGATTACCCAAAGAATCCAGCGTTTTCCTAAAAGCCTCTGTCGGAAGACCTCGGAAGGTTTTTATCAACTCGGTATTGGGATTATTTTTAATGATTTGCTGGAAGCCTAAACTTCTTTCAATGGTTGGAGAAGAATTATCATCGCCTTTTATTTCAATAACTTTTTTCAGATTCTTGGAATCAGCAATAATATATTGCGCCGCTTCTTTTCCAATTTCTACGTTATCTCCACCAATATAGGTTGTATATTTGGACGAATTGATTTTCCTATCAACTAAAATCACAGGGATTTTTTTTTCAAATGCTTTATCTACAATTGGAATTAATGAATTGGGTTCAATAGGTGAAATAATGATAATATCTACTCCATTATCAATCATTGTTTGAATATCCTGAATCTGCTTTTTGACAGAACCTTCCGCTTTGCTGATGCTCAATTGCACCTCCGAATGCAAAGATGCCTGAATCTCCATTGCGTGATTCATCGACTGGCGCCAAGGATGATTGCCCAAACCTTGTGAAAATCCAATATTGATTTTGTCTGATTTTTCGGAATCATTCTTACACGCTGAAATAATCATCAGCATTACAAATAATATTTTGGAAATCTTTAAAAAACCAAAAGCGCTGAAAATTTTCTTTGTGGACATATTAACACAATATTAATAAAGATGTTTTACACCCACAATTTTTAGTGAAACTAATTTGTCTTTATTGATTATCAAGACCATTCACATATAAAATAGCAATGTAATTAACCGTATCTTTTTTTTAATCTTTCAGAAATTTGGGAGACAGCATTCAAGTTGTATCCTCACCATCTGGAACGCTAGCAAACTTTTTAAACATAATCTCTTTTAACAAGTTCCTTCAGAATTGAATAAGGTTAAAATGCTCCATAACTTATAATTATTTTGATGTTTTTCCCTTTCTACTCAATTCTAATCTCCTATCTTTTCTTTGATCTGTTTTATATCAGTTTTGATCTCTGCAATGAAGTTTTGAATATTACGTTCTGAAAACTCATCTGCTGCATATTCTTTTGTAGTGATACTGCAGGCAAATTCCCAGATTTCCTTTATTTCCGATAATGGAATTTTATAGGGTTCATAAAATTGATTATCAGCTTTAACCCAAATACCATCAGCTTCGTTAAACTGAAATCTCTTATAGCTTATACCATCATTGGTAGTAATAAAAACATATGTTCTGTCTGTTCGAAGGTCAGAAAGATTCTCAATATATTTTCCCACAATATAGGTTCCGTTTTTATATGGTGGCATAGAATCTCCTTCAGCCGGAAAAGCTCTAAACTTCCCGCCTTTTAAAAACGGTAAAGATATCGTATCAAGACTTTCAATATATTCCGGATCACCATAACCGTTCAGGTATCCCATAGATGCTTTCTGTGGAATGATTTCAATTTCATCATTACCATTACTATCAACTCTGATGGGAAGAACTATTCTATTATCCGGCAGTTCCATAATCTCATCAATGGAATATTTGCTGACATTTATGGTTAAAAGTAAATCTATACTGACATTATAATATTTTGAGATCCTGACCAAGATATCAAGTGGCGGCTCAGTAGCACCATCTTCATATTTACCATATCTACCTCTTGTTATTAAAAGATCATCGGCCACCCTTTGCTGAGAAAGATTGAGCTTACTTCTCAGATACCTTATATTTTCAGATAAAATTGACATTGCTATAATTTATAGCAACAAATATACGATTTTTTGATACAAAACGTAATAATTTTGTCACTATGAATCGAGCAATTTCGCATATGGATCTGGACACCTTTTTCGTCTCTTGTGAGAGACTGAAGAACTCTGACCTTGTTGGAAAACCACTTATCATTGGTGGCGGAGACAGAGGCGTAGTAGCTTCCTGCTCCTATGAGACGCG
>DLND01000152.1:0-1854 GCA_002476905.1 Flavobacteriales bacterium UBA7519
AGAACGTCCAAACTTGGTTTTTCTGTAAAAGCTGTGATATTACCTTCTTCATCTGCTTTCATGATTCCGAATCCTGTAGCATCTTTTGCATTTACCGGAATTGTGGCAATAGTGATATCTCCGCCATTATCTTTATGAAAATCGATCATTTTTTTGAAGTCCATCTGATAAAGCTGATCGCCGGAAAGAATCAGGATATACTCATATTCGTACTTTTCGAGGTGTTTCATAGTCTGGCGAACAGCATCGGCTGTTCCCTGATACCAATTTTCATTTTCCACATTTTGCTCGGCGGCTAAAATATCCACAAAACCCTTGCTAAAGATGTCAAAATGATAGGAGTTTTTAATATGAGAATTAAGAGAAGCAGAATTAAACTGCGTGAGTACCAAAATTCTATTAAGTCCAGAATTGAGGCAATTCGAAATAGGAATATCCACTAATCTGTATTTCCCTGCAATTGGAACTGCCGGTTTGGACCTCGTATAAGTCAATGGAAACAATCTCGTTCCTCTTCCGCCTCCCAAAACTATGGAGATTACACTTTCTTTCATAAATGTGATGGTTATATATTAATTTTCTAGTTGTTTATATAAATTTAAGAATTGTTTTCAAATATTACGCCACTACGACCATAATATTTTTGGGAACATTTCAGATATTGTCTACGAATTAATACTGGTATAATTCTGAATAATTCTTAGCAGACTTTTCCCAGGAAAAATCAAAGGACATATTATTGTAGATCAATCCCTTCAACAGTTCTTTTTGGCTGTAGATATGCAATGCTCTTTTGATAGCGTGCACGGCATCGTCTGCTCCGGGAAAAGTAAAATTAAGTCCCGCTCCACCTGTTGAGATGTCCTGAACCGTATCTCTTAAACCGCCAGTGTAACGCACGATAGGTATGGTGCCATAACGCATAGAATACATTTGATTCAAACCACATGGTTCCACACGGCTTGGCATCAGCAGAAAATCTGCAGAAGCATAGATCTGGTGCGATAAATATTCTTTATAGCCAAGATCCAATGCAAAATTAATATTAAACTGACTCTGCAAAGCTTTAAGATCGTTTTCTATTTGTTGGTTTCCTGATCCTAAAATAATAATATTAAGTGAGCCATTGGTTTCCTGAATACTTTTCCGTACTATTTCCGGCAGTAGATCTGCTCCTTTCTCACCAGCAAATCTCCCTATAAATCCAAAGAGCGGAAGATTCGGATTCAGTCCATATTCTGCACATATGACTTTTTTATTTTCCCACTTGCCCTCTTGTGCGTAATCTTTATTATAATTGAACTTCAGCATATCATCCGTTTCCGGATTCCAGACTTCTGTATCAATACCATTGATGATGCCAAAAGCTTTCTGGCGTTCTTGGTTCATAAGAGGTTCCAAGCCTTGGAAGCTGTAAAATAATTCTTCCAAATAGCCGCGGGAAACAGCGTTGAAAGCATTGCAAGATTTTATCATTGCCGCCATCGGATTGATCCTGCCATTCCAGTCTAGAAGACCCCACTTCCAACCATCAAAATGAGGCAGAAAAGTGGACATCTGCCAGTCCATACTGCCCTGGTACTCTCCATTATGAATGGTTCCAATCGTTTTAACGCCTTTCAAGTAACGAAACTCGTAACAATTCTCAATCATAAATGGAACCAAGCCGGTGTGATAATCGTGGCAATGTAAAACATCCGGACGAATCTGCATCGCACTCATCCAATGTAAAACACCGTGCTGAAACGCAATAAACTGCTCACTCTCATCCCAATAGCCATAGACATTGTCCCTATCCAGCAATCCCGGGATCTTCACCAGATACAGTTCAAATCCCAAAACATTACTTTTTTC
>DLND01000152.1:1983-2831 GCA_002476905.1 Flavobacteriales bacterium UBA7519
AACCTGATACATATGAAAGGATTGATGGATAAAACCATCGAACACCATATCGAAATCGTGGTTATAGAAAAATGGTTTGTTGTACCAAGGCATTACAACTTTGGCGTCCAGTCCCATTTTATTCTGATATTTTGGCAATGCTCCTACTACATCTGCCAGACCTCCGACTTTTGCAACAGGATAGCACTCCATAGAAAGGTGAAATATTTTCATATCGAGACGTTATTTGTTTTTTAATGGTTATTAAGAATTTCTATATATTATTGGTTTTGCATTTGTACATCATTGTGAGTCTTATTAGAATGATAGTATCTACGTATAGATGATCTGTTTATAAAAGAGGTTTATAAAAGACTTTACATTTCCACCTCTTGCTATTTTCTACGTTTTTTAAATGCTGATGTTATAGTGTTTTCATTATTTTTTTTACGCTGTTTCAGAACCAAGCCTGACAGTGGTGGCAATCTGAGTATAATCGAGTTCTTTCTATTATTCCAACCTTCATCTAATCTTTGGGAAATGACGGCTTCTACTCCGCTTCCGCTGTATTTTTCTTCATCGGAATTGAGGATTACTTTCCAATCTGTATTTTCATCTACACCAATTCTGTAATCGAAACTATTGGGTGTCAGATTCAGAACAGTCATTAGAACTTCTTTGTCTTGTTTGCTTTTTCTGAGATAAACAAAAATCGAATTATCTCTGTCATCACCATCAACCCATTCATAACCATAAGGCGAGAATTGCAATTCATATAAAGCAGGATGTGTTTTGTATAAGAAATTTAGATCCTTCACAAACTCCTGAAGATTTTTATGAACAGGATATTGGAGCAAATGCCAATCAAG
>DLND01000185.1 GCA_002476905.1 Flavobacteriales bacterium UBA7519
TATAAAATTAACAATTTTTAATTTTCCTCGTGCCTTAATCTATAATCAAAGAAAAATTATTCTTGTGCCTTTGTGTTTAACATAAATCCAACAATCAAAATCTAAAAACACAAATGAAAATTGCAGTTTTAGGAGCCGGAAATATGGGTTTGTCATTTTCAAAATCTTTTTTGAAATATGAATTGATAAAACCGCAAAATCTACACCTCATCACCAGAAGTCAAAATAAAAAAGAAAAGATAAAATCTGTCTTTCCAGAATCTGAAATTTCGTCTTTTGATGAAGTTAAAAACCTGGAAGCTGACTTGATTATCATTGCGGTGAAACCTCAGGATTTTGCTTTCGTTGCAGAAAATCTGACGTTTAAAATTCCGGAAAAATCTTTGGTTTTATCGATAATGGCCGGAATTTCTATTGAGAAAATTCAGAACTATTTGAATCACAAATTTGTGGTTCGAGCAATGCCCAACTCCCCTACTCTTCTCGGGATGGGAATCACAGGTTACACAGCCGCAGACGGAATTTCTTTCTCAGAACTGATGAATGTTGAGCGATTGTTGAACTCAACAGGACGTTCTGTTTATTTGGAAGATGAAAGCCTTTTGGATGCTGTTACTGCATTGTCCGGAAGTGGCCCAGCTTATTTCTATTACATCGTAGATGCAATGATAAAAGCGGGAACGGAGATGGGAATCGATGAAAATCTATCAAAATTATTCGTAAAACAGACGATGTTGGGTGCTTATCATCTCATTAATAATTCGGATAAATCTTTGGAAGAACTGATAAAAGATGTCGCTTCCAAAGGCGGAACAACGGAAGCGGCATTGAAAACTTTTGATGAGAATCAATTGAAGTCGATATTGAAGAAAGGAATTTTAGCCGCTGAAAACAGAGCGAAGGAACTAAATTCATAACAATGGTGAATCAACAATATTTTTATATTTCTACTCATAAACCCAATATGGACATAGATACCTTGCTAAATTTGCAGATAGGGAAGATTTAATCTTGAAATTAATTAATCAAAAAATCTCCGGGAATTAGATTTCTTCTCAAACAACTGATATATCCAAAATCCAATCGCAACACCAAAAGTATTCAGAAGCACATCATCGATATCGAAAACACCTAATCTTGTAAAATATTGAAGACTTTCTACAAGAATAATTGCAAAGAGAAAATCCAAAATTAAGACTCGGAAATTATTAAGCTTTGGAAAAACAATTCCGAGAAAACCGAAAGGCGTGAACATCAAAATATTCCCAAAAACATTGGTAATAATAATCTTCAAAACAATAGTTTCCTTTACGAAATTAAAGGTAGAAACCATTGGAATTAAGCGGACTATATTAAAATCATAAGGCGTTCTGCCAAATCCGAAAAACATCAGATAAAGCATAAACAAGATATAAAAAGGAATCAAAACCTTATAAAATCTGCAGAAAAGCAACCAACAATTTTCCTTTCTCAAAATAAAACTATTAGAAAATCTGGCACAAAGATAGCTTGATAATCTGCATATAATTTCTTATATTCGTTTTGAGATAACATTCCATGATGATTTACGATTTAGAGAAGGAAAACAAGGAAATCCTTGCCAGATATAAAGACCTCATTTCCAATACTTACCGGACGCTGGACGAGGAACAGAACAAACTCATCAGAAAGGCGTTCGATATTGCTTTGGATGCGCATAAAGACCAACGCAGGAAAACAGGTGAACCCTATATCTATCACCCGATAGAAGTTGCCAAAATAGTTGCGAATGAAATCGGTCTGGGCGCAACCAGTATTGCGTGCGCTTTGTTACACGATGTAATAGAAGATTCTGAATATACATACGAAGATCTTAAAAAGATTTTTGGGAAAAATATTGCTGATATTGTAAACGGACTAACTAAGATTTCCGTGATGAACCAGCAGAATATCTCGGTTCAGTCAGAAAATTACCGTAAATTATTGCTAACGCTTTCCGAAGATTTCCGTGTGATTCTCATCAAGATTGCTGATCGACTTCACAATATGAGAACGCTGGAAAGTATGCACCCCGTGAAGCAGAAAAAAATTGCGTCTGAGACAGCATACATCTATGCACCTCTGGCGCACAGGTTCGGCTTATACTCCATCAAATCAGAATTAGAAGATCTTTCCCTGAAATATAATAATCCCGATGTTTACAACGAAATCCTGAACAAATTGGAAGTGGCAAAAGAAGGCCGCGAAAAATATGTAGAGGAATTCAAAAAAGAAGTTTCCGAGCAACTCAAAGAAGAAAAACTGAACTTCACCATCAAAGGACGGGCAAAAGCCATCAGCTCTATTTACAGGAAAATGCTGAAGCAGAATGTTACATTCGAGGAAGTTTATGATAATTATGCAATCAGGATCATTTATAAATCTGATCCCAAAAACGAAAAATTCCTGGCCTGGAAAATTTACTCCATTGTAACGGATCTTTACCAAAGTAATCCTTCCAGAATGCGTGACTGGATTTCACAGCCGAGATCTACAGGTTACGAAAGTTTACATCTTACCGTGATGGGTCCGGACAAAAAATGGATTGAGGTACAGATCCGTTCCGAGAGAATGGATGACATTGCAGAAAAAGGTGTTGCTGCACACTATAAATACAAAGAAGGCTACCGAAAAAACAGTGATGACCAGCGATTTGAAAGCTGGGTTTCTGAGATCCGTGAGGTCTTGGAACAGCAGCAGAATCTTTCTACATCGGAACTGCTTGACAACATCAAACTCAATCTTTATTCAAAAGAAGTATTTGTTTTTACGCCAAAAGGTGAGATCAAAATTCTGCCAATCGGTGCTACAGCTTTGGATTTTGCTTTCTCAGTTCACACAGATCTAGGTATGAAATGTCTGGGCGCCAAAATCAACGGAAAGCTGGTTCCGATCAGTTATGTGCTTCAGAATGGTGACCAGATAGATATTCTGTCATCACAAAATCAAAAACCCAAAGCCGACTGGCTGGAGTTTGTTGTCACTTCCAAAGCAAAATCGAAAATAAAAAACATCCTTAATTCTGAAAAAAATCAGAATACTGCCGAAGGAAAAGAAATTCTTCAGAGAAAAATGCGTCACGCCAAGCTGAATTTCAGTGAAGAAGAAGTGAACGGACTACAAAAATTCCTTAACCTGAAAACGTCTCAGGATCTGTTCCTTGGTTTCCAAAACGGCACTTTTGATATTAGCGATATCAAAAGATATTCCGACAAAAAGGGTATTCTCAGTAACCTCATAAATCGTTTCCGAAAATCTTCCAATAAAGAAGAATATGTAGAAAAGATAGACTCAAATCTGGATATGATTGTCTTCGGCAAGGATGAAGAGAAACTCAACTACACTTTTGCCAAATGTTGTACAGTGATTCCCGGTGATAAGATTTTTGGGTTTATAACCATTTCTGACGGCATCAAAGTGCATAATGACAATTGTCCTAATGCGATTAATCTTAGAGCCAACTATGACTACCGTGTGTTGCAGGCAAAATGGGTGAATGCGGAAAGCTTCAAGAACAGAATAAAGATCGAAATTGAAGGTCTGGACAGAATAGGAATGATCAATGACATTACCGCTGTCATCAGTAATAATATGAGTATGGATATGAAAAGTATGAGCATAGCTTCCAATGATGGTATTTTCACAGGTAATATCAATCTGGAAGTCAAGAATAAGAGTCAGCTGGAAGAAACATTCAAACAGCTGAAAGCAATTAACGGGGTGTCTAAAGTTAAAAGAGTTTAGATGGAATTATCAAAATACTTTCAGAAATTTTTCCATAGCAGCAAGACTTCCGGAATCCTTCTTATTCTGTGCGTTTTTTTATCATTGATTATTGCCAACACTTCTTCAGCCGAAGGTTTCCAGAATTTTTTGGATGCAAAAATCGGGACAGAGATTTTTCATCTGAATTATTCTTTGTCAGTGTGGATCAATGATGGCTTAATGGCTATTTTCTTCCTACTTGTGGGACTGGAAATCAAACGGGAATTGGTTGAAGGCGAATTATCTGATATCAAAAAAGCAAGCCTTCCCATTTTTGCAGCGATTGGCGGAATGCTGATTCCCGCGCTGATATTTATAGCTTTCAATCACAGTACAGATTATAAAAACGGCTGGGCTATCCCTATGGCGACCGATATTGCTTTTTCATTGGCTATTATTTCGTTGCTGGGTAAAAGTGTTCCCAATTCCTTAAAGATATTTCTTAGCGCATTGGCTATTGTAGATGATCTCGGCGCTATCATTGTGATCGCACTATTTTATACCGATTCTATTGATTGGCTCTCACTCGGTATTTGTGGCGCAATAACACTTTTACTGGTAATCCTCAATAAATTAAAGGTTACAAAAATCATCTTCTATCTTGTTCCTGGATTATTTCTGTGGTATTTTATGCATCATTCTGGTATCCACGCAACTATTGCAGGTGTAATATTGGCATTTACAATTCCTACAAATGTGTCTGATACTGAGATCTCGCCATTGGAAAAATTAGAACAACAGCTTCACATTCCCGTAAGCTTTTTCATAATGCCGATTTTTGCTTTGGCTAATACGAATATAACGTTTCAAGCTGAAGTTTTGGATCATTTTGTAAGTCCGCTGAGTTTGGGAATTATTTTCGGGTTATTTGCAGGAAAAGTATTGGGAATTAATCTTTTTTCATTTTTAGCAATTAGATTTAAACTAGGCAAACTACCTGCATTTTCTGCTTGGAAAGAAATGATTGGCGTCGGTTTTTTAGCAGGAATTGGCTTCACAATGTCGATTTTTGTATCGCTTCTGGCATTTCCGGGAAATATAGAAAATCAGGATATTTCTAAAATAAGTATTTTGTTTGCTTCGGTTCTTTCCGGATTTGTAGGATTCATCATTTTAAAGACTAAAAAGAAAAGTTCTGTGCCCGTTTAAATTTAATTTTAAATAATTTATAGCAATTATCGGACACTCACAATTAAATATTTCTCGCAAATAAAGCAAATTTTTCAGATTCAATGACATACTCATCTGCTGGATTTGCAAAATCAGCGAAAGTATTTCCATATAAATTTAAACTTGCTATTATCAAATTTAAGTTATGTTACAAATCTCTAAGCTTCTATTGCGCCAGAAGTCATTTCTTCACGAATCAGTTTTTCTAGTTTGACTTTTTTAATAGCAAGATTCAGCTCGTTACCCATCAGAACAAGAAAAACATTGACATTGACCCAAACCATCACCAAAATAATGGAGCCAATGGAACCGTATAGTATATTATATCTTGCAATATTCGCAACGTAAATGGCAAAGAAATAAGTAAGTATTACAAACAGAACGGTAGTCAGAACTGCGCCTGGGAAAGCCTCTCTTAATCTTGTAATCTTGATACAGCCTATCCAGTAAAATAACGTAAGAAGGATTAAATAAAATAATGGAAATGATATAAATCCGATGATCTTGGTAAGGTTTTTTGTAAACCAGGAAATATCGTAGGCCGGTGTAAATAGTTTGAGTACAACCTCACTGTAATAAATTCCAAAAATCGAGAGACAGACAAAACTCAGAAAACATATCGTAATAAGCATTGCCAGAAGATATTCTTTTACAAAAGTACGCTGCACTTCTGTATTCCTGTTGAATCCGTTTATAAGGGAAAAACAGCCATTGGTTGCAAATATGAAGGATAAAAGAATCGTAAAATTACTTATTGATTTCATATTCGGAATTAGGCTGGACTGGATGTAACCCGTCACGTCGCTCTGCATATGAGATGGAAGTACTTTCGGCATCAGTACTTCAAAGATGTAAAACTGAAGCTTGTCATAATGCGGCATAAAAGGCAAAACAGAAAGGAAGAAAAGAATCATCGGAAATAAACTGAGAAAAAAACTCCAGGAGATACTTGCAGCCTGCCGTCCCAAAGGATTCTTGAAAATAGCATCCAGATAGATAGAAAGCATCTTCCATAGAGATATACCTAAAACCGGAATATATATTCCGTCAAAAAAATTCTGGATTCTTGAAAAAAAGCGCTGTATCTTTTTTGCCATTCTTTATCTTTGCTTTACAAATATACTAAATGCGTATCAATTTGATCTGCATCGGAAAAACTGACGATAAGGAAATTGTTTCTCTGGTGAAATATTATCTTCCAAGAATACCGAAACATTGGAATTTTGAACTGATGGAAATTCCGGATGTTAAAAATGCCAAAAACTTAACGCCCGACCAGCTAAAAAAAGAAGAAGCTAAATTATTCCAAAATCAAATGGATTCTTCCGATTTGGTCATTCTTCTAGATGAAAAAGGCAAACAATTTACAAGCCGAGAATTTTCTGAAAAAATAGATTTCTGGATGGGAAGTTCCGTAAAAAAAATTCATTTTCTGGTAGGCGGCGCTTATGGTTTTTCGGATGAAATCTACTACCGAGCGAACGAAAAAATCTCTCTATCTAAAATGACTTTCACGCATCAAATGATCCGTCTTTTTTTTGTAGAACAAATCTACCGTGCGGCTACAATCCTCCAAGGAAAGCCATATCATAACGACTAACAATCGTTAACAGTTTTTAGTTGATTATTGCTGGTTAATTGTTTGTCAGGCTGAGGTTCTCGACGTCTTTCCGAATTGCTAAATAGCCCCGATAGAAGCGACATCCTTTTTCTTTTTTTGATAAAAAAGAAAAAGATATAGCGGATAGCGGGATTAAGCTCCTAAAAAATTTAAACTGATTGCTTATTAACAACCTTCTTAGTAATATTAGCTAAAACACCTCCTAGAAGAAATCCTACGCTAGCACCAAACGCGACATCCAACGGAAAATGGACACCAAGATATATTCTGCTGTAAGAGACTAGTATAGCCCACAAAAAGAGAATGTATGGTAAAAACCGGTATTTTTTCCCAATAAGCATAGATAAAAAGCTGACCAAAAAAAATGAATTAGATGCGTGTGAAGAATAAAATCCGAACTGTCCTCCGCAGGTTACAAGACGCATATTAGTCATCAAAGCGTCCGTATGACAAGGCCGTAATCTGGCAACTCCGATTTTGAAAATTCCTGCTAGCTGATCTGAAATTGTAATCCCGATAGCTAAAAATATAAGTATGAATATAAATTTTTTAAGAGGAAAACTTTTAAAAAGATAGTAAGCGAGGATGATGTAAAATGGTAGCCAAAACCATTTTCCTGTAATCATCAGCCAGAAAGGATCAAATGACGAACTGCCAAGCCCATTCAGGAACAATAATAACTGCTGATCTTTCTCAATTAACCAGTTCATAAGTTATCTGCTAACAGGACCTTGGTGAGTATCGTCCTCGGAAAGATCAATTTTTGGAGTTTGCTGTGCGAGTGCTTCCTGCGTATTTTTTTCTGCCAAAGGATTGAATTCCTGAGCAGACTGTTTCACTTTTTCAATTTCTTTTTTGATTTCAGAAAGCGGATTGTCTGCCTCTTTCATAATCTCGGTTTTGATATCATCTACCGCGCCACGCATTTTACGGACGCCTTCGCCAAGACCTCTTGCGATCTCGGGTAATTTATCTGGTCCAAATAAAACAACGATTGCCAAGGCAATCAGCAGCATTTCTCCTAAGCTCAATTCCATAGTACAAAATTAATAAACATAAACTTAACTAATACAGACGGAATGATAATTTTTTCATAAAAGTCAATCTATAGCCCAAATCACTAAACCATTGTAAATAAATTAAATAATTACCTTATCATCTTTTCCTGGAAAAAGTATTATAAACAAAATACAGTCCTACGAGGAAAAGAAGAAATGCTAAAAAAAACGGGGCACCAGGAAACAGAAATGGTGCATTTTTATGTGTAAAATAGTAGAAAAGCTGTGTCATAAGTGGCGGACCCACGATGGATGTGGCACTCATAAGACTGGTAAGTGCACCCTGCAACTCACCTTGCTCATTGGACGGAATATTTTTAGTAATGATGGACTGTAATGCCGGCCCGCAAATACCTCCAAGACAATACGGTACAGTAAATGCAAGCATCATCCAACCCTCCGATGCAAAAGCATAAAGTAACATCCCAATTGCATAAAGTAACAATCCATATAAAACGCTTTTCTTATCGCCTAACTTAGGATTGATCCAACGAATCATTAATCCTTGAACTAGCCCCACCATCAGTCCAACAACGCCTAAAGAAATCCCGATCATCCGCTCATCCCAGCCGAAGCGATACATCGTATAAAAACTCCAGTTGCTTTGCACAGCGTGACCACCGATGTAAATCAGAATCAGAGCAGTGGTAAGTCCTGATATCTCAGGATGTTTTTTTAGAAATTTGAATGAACCAACTGGATTCGCTCTTTTCCAATCCAGTGGGCGTCTGTTTTCTTTTGGTAAACTTTCCGGCAAAATAAAGTAGCCATAAACAAAATTGATAAGGCAAAGCGCAGCAGCTGCATAAAAAGGAACCCTGGATCCATAATGCCCTAAAACACCACCAAGCACAGGTCCAATAATAAATCCGATCCCAAATGCAGCACCTATCAACCCAAAATTCTTGGCGCGGTCTTCATCTGTAGATATATCAGCGATATAAGCACTTGCCGTCGTAACGCTTGCTCCTGTTACTCCGGCAATAATTCTACCGATAAACAGCCACCAGATGTTTGGTGATAATGCAAGAAAAATATAGTCAACTGAAAATCCGAAAAGGGATAACAAAATAATGGGTCTCCTTCCATATTTATCACTAAGATTGCCCACAAGCGGTGAAAAAACAAATTGGATAAAGGCATAAGCAAAACTGAGCCAGCCTCCATATTTTGCTGCCTCACTTACATCTGCATGAATAAGCTCTTCTATTAATTTAGGAACTACAGGAATTATAATTCCCCAGCCCGTAATATCGATAAGTAATGTGATAAAAATGAAGCCGATGGCTGCCGATTTCTGATTTTGTCTCATATATTGCGAAGATATGAATTTTTTGACTCGAGAATATCTGAATTGAAAATTAGACTTTAAAATCAATTGTTAATAATCCAAAATAAAAAGCTCCCAATAAAAATTGAGAGCTTTATGATTTATTTTGAAAGTAAATTAATTTACCAATTCAGCATTATCAATAGAAGATTTCCCTGTTACTTTATCTTCTTTTTTCTTTCCTCTAAGGAAGTCATAAGCCGTAGCCGATGCAATGAAAATTGATGAGTAAGTACCAAATCCAATACCGATTAATAAGCAGAACATAAATCCTCTAAGGTTATCTCCACCAAAAATGAAAATAGCTAGAATTACCAAAATCGTAGTAAACGATGTGTTAAACGTTCTACCAATAGTACTTGAGATAGAATCATCAAATAATCCGGCCAATGTAAGCGCTTTTTTCTCACGAAGATATTCTCTAATTCTATCGAAGATAATTACCGTATCGTTAATTGAATAACCGATGACGGTAAGAATCGCCGCAATGAAATCCTGATTAATCTCCATATTGAATGGCATTACTTTGTAGAACAATGAGTAAATACCTAAGATAACCACTGTATCGTGGAACAAACCGGCAACCGCTCCAAGAGAAAACTGCCATTTGTCAAACCTAACCAAGATATAGATAAAAATACCTAAAAGTGAAGCTGCAACCGCAAGCATACCGTGTGTTGTAATATCATCTGCAACAGTTGGTCCCACTTTAGTCGAAGAAACAATTCCTGCGTGACCTTTGTCTGCCGCTTTGAAATCTGCAAGGCTCATATTGGCAGGCAAATCCTGCTTCAGACCATCATAGATTTTTTGTTCTACAGTCTGGTCAGCAGCCAGAGATTCATCATCAATTAAATAATCGGTCGTTATTTTTAGCTGAGAGCTGTTACCAAATGTTTTAACTTCTACAGATTCATTCTTGCCATCTGCAGTTTTCATCAGTTTAGCAATATTACCTTCGATTTTCTCTGCATCTACAGGTTTTTCGAATCTGACAACATAGTTACGTCCGCCGGTAAAATCGATTCCATATTTGAAGCCGTTTAAAGCAATGGAACCAATTGAAATCACCATCAGAATACCGGAAACAATGTAAGCATATTTTCTTTTCCCTATAAAATCGATCCAAGTATTTCTGAATAAATTTTTAGTTGGCGCAGTCCATACAGAAAGAGATTTTCCTTTTTCTAATCTATTGAAGATCATCACTCTGGAAAGAAGAACTGATGTAAATAATGTCATTACAAGACCAATCATCAATGTAACCGCAAAACCTTTGATAGGTCCTGTTCCGAAAACATAAAGGATTAATGCAGTAATGAAAGTTGTAGCGTGACCATCAATAATGGCAGATATAGCGTGTTTGAAACCATCTTTATAGGCTTCAATAATAGTTTTTCCTCGGAATAACTCTTCTTTCGTTCGTTCGTAGATGATAACGTTCGCATCCACAGCCATTGCCATTGATAATACAATACCAGCAATCCCCGGAAGTGTGAGAGTAGCATCTACAGAATCCATAATTCCGAAAATGTAGAACAGGTTGATGACCATTGCGATAACGGCATAAACACCCGCTCCTCCATAATAAAAAATGATATAAACAATGATTACTGCAAAAGCAATCAGGAAAGACATCACCCCATCATTGATAGATTCTGCTCCCAAAGAAGGACCTACAACATCAGCCTGAACAATCTTTGCACCGGCAGGAAGTTTGCCTGCACCTAGCACATCAACAAGATCCTTAGCCTCTGTTTGGGTAAAATTTCCTGAGATTTGCGTTCTTCCGTTCGGAATAACCTCATTTACCATAGGTGCTGTGTAGACTCTATTATCCAATGTAACAGCCACCACTTTACCTTTGTTTTTCTCAGTCATTGTTTTCCAATCACGAGCACCGTTAGAATCCATCTGCATGTCTACCACGATACGCCCTAACTGATCATAATTGATATTAGCAGATTCCACAGCGCCATCTACAGGTGCTTTTTGGTTGATATTCCCACGGATTGCATATAATACAAGACTGTTAGAAGTATTAGTTTCCGGCTTGTATCCCCACATAAACTGAGTATATTTCAAATTTATTGGACGGGATTTTACAGCAATTGCGCTGTTCAAAATTTTATTAACTACAGCTGTATCAGCAAGCTTTACATTAGCAATTGCATTTCCAGGTGTAGTACCAACCTGAAGAAGGTTGATGAAATTAGTAGTTTTAGCAACACCGATAGAATCTCCTTTTGTTTTTACAAGCTGGCTAAGTTCAGAAAGGTAAGGAAAAACTTCCTGTCCCACCTGCACTTCCCAAAACTGAAGCTTTGCGGAAGTCGCCAACATTTTCTTAACTCTGTCAATATCTTTGATACCAGGCATCTCTACAAGGATTCTTCCTGTGCCAGGAACTCTCTGCACATTTGGCTGGGTAACACCCATTTTATCTATACGTGTTCTCAGAACCTCATAAGCCGTTCCTACAGATGCATCGATTTTTCTTCTGATGATATTCTTTACCTGCTCATCCGGTGTGTTGAATTTTATCTCAGAAAGATTAGTATTTCCGAATATCTCAGGATCTGCAAGTTTTAGGTTTGTACCCTTTTCTTTATTAACAATTTCGAATTGGTTAAAAAAATCCTCAATGTATTGCTTACTTGAGCTTTTCTGTGCCTGATCTGTTCTGTTAAGTGCTTCTATCAAAACAGGGTTTGTAGAATAATTACTAAGATCATTTACCAAATCTCTCTGGTTGATCTCTAATAATACGTTGATCCCACCCTTAAGGTCAAGACCAAGCTTCATCTCCTTTTGCTTTGCTGAGGCATAATCCAGTTTTGTAAACCCAAGATTAAGCGTGTCTTTAGAAAGCCTGTCAATTTCAGCCTGATATTTAATCTGATTTTCCCCGGCAATAGCTCTTGCTTCTTTTTCTATTTTATTGGCATAGAAAGAAGGCAGAAGCTCATTGAAACAAATCAGTCCAAGAACGATGGCAACCAGTGTAACGAGTCCTTTTCCTTGCATTTTCTTACGATATATATAATTTTAGTCGGCAAATATAATGATTTATAGTGGAAATAAGAATTTGAAAATGAGAAATATGAATATGCATTTTTTTTTGTATCTAAATTTATTTTTTTCTCACAAAATTTGATTAATCCTGACTTTATGAAACAAATTGACAGTGTAGAAAATTAAATTATTAATAGTCATAATTTCAATATTTTCTGATAAAATACACGGCACATCGTTTTGTCTAATAATCTTAACTTTGGTTCAAATTTTGAATTTCAAAAAATTATGAGAACTAAATATTTTATAGTTGCAGGCTTTGCAGCAGTTTCAGGCGCAGTAGTTACCAATTCTTGTATGGCAGTAGCAACATCTAGTATTGGTTTAACCATTATAAAAAATATTCTATTGGGAGGTATTTCCAAAGGTATGGCTACTTTAAAAGACAAAGAAGCTTTTATGAATAGTACATTGATAGATCAGGCTATACCATCTCAACTGAAAAGCATTAATAATACGTTACAATCTTTGGGTATGAGTAGTATTGTGCAAAAAGAAAAACAATACATCGCAGATGCTGCGTATTTTACGGCTAATATATCCGAACCAATATTAAACAACGCCGTAAATAGTTTGACGGCAGATGATGTTACAAGAATTGCACAAGGTGGTTCTGGTATGGCTACTCAAATTTTGAAAGAAAAGACACAATCCCAACTTATTGCAGCTATTACACCGACGGTAGATGCAAAACTAAATGAATTTGGTCTTGTAAATACGCTTAACAATGCTTTGAAAGGCACATCTATACTAGGAAGTCTATTTGGAAACCAAAGTCAGAATCTTGCAAGCAATGGCATTAGCCAACTGGCTTCTGAGCAGATTGTAAATGGTTTATTCAATGTCATTGGGAATTACGAACAGCAAAATGCCGACAAGATAAATCAGGCTTTTGGAACTCAAATTATAAAATAACAACAATCAATCATTTGAATTGGTAACAAAAATTAAGTTTGATTTTCATTCAAATTAGTTACATACATTTTCATAAAAAAGCCTTCCAGAACTTGTATCTGAAAGGCTTTTGTAATATTAATTTGAATTAAATTTTATTTTGTCCAAGTGATTCTTGTCGTTTTCACATCGTGAGAATTGGTTCCGATCATCACATCAAAATCTCCTGCTTCCCAATCGAATTTCAACTGACTGTTATAGAACTTCAAATCTTCCGGAGAAATTTTGAAAGTTACTTTTTTACTTTCCCCAGCCTTCAAATATACTTTTTGGAAACCTTTCAGTTCTTTAACTGGTCTTGTAATGCTTCCAACTAAATCTCTGATATAAAGCTGAACGACTTCCGCTCCGTCATATTTTCCATTATTAGTCAAAGTTACGGACGCTTCTATTGAAGTATTTCCGGAGGGTTTTGCATTGCTAACGGAGATTTCTGAGTAGCCAAAA
>DLND01000023.1:0-349 GCA_002476905.1 Flavobacteriales bacterium UBA7519
CTTTATGAGATTATCTCTTTTTGAGCCTGTTTTGTTTTCATCATATTCATCTTGTTTCTTGTCATCAAGTAATTGGTCTTTATCAACATACATTCTGGAAAACTCTGCATAATTCAAAGTTTTTACATAATTGTATAGTTCTAAATTATTATCAATAAAAGTTTGCATTCCGGCTGTTGGACTGACTTTGTCTAATTCTCTTCCGTTTTTTCCTTGTTCTAATGTTTGCAATACTTCGCCAAAAGTATTCGTAGAAAAATCAGTTGCAATACTATTATCTTTAATATACTTTCTAATTCTATCTTTAAAACTTAAAATTTGGTCTTTGTCATAAATATCCATCAAAGTT
>DLND01000023.1:443-3104 GCA_002476905.1 Flavobacteriales bacterium UBA7519
GAATTACTAAAATCCCAATTGTAATTTTCTTCCAAATATCGCCCAACTTTAGAAATGTCGCTTTCAGTAGAATGCAAAAAAAGAACAGAACCTTGTTTTACAACACCGTCTAGCATATTGGGTGCATTACTATCGGTAGATGGCTCTTGTACAATGCCATCAGTACGAAGTTTATTAGCTAAATCGATTATTAGTTGAGGGTTTCTTCTGTTTTGTTTCTTAGGAATTTCATTGACGGTTTCAATTTCAGTTCCTTTGTATTCATCCAAATTCCCTATTCCATCGTCGTAAATAGATTGCATTGCATCGCCAAAGAAACCGATAATATTTTTACGTTCACTTTTTTTGAAATGGGTAAGAAAAGTATCTACAACAGCCTTGCTTGTATCTTGATATTCATCAATGAAAATAAATTTGTATTTATCCTTTACAATGCTGCTAAGTTTCGGATACTTTTCAAACAAATAATTTGCTATAATAAGTAATTCATCATGAGAAATAATACCTTCTCGTAGCCTTACAAATTCCTTGTATTGTATTCCATCTTCTAAAGTTTCAAAATAATTTGCAGGAATTGGATTGGCATTCTCAATTTTGATTCGACTTACATCTTCACTATTCGCTAATGAAATAATGGCTTCTTTGAGTTCTTTTTGAAAGTGTTTTATATTGTCCCACAGAAAATCGTGGATTGTAGATACATTCAAATTTTTATGGTTAACCCTTTCTTCAATTTCTTTTACGGCAGCATTTGTATAAGTCATACAAGCAACTTTCACAGTTGGATTTTCGGCAATCACTTGACGTATTACACTTACCAAAGAATAGGTTTTACCACTTCCCGCACCTCCGCTCAACAAAAAATTTCTTCCGTCGTCAATTGATTTGAAAATCTCTTGCACTTCTGATTCTAAAATTAGTCTTCCTTCAACCATAATAAACCGTTTTTAATATGTCTAAGATTAATGACAAACAGATAAAAGCAATTGCAGGTGGTTTGAATCAAGCTCCTGTTTCACAAGCTCAAACTGGTACAGAGTTAGAGTTCGCTGGTTCAGATTGTTGTTCGTACGCAGCTTCAGCTTGTTGCTAAGCTTGTTTTGGAATCGACATAAAAACAAAAATAAAAAACTCGGCTACGTGCCGAGTTTTTTACTCTGATTATCCCTTGCTTTCTTTTTATTAAGAGTCAATTTTAAATTATTCATATCCACGCTCACTTTTGCATCTAAAATTTTCGCATAATGCTGAGTTGTTTTAATACTTCTATGACCAAGCATCTTGCTTACACTTTCAATCGGTACACCATTAGACAAAGTAATTGTTGTTGCAAAAGTATGTCGAGCAATATGGAAAGTAAGTTCCTTTTTGATTTTGCATAAATCTGCGATTTCCTTTAAGTAAGAATTCATTTTCTGATTACTCAAAACAGGTAACAGACTGCCCGAAACAACACAATGTGGATGTGCTTTGTATTTTTCAATGATTTCTTCAGCCTGCAGAAGCAAGGGAATATTTGATTGTGTTTTAGTTTTCTGTCGCGAGGTAAATATCCATTTATTACCATCGATTCCCACACCAATATTCGAACGTTTTAAATTCTTAGTATCGATATAAGCCAGACCAGTATAGCAACTGAAGAGGAAAATGTCGCGAACTTGCGCGATTCTTTCGATTTCAAATTCTTTATTCGCCAGATTAAAAAGTTCCTGCTCATCCAGAAAATTTCGTTTCACCTCAACAAATTTAGAATCATAACAAAAGAAAGGATCATAATTGAGCCATTTATTGGCCAAGCATATCCTGATAATTTTACCGAAATTTTTGATATATTTCACTGCAGAATTATTTGCACAGGACTTTTCTGTACGCAGGAAAAACTCGAAATCACAAATAAAAGCATGATCAATCTTAGTAATATCAATATCCGTAATATTAAACTTCCATTTCAAAAACTGTTGTATATGGCTTAAACAGGTTTTATAGCGTATTAAAGTTCCTTTTGCATATTCTTTACCAACTAACGCCTCCATTCGGTTATTATGGTCTTTAAAAACAGATATTAACATTCTACTTTTACTATTTTTCCCTGTCAGTTTGTTTTTTAGAATTTCGCTTGTAATTGTTACGCCATCTTTCATTAATTCATGATGAGCATTATGTACCTGTTGTTCAAAAGTTTTAATATAATGGTTTAACATTTTAACTGCTTCTGTATGACCACTTACCTTTTGCCCTTTCGAATTCCACTGAGAAGGTTTTACAGTTCTTTTGACACTGATTTCTGTAGCTTGCCCATCAATAGTAATTCGAAGGTAAATAGGGCATTCTCCATTAGCATTTTCTTTGGATTTTTTCACATAAAAAAGCAAGCTGAAAGTCTGGTTCATTTTACTAATATTTTAAGCATTAAATTTAAAATTTCAGAAAACCGTCTACAAGATGTTCACTTTCTAAACAAGTTCGTAGTAAGGCTTTCAAAGAATTTCAGTGACCCTTTTTTCCTTTGGGCATAGGTCACTGAAAAGGTCACTGCACACACTCGAAAAAAATCCAAAATTTGGTCTGAAAAAATCATTTTAAAATCAATTTTCCATCGCTCGTTTAGATTTTTTCCAGTGACCTATTTTTGAAACCGAAATAGGTCACTGAATAGGTCAC
>DLND01000023.1:3254-3476 GCA_002476905.1 Flavobacteriales bacterium UBA7519
TAGGTCACTGAATAGGTCACTAAAATTATGTACGAATTTGTTGCTCTTTGATATCAGCATAAAAAGAAAAATGCCGTAAAACCTCTGTTTTACAGCATTTTGTACTATTTTGATTTAATAGTTGCGATCCGGACGGGACTCGAACCCGCGACCTCCGCCGTGACAGGGCGGCATTCTAACCAGCTGAACTACCGGATCAATTTTTTGAAAAGTAATTGATAA
>DLND01000130.1 GCA_002476905.1 Flavobacteriales bacterium UBA7519
TGCTAAATGCACAACAGGTTATCAATTATCAATTATCAATTATCAATTATCAATTATCAATTATCAATTATCAATTATCAATTATTTCAGATAAGTCCCCATTCCAATGCTTTCTTTATAAGTTCTGATATTTTTGTACAATTTGTTTTTTCGAATATGTTTCTGCGATGGGTTGTTATAGTGTGGTATGAGATTTCCAAGAATGTTGAAATCTGTTTTGCGGAGTTACCAAGAGCAAATAAAGAGAGTATTTCTATTTCCCTTTTAGTTAGTTCTACAGGTGGTAAGTCAATATTCTTATTATTTCCGTACTGCATCTGGTGAAAATCATTGCGCTCTCCAGTGCCAACTACCAAAACAGTGTATGGATTTTTCTGCGTAATATGGTGGATATTGGTATGGATATTTACGGATTGATGTAATCGCCCGTTTTCGTCCTTAAAGGTTTGGATTGCCTGATGATGAAACATTTCGTAGTTGCCTTTTCCTGTTTTCATCCGAAAGCAATAGCTGCATTTTAGATTTAACTGATGTTCCCATCCTATTTCTTGTATTTTCTCAATAGTCATTCTTTCGGCTTCCATTACAAATTCGATATCATCTGGATGGATAAGTTCGATGATTTCTTTAAGATGTTTGGGGAGTTTTTTAAGCCCGTGCATCGGTAACAGATCAGGATGATGATTACTCAGGGTGCTGTTTGCCAAATTCAGAACATAGTAGTAGAACTGACCTATGGCAAACATTTCCCCGATTATCTTTTCAATGGGAGGCGGTTCAACAATCTCCTCATAATTGTTGCTCAATGCTTCGGGATGGGAATTCCAAACATCTGACAGTGGATGTTTTTTTATGAGATGGGCTATTTGTTTTTCTTTCATTATTAAGTTTTTATAAAATTAACAATATTTTTAATTAAAAATACCTTTTTCTAGGTATTTACTTGTATTGTAGTTTCATTTTAGATTTGAGATAAAGAGGAAAAATATTATTAAAACCAATGTTACCGCTTATGCTTTTCGTAATCTGAATCTTACTTATGAGAGATCCATCAATAAGACATTTTCCATTAGTCTTGGTTTTTCAACCATTACAAAAGGAAATGTGCCTATTATAAAAAAGTATTTTGAAGATCAAGTAGGAAGTGAATTTAAGGATATAGAAATGTCTATGACCTAACTATTGAACCAAGAATGTATCTTGGCAAAAATTATAATAGTGGATTTTATTTTGCACCATATTATCGATACACAAATGTTGTTGGTAGACCAAAATCCGGGATACCTCTTAGTGCGGAGGATCAAGAAAATATATTAGAAGAAGTCAACGGATTTGATATTCCTATAATAAAATATGAAGTAGATGCGGACTCCAAAGAAGTTCGTGTCAAGATAGATGGTCCGTGGGCAGGTTTACGCTCTGGGCTGTCTTTTGGCTATAGATTTTAAAAACAACTAACTGTTCCTAATTTTTTCTCACCCAAGGCCTGCCATTTCTCGGCAGGTTTTGGTTTTTTATTTAGTTTTCTTAGCTGAGCGAAAGCGCCCTTGTGAACCTTAAAATATTTTCAACAATTAAAAAAAAAACTTCGTGCGCTTTGTGTTTAAAATGTATTGTTTAACAAAATTTTATGATTTGTAAAATAAATGCCTTTTCTTTGCCGTTCTTTTCTTTATGACCAAAATCCATGAGTGTTTATAGTCAACTTGCTGAGAATCTCCAGTACATTTCGCCGTCTTATTACAAAAGCAGATTTTTCAAAAAACTGAAGGGTCTGACTGCTCAAAATCTTTTGGAGAGAAAAGTAGAGCCTGAGTTTTTTTGGATAAAAGAAATTTTGACAAAAGATTCAGTTTTTATGGATGTTGGTGCTAACGTAGGCGCTTATCTTTATACTTTAGAAAATCATCTTAATCTAGAAAATATCTTTGCTTTTGAACCGAATCCACAATTGTTCAAAAGATTAAAGCGATTATTTCCAAAAGTCAATTTGTCTTCTGTCGCTTTGTCTGATATTTCTACCATTGCAGAATTTAAAATTCCTGTTATTAATGGTGAAAGAGTTCATACGCGAGGAACTTTGCAAACATCTATCAAAGAAAAAAATGAAGAAAAAACAATTCTTCAGAAAGTAGAAGTGAAACCTTTAGATGATTTAGATCTCAATCTGAAAAACCTCAGTTTTATCAAAATTGATGTGGAAGGAAACGAGATGCAAACTTTGCGAGGAGCTAAAAAAACAATCGAAAAATATAAGCCAATTCTAATGGTAGAGATGGAACAACGCCATCGCAAAGAAAATCTTTGGACTCTGATTTCCGAGATTGCAGATTGGGGCTATTCCGTCAATTATCTTGATAGAGAAACTTTGAAACCAAAACTTCTTACAGAAGAATTCCTCAATCAACAGAATCCTGATAATGTGAAGAATTACAAAGATTACATCAATAATATCATATTTTTGCCAATAAAAAATTAATTTATTTCCCCAACCCGAAAGGAAGAAAATTAATTTTCTTTGCTCCCTTTAGGGTGGGGGAAGAAGAAAATCATTTATCATTTATCAACTATCAATTATAACAAATGAGCGTCGTAGCAAGACAAGGTGTAAAATATTCGATAATTGGCTATCTCGGCTTTTTGCTGGGAACTTTTTCAGCTATTTTTATTTTTCCATACGATATGGAGTTCTATGGAAAGCTCCGTTACATCTTGCCAACTGCAGAAATTATTGTTCCAATCATTGTTTTTGGATTGAGTTTTTCCAACGTCAAATTTTTTGCGAAAGTGTATGCAGACGGGAAACATCATAATATGTTGAGTTTGTCTTTGCTTGCAGTTATTATTAATTTTTTAATTGTTGTAGGCGGATTTTTTCTCATCGCTTATTGGTTTCCTGACTTCAAAAAACTGGAAATTTGGAAAATGAAAAATCTAATTCTACCCTTG
>DLND01000188.1 GCA_002476905.1 Flavobacteriales bacterium UBA7519
TCAATGTTATCTCTAGTTCTTACCAGTGATATTAATATAAAACAATACTCAACCATTAGTTAATACCCAGGTTGATAAAACACAACCAACACTATCGTGCTTATTTCTAAAATTTCATTTATATTTTCATTAGAGGAGGAGAGTAAAATGGAGTTAGGAAGTAAGTTAAAAAAACTACGTAAAGAACATAATTATTCTCAAAATCAGTTAGCCGATAAATTGAACGTTACTGCTCAAGCTGTTTCCAAATGGGAAAATGATAAATGCGCTCCGGATATTATTAATCTTGTTCAACTAAGCGATTTATACAATGTTAGTTTAGATTATTTAATTAAATCGGATAAAGAACTGCAAAATCACCTTTCTTTAGAAAATAACCGTTTAAAAGTAATGAAATATTTTATATTATGCATTTCTTTAATTGTTATTTTTGTTCTTTTTATTTTAATAAAATCTCAATTTTTCATGTTTGGACATGGCCTCGGAACTTGGATTCTTATTGTATGTCTTTTAGGCTTTTCAGTTTCTATTTTTTTCAGTTTATATTGTTACATAATTAAAAAAAATTATTTTATATCTCTTTGGATAGCTTTCTTAATGCTAAGCTGTATAGTATGTTTAACCTCATTTTATGACTATATCATGAAGGTAATATTCTCCTAGTATTTAAATAGCAAATGAAATAAATTAATTCTCATATGTATCTAAAAATCTAGAAAAGTTTCTTCGGAAAATCTGAAGAAACTTTTTTTTCACATAATCAATTAATTAGTCTTTAAACAAACCAAAAACACCTTTCCGTTTTTGTTTCTGATTTTGTTTCTGTATATCTCTAATGTTTTCAAGCAATAACTGATCTCGTTTCTCTAACTTTTTCTCTATAAAGACTTCTAATTCACTATTTTTCCCCTCTACTTCAGTTAGTTTTCTCTCAGTATTAGCTAAATACTCTTTTGTAGTAACTAATTCATTGGTAATCTCTTGTAATTTTTGAACTAATGCTTGATTAAATTGATTTTGTAATTGCTGATTTTCCAATACTTCATCCAATTTTTTTTCTAATTCCGATTTTTCTTCTTTTGAAACAAACGAATCAAGTTCTCCATTCTTCCATGCTCGAACTTGATCGTAAGACCATTTTTGTACATGTATTTTTTCTTTTATAGCTTTTAATTCTTCAATATTTTCCTTAGAATACCTGCGATGTCCTCCCTGACTTCGCTCGGTTTGTATATTAAATTCATTTGACCATACTTTTAATAAATCGGGAGTTACCCCTAAACTATCCGCAACAATTTTCGGTGTATACATTTCCGATTTTAGTTCCAATTTTAATTCCTCCTCCAAAAAACGGAATAAGTTTTCCCTCGCATAAACGCGATTAAATCAATATTTTAATCAAAATCGGAATTCACTTACAATTGATTTCACAACCGATTTTAAAAACGAATTGATTTCGAAATACATATCGATTTTAACACCGATACTCATTACTTCTCGATAATAACATCAAAATCTTTTTTCTCTATATAAGATTTTATACAAAAAAAGAGTAGCGAGGATCCCTAAGATCCCCGCTACATCAACAATGTATAAAATCGTGTATAGAAAAATAAAACAAGGACAAGAGGGAATCCCCTTTAAAACAAAAATTCCACCTTGTCCTTGCTACCGATAATGGGACGTTATGTTAACCGAGCATGAATGTAATATTCATAACATATTGTTTCTTTTTGTCAGTTACAGGACGATTCGTTTGTTAAATGTATCCGAAAAAAGAACGAATGTTTGCATTTTACTTGAAAATATTTGTAAACTTAATTTATAAGACTAAGTGAAGGGGAGAAATACAATTGAACACTATTGATTTATTATTATTAAATCTAAAAGAAGTGAGAAGAAGGAGTATAAAGGTATGGAAAGCAATTCCGAGTGATAAATTAGATTGGAAACCAGATGAAAAAGCTATGACTTGTTTAGAGATGATTCGACATGTACTGGAATCAGAACATTATTATCATCTGGCTATTGAAAATAGGGGAAGTCTAAAAGAGTATAATTCTCCATTTGAAAACAGACCTTTTTTATCTGTCGAAGATGAACTGAATTTTGCTGAGATATATCACAAACAATTTTTAGATACTGTTCGTTCTTTTTCTAGTGAAGATTTAAATACAATTAAAATTGATCGTTCAAATGTAGGGTATATCCGTTCTTTAGGGGATATGTTAATGCGTATAGCATATCATGAGGGTGTTCATACAGGACAAATGTTAGATTATATGAGAACAATGAAAATTGAACGCCCAAATATATGGGATTAATAATTTCACTACCAATAACGATAATTATGTAAATGAGCTGTCCATATGGACGGCTTATTGTATTTTTTTGCTTAGCGTGGTTTTTTTCCAAAATGCTGGCGGTATCCCTAATAGTAAAAAAACCAAGATTTCCCATCCGGGATACTTTCATTCAGCGGTTGTTTGTGAAAAAAACTTCCATGTCAAAAAAATTTGGATCTTCAGATCCAAATTTTTTCTTTCTTTAATCGCGTTTTTTGCATTTTTCTCTGCGTTTTTTGCATTTTTCTATTTGGTCGCCTTCTTCACCTGCATTTTTTGCTAAACTATCCGTTCCGCCTCCCACTGCATGTTGCTGTTTGGTATTAGAACTTTCGATGGCAGCGTTGGTTCCCGCTGCACTGTCCTCTCCACCACCACTTGCTACTTGAGTAGCACTAGCCTGTTCCTCACTGGTTTCATTAATTTGATTATTGATGATAAGTACAAATTCTACCTCTTCATCCGAATTTTCTTTTTTCATTTTATGCGGCTCAATCTGATCTCCACTAATTCCTTTATTTATCGCTTTGCCTCCAGCGCCCACCGTTTGTTGCTGTTCGGTATTTGATGAATCGATTGCTGCATTATTTCCTGCTGCACTGTTTTGTCCGGCTCCACTGGCAATTTGTGTTGTATTCGGTGCAAATGTAATCTGATTATTAATGACAATGACAATTTTTCGTTTATCAGCAAGATTTCCCAAATTAATTTCTTCGCCATCTTTTTTTACAAATCGAAACGTGATTTTTTCATTGTTTCCCATGTTCTCACCCCCTTTGTAGTATTAAATGACTAGAGAATGATAATCGATTGGACAAGGGTATTTTTTTTATAAATATGTGCAACTTCACCGAAAATGAAGGGTGTATTACCAGGTTTCCGTATTTTCCTTGTTTTTGAGTGTGAGGTGAAGGTTGGGGTGAAGCGAGCGGCTAGCCCCTTTTAGTGTTATAAAATATAGAATAAGAACTTATTCTTGAACAGTAGATCTAGGCAGTTCGGCAGGTACAATTGCTAATCCAAGTCGTGCTACCTAAATTCTCGTTTTTGATATGTTCGGCTTTTCGGCATACCTACACCTGCCGAAAAAAGTTCCTTGCGGAACTTTTAGCCCTTATATAGAGAGTTAGAGTAAATTAACCTAATTTGAGTATAAAAATGTTGTTATATCAAGAGCTTACAAGCATTTTCGTAGTTATCAAATTAGGTAACTACGAAATTATAAAAAAAATAGCCCTTAAAAAAGGGTTACTGGAAAATTCTTTAATAATGATGCGTTATGTTAACTTCACATGAATCTTTATTCATCACCATTTTCCACAGTTTAAAAAGATAACTTGTACCTATCTTTTGAATCGGAAGACCCCCAATTTTAACTCCACATCATATAAATATTTTTTTCATAAGAAAAGACACCTTTACAAGTGTCTTTTCTGATTGTTTTTTAGCAGAAGCAAGCAGCTCCAACTATGATTAATAATATAAAGAGCACAACGAGTAATGCGAATCCTCCAGCAAAGCCGCTGCCACAACTACCACCAAAGCCCATAATAGTTCCTCCTTTAGATAAGAGGGGAAAACAAGGGATCACTCATGTATTTTAACGGATTCATATTATTTTATGTCTTTAAATAATATACGAGCAAGTCTTTTAAGAAATAAAGAAAGAACACTCTAATGAATGCCTTTCTCCAATGTAATCGGCATATAACCACACCCAAGGTTTTGAAACACCCCTTGCTTTTTGGCTAGAGTGCTGGCTCGTCGTGTGGGGGCGAAACCCCACGTATTACGTATCTATTTTTAGAATAAGAACTATCTTGGGACGAATGATCTAAGCGGTTCGGCTCGTATACTTGCTAGTCCAAGTCGAGAACCATTGCTTTGCTTTTTGTCTGTCGGCTTGGCGAGAAAAGCACACGAGCCGAAAAAAGTTCCGCAAGGACAGGGGAAAAAAGAAAAGGCGATAGCCTTTAGGTGAGGATTAACGAACCGACTTTTTTTCTCCTGAAGGTGGAGATTTTTGAGCGTTTTTTGCTCAAAAATACTACCTGTTCCTTGCGGAACTTTTAGCCTTTAATAATAGTGATAATAGAGAGCATCTACAAAAAACGTGTAA
>DLND01000009.1 GCA_002476905.1 Flavobacteriales bacterium UBA7519
TTAACCCGAACTCAGGTTAAAATAATTATGAAGAAAATTCTACTTTCAAGCTTTCTGGCTTTGGGAATCTTTGCCAATGCTCAGTTCGTACAAAATTTTGACGCAGGCACTACCACACCAGCTGGGTGGACTGTGATCAATGGCGGAGACCCTAATGGCTTTGTATTTGGAACAGTTCCTGCAGGCGGATTAGTAACAGCTGCGCAATCCGGATCCAACGTTGCCAGAATTACGTATAACGCTGCAGCGCATGATGACTATTTAGTAACACCAGCCATTACTGTACAAGCTGGTGTAAATGACAGGTTATCATTTTATGTTGCAAGTTTTAGTTCCTCATATACTGAAAACTACAACGTAATGCTATCAACTACCACTCCCACAGCAGCTGAATTTACTACCACTCTAAAAGCCACTTCAAAAGCACCTGCAGCTTGGACAAAAGTCACTTTAGACCTCACGCCTTATGTGGGACAAACGGTTTATGTTGGTTTTCACGCAGTTGATACGGATCAATGGTATCTGATGTTTGATTCCGTTGTAAATGATACAGTACCATCAACGGTTCCTTCTTGTACCACCCCAACAGCACCTGCTAATGGCGCAACAGATGTGAATGTAAGAACTACATTTACTTGGCCTGATGCAAGTGGCGCATCTTCCTATAAATTATACTTAGGAACTACTCCAGGTGGAAATGAAATACTTAATGGTGTGGCAGCTTCTTCTGGGTCAACACTTGGAAACAATCCTCCGTTGAATGCTAATACTACCTATTATTATAAAGTAGTACCTGTGAATGATATTGGTGACGCAACAGGCTGTGTTGAAACATCTTTCACAACAGGATCTAATCCATACGCACCGTACTGTGGCCCATTCACCTCTAGTACTCCAACTCAGATAACACCAATTACTTCTTTCACATTAAATGGGGTAACTAATGATTCTGATACTACTGCTACAACATTTGGAAGTTTTGCTACAAATGAAAGTTTCACAGGTACTGCAATTGAAGTTAAAAATAATATAACCACAATACCTTTTAGTGTAACAGGAATTGGAGTTGCAAATAATGGTTGGGGAGCTGCTGTATTTATCGACTGGAACGAAGATGGAGACTTCCTAGATGCAGGTGAATCCTATTTCAATACTACAGCCACCATTTTAAGAACAACTACTGTGACCAATGGAAAAGCAACTCTTTCTGGCAACCTAGCTATACCTACTGGTGCTAAATTAGGTCAAAAAAGACTGAGAGTTAAATACAATTTTACTGGTACTACTATTAACTTACCATTAACGACAGCTTGTACGGATTTAAGTAATGGACAAGTAGAAGACTACACTATTAATTATAAATCATTCCTAGCGGTATCTGACCTTAATAAAGCTGATATTTCCGTATATCCTAATCCATTCAAAGACATCTTGAAAATATCTGATGTAAAAGGCGTTAAGTCAATTACTGTAAATGATATGTCTGGAAGAGCGGTTAAATCTCTGGAGCCAGCTGCAGAAATCAACTTATCTAATCTTAAAGAAGGATTATATATCGTAAACCTTAAGATGGAAGACGGAAGCGTGAATACTTTCAAAGCGATTAAAAAATAATTTGAAACTTAATTAAAGTATATAGCCACTTCTTTTACAGAGGTGGCTTTTTTGTTTAACTAACACTATTTAATATTTAATGTTAATTTCCTTTTAATAATTTAAAAAAAACTTTATATTCGTATTAAATTTGATAAATTTATAATATTATGAAAAAAATTCTACTTTCTTGCCTCTTGGCGGGCACATCCATCTCTTTTCACGCACAATCTATTTTTAATGAAAATTTTGAAGCTTTAACCCTAGGAAACCTTGGTACTGATATCACGGGAACTACTGCGGGCCAAGGCGGCTAGTACACTACAGCGGCAACTACTGCTGCCAATTCTGCTGTAAGTAATTTTCAAGTAACCAATAACACTTCTGTTCACGGCAAAGTCTTGTCTATTTTGGGATCTGCGAGTACTACAGGAACTAAGCAGATTAACCAGAACAACAAGCTAACGTCTGTCTGGGGAACCAGAACACCAGGAAACGACATTCTTCAGTATGAATTTGATGTGTACAGCGGCGCCGCGACCACTTCACAAAATACTGCACGGGTTTACTTATGGGATGGATCTTCTGCTAATCAATGTGTCATTGGATTTACATTAAACATGGCAACCAAGCAACATACACTTATTGCATATTCGGATCCTGCTAATATCAATGGAACAACTGGACAAACAGTAGGAAACTGGGGTTATACATATAATACAGCTTTAGCTGCGGACACCTGGTACAAAGTGGGAATTGCGTGGGATTCTGTATCTGGCGAAATATCTTATAAAATTATAAATGAGGCTACTAAAGCTGTTGTTTTAGATCAGTTTTTCCAAGGTTCAGCAGCCGGAGCAACTCCAAATCTCGCAAACATTCAAGTATTAGCTGTGCCAAATTCTACCGTAACAAGTAACACCGTAGCTGCAAATATTTTATTTGACAATATTAAGTTAAAAGCTACTAATACAGTAGATCTATTAGCGGTAAACGATATTACTAATAATAAATCAGTTTCAATTTCGGTATTTCCAAATCCAACTACAGATTATTTGAAATTTGATAATAACTATAAGGTAAGCGCAGTACAAGTCTACGATGCATCTGGTAAATCTGTGTCTACACAACTTTTAAATGATCAAGTAGATGTAAGAAACCTTCAAAATGGAGTTTATCTTATCAAAATAACGACGGATAAAGGCACTTCTACAAAAAAATTCATCAAAAAATAATCTTCTATAGATATAATTTCTAAACCCGTTTCTAGAAGCGGGTTTTTGTTTTTAAAAATAGATCTTTATAGCTTATAATTGCATTGCTGATTTTTGACCGATTGATAAAATACAGTCATTTTTATATAACTAAAAGCAATTGATATTAACTACATCTTCTGTACGTAGCAATCAGCTTCTTTACAAAAAAAATCCTGTGAATTGCTCCACAGGATGTTGTACTGTTATAAATTTGATGAGTATTTTACCAAATCTTAATTCTTTCTTCCGGCTTTTTATAAAGTTTATCGCCTTCCTTAAGATCAAATGCCTTATAAAAAGCATCTGTGTTAACCAACGGTCCAAAGCTTCTGAAGAAACCTGGAGAATGCGGATCTGTCTTCACCTGATTAGTTAAATATTTATCTGTTGACAAAGTTCTCCAAACTGTTGCCCAGCTTAGGAAAAATCTCTGTTCAGGAGTATATCCGTCAA
>DLND01000011.1:0-5652 GCA_002476905.1 Flavobacteriales bacterium UBA7519
TGTCTTTGCTTGCAGTTATTATTAATTTTTTAATTGTTGTAGGCGGATTTTTTCTCATCGCTTATTGGTTTCCTGACTTCAAAAAACTGGAAATTTGGAAAATGAAAAATCTAATTCTACCCTTGGCTTTGGTTCTGGCTTTATCATCCGTTTTCAATAAGTTTTTGACGAATTATAAAAGGGTAGTAGTTCCTAATATATTCGAGAATTTTGTCCCGAAATTAGCTAATCTTGGAGCATTTTGTTTGTTTTTCTTTATGGGATTTGCGGAGAAATCGGCGTACGGATTTTTCTTTATGATGTTCGTTATTTCTCTCTTTGGGTATGGACTTTATACGAATAGATTGGAAAAGGTCAAATTTGATTTTGATTTAGGCTATTTCAAAAAAGACAACTTTTATCGTGAGATTTTAACGTACAGTTTGTTCGGATTTTTGGGAAATATCGGAAATTATATCGCGATTAAAATCGACAGCTATATGATAGGCGAATTTATCAGTTTCGAGGAAAACGGAATTTACAATAATATTTATTCGATCATCTCTCTGATTGTTGTCCCACAGATGGGATTGTTCAACCTATCCGCACCGATTATTAATAAGGTTTTGGCAAATGGAGATTACAATGAGTTGGATAGATTCCATAAGAAAACGTCCCTCAGTTTATTTTTTCTTGGTTTGGTTTTATTTTGTTGCATTGCTGTTGGATTTCCATATTTAGCAGATTTTATGAAAAATGGAGAAGATTTGCGTGCCTCGGAACCTATTGTTTGGGTATTGGGATTTGCAATGTTGTTTGACTTGGCAACGGGATTCAACGGACATATTATTTCCCTTTCCAGATATTATAAATTCAATATTGTGGTGATGCTGATTTTAGCGGTTTTGACCATCACAACCAATATGCTTTTCCTGAAACATACAGACTTGGGAATCTTAGGAATTGCGATAGCTTATGCGATTTCTCTGTCGTTGTTTAATATTATCAAAATCATTTTCAATTATATTAAATTTAAAGTGTTTCCTTTGGGAATTGAGATGATGTATGCGATGATTTTAGGCTGTATTTCCATCAACGTCGCTCTTCTTCTTCCGGATTTGAAGCTCAATATTCTCAATCTATTTTACAAACCGGCAGTCGTTTTGATAGTGCTTTTTATCGGTAATCATTTCCTAAAAATCTATCCTTTGGATAAATATCTAAACAGAACATTTATTAAAAGTCTTTTTAGGTTTTAAGTTAATATTCTTTATTTAAAATTAGTGTTATATACGGAACTTTTGCGTCAGTCTAATCTGAATTTATTATCAAATTGTTTTGCAAATAAAGAAAGCCTGTCGAAAATTCATTTGCAGAACTCTGACAGGCTTACATTGTAGAATAATTGTGCTTTGTTTATTTAGCCGCTAAAACGTCTATTTTCTCAATAGATGGTGCAGTAGCCAACAATTCAGGTGCATTTTCCATTAGTGCTTTTGCAATCTTACCACCAAGATGTGCTTCTCTGCCTTCTTCATCTGAAAAAGTGTCAAAAATGCCAAATGTAGAAGCGTCAATACGGAACGCATACCAAGTAACAGTACCCGCTTCTTCATTAGCAAGTGGCAATGCACTTGTAATAAAATCTTCAACATCTTTTTCTTTTCCTGCTTTTGCTTCTAGTCGAACTAATAATCCTAATTTTTTCATTTTTTTTAATTTTTAAATTAAACCAATTTTGTTTAACAAATGTAGCTCATGTAATCTTGTGATGCTTTTTTATTTAGCTCAAAAACTTATGAAAAAAGGTCAAGTTTTCATAATGTTTTTTGGACTGTAACCAAATTGATTTTTAAAAGCTGTGCTAAAATTTGATAAGCTGTCATAACCAAAGTCCATATAGATTTCGGATGGTGTCGCTTCATTATTAAGCAGCAACTTTTTGGCTTTATTGAGCCGTTTTAGTTGAAACCATTTTCCTGGAGACTCTTGATATAATTGTGTAAATTTTCGCTTAAAAGTAGACAGACTCATATTACATAGAAAAGCAACCTCGTCAATATTCAAACTCGTGTACAGATTTTTTTCAATAACCATTTTAAAAGATAATTCTCTCTCGTTGATTAATAATGAATGCAGATAGACAAAAAAACTTTGCCCATACTTATCAGCCAGATACAACATAATTTCTTCAAATTTCAATTCCAGAATCTTTTGAGAGATAGTTTGATTCAAGCCATAAATTTGTTGAATAGAATTAATAAAATGGATAATAAAATTGTCTTTTTGAATAAGGAAAAAGGGACTACTGGTAATTGTTTTATTAAAGTCTTTTGGGTTGAATAAATGCTCATATTTCAATAAAAAATCATTAATGTTTTTCTGAGAAAAGAAAAAGAGCAGGCAGCTGTAACTATTTGCCCCGATAAGTTCTGTTGTTAAAAAATTCCCCGATGCAAGGAGCAAGGCTTGCGTATGATCTATTGAAACGATGTCATTAGAAAAGTGAATGTCTTTTTGTCCGTCCAACAAAAAACTGAATACATTTTTGTTTAGATTAATTTTATTTTTGGAAACATGTTTATACGCCTCGTAGTTAGCAATTTGCAGGTCTGGAGTCTCTGTGTAGTTATTATCAAATAAATTTTCAGGGAAGTTTATAATATCCATAAAATTATTGTCTTAAAAACATTAGACATTGTAAATATATTAAATTTCTATTTCAAAATCGTTTACTCAAGTTTGGATGATAAATTGTTTAGTTTTGTACATAACAGTTTGGGCATTGCAAAATGAACGAAAATTGAAAACTAAAGTTTCGGCTATGGCTACAGATATTAAAAGCCAATTTCTATATGGTAAATTAAGAAAAAAAGCTAATAAAATTGGCATTGAGAAATATGAAGCGAAAAATTTTCAACTAGCACTTTACACCGCCGTTTTGCCAATAAAATATTGACTTAAACCTTCAATAAACGAAATGTGGGAAAAATCATTATTCTGTTCCGTTTATCAAATAAAGGATGAAAGTAAAAAGAGCAAGCTGATCGAAAATTTGATTAATTCTGTAAAAAAAACAGTCTTAAAAATTTCAAAATATTTTTTTAAAAACTGGGCGTATTTTCAATTCGGATTTTGTGTATATTTGATTCTGTTTAAAGTTGTTACGCAGTTATCATCAATTTATTTTTAAATGTTAAAACATAACCATTTTGCCAGAAAATTAAAAAACACAATTAAAGATTCTTCGGTTTTTGCTTAATGCGTTTGCGCTCGTAAAAATTCGGAGGATAGAAACTAATAACACGAATATGAAAATAAATTCTACTCTTTTTTCTAATTTTCTTGCACCAGAATCATCTTCTACTTTGTTGAAAAATCGTTTTTCGATGATTTGTAGATGTATGATGGTCCTTAGTTTGACTTTGGGTTTCAGTGCTGGTTTGAATGCGCAAAACTTGTCTGAAGTCATCAGCAATTTAAAATCCGAACTCAGTATAAATCCCGACGATAAAAAACGGGCGTCTATCTATTCCGACCTTACTTGGTATTACGCCAGTGTTTCGGTGGATTCGGCACTTAGTTACGGGAAAAAAGCCATTTCGGCAACGGAAAAACTTCAGGATTCTGTTATGTTGGCACAGGTTTACAGCGATTTAGGAGCGGTGCATTTTCGAAATAATGATTTCAAAAATTCGGAAAAAAATTATCTGAAATCTTATCAAATCCGCAAAAGACAAAAGAACGCCGCCGGAATTGCAAAACTCAATAATAATCTGGCTTCGGTATATCAAAGTAGTTTTCAGTACAACAAAGCGATGAAAATGTACCTGGAAGCTTTAAAATATTTTGATGCGAAAGGAGATGTGCGAAATTCCAACATCACGAAGGCAAATATCGGACTGTTGTTTGTGGATTTAAAGGACAATCGTAATGCGATCAAATACATCACAGAAGCGATCAACTATTTTGAATCACAAGAAAGAAGCGTGGAAATAGAGAATAAACTCTGCGAAAATTACCTCAACTTGGGAAAGGCATTTCAGATGCAGAAAAATTATTCCGAGGCGGAAAAACAGTATCAAAAGAGTGCAGCAATTTGTAATAAAATCGGGAATAAACAGGGGATATCGTTTGCCAACAGAAACTTGGGAAATCTGTACATCCTTCAACGAAAGGATTCTTTGGCGCAAGTAAATCTCCAGGTTTCACAAGAAGTTCGGGAAGAATTTAATTCGAAAATTGATCAGGAAAGCAACAGCGTTGATGTGGCGCAAAGTTTAATTGTAAAAGGCAAATATCAAGATGCTAAAAGAATGCTTTTGAACATTTTGCCGACTTTTGAAAAAGAAAAATCCAAAGAAAATCAGCTTTCTACATACAAACTCCTTACGAATGTTTATCATAATACCGCGCAGCCGGACAGTGCAGAATTTTATTTTGAAAAATACATCGCATTAGATAATGAATTGGTGAATACCAACGTGATTTCCAATACAACAGAACTCGAAAAAAAATACCAAACATTGAAGAAAGATTCCGAAATTCTTCAGCAGAAATCTAAAATTTTTAAAAGAAATGTTGCAATTTCTTCGTTGGCCGCTTTGCTTCTTTTCGGTTTCGTTTTTTACAGAAACCGACAACATCGCCAGAAAGTGGAACATCAGAAAGCCATTCTCCATCAGCAAGATTTGGCCACAAAAGCGGTAATAACAGCCGAAGACGACGAGCGGAAAAGGATGGCAACGCACCTGCACGACGGAGTGGGACAACTGTTAATGGCGGCTAATATGAATGTGAGTGTGCTGAATGAATACAAAGACAATCCTGAAAATTTTAAAAATATTATTCAAAAAATCTCGAATATTTTGTCGGATGCGATTGCGGATGTTCGTACGCTTTCACATCAGATGATGCCGAATACGTTGATTAAAAATTCTTTGGCCAATGCCTTGAGGGATCTCATCGAGAAAACGTCTACACCGAAACTCGCTGTTAATCTTCAAATTGAAGGCCTTGAAACTGAAATCGAACAAAAAAAATCCAGTTGAGCAGATCAACTGGATTTTTGTTTATTAATATTTGTAGTAAATAATTTTACGAAGAAAGGGTAATGCTTAAAAGCTTCCGCAGCTTCCGTTCATCAACACTTGCATTATTGGACTTCTCGCGATCAACTGAAGTTTTTTATCGAGCAGCTATTGATAAAGCTTTGTATTACTCTTTTTTATGATAATCTCCGGCTAAACTTGCACCGCCGCCACAAAAGTAATTTAATGCAAATCTATCTTCAAATTTCGAAGTAAATACTTCAGCTGTTTTATCCTTAAATAAAATAGTCATCGTCCCCTTTAAATCTTTATTGATGGTTTTTAAATCAACATCAATCTGATTATTCACTAACTTACCTTTACCCTCAAACGTACACCCTTTTGCAGCACCGGTAAATGAAATTTTTACTGAATAAATACTGTCATTTTCAGATTTCAATTCCAGAATTTGGTTGTAGAATTTTCCACTTTCGTTGGTGTTATAGGTACCATTCAATTGAGCGGGCGTAAATGCTTTTACTTCTTTAAAAATATAATTTTTGGCTAATTCTCCGCTTACTTCTTTCTTATCAGCATCCAGTCGTACCAAGGTTTTGTTTGGTTTTACCAGATAATATTCTTT
>DLND01000011.1:5834-6115 GCA_002476905.1 Flavobacteriales bacterium UBA7519
TTTACCAGATAATATTCTTTAGGCGAATTTGGGATGGATACTTCAATAAGATCATCGTTCTTTTTCCAGGTACCATACTCGTTTTCAGAAGTACCATCGCTGTCTAAATACGATGAACTTTTAACCGCTTTGTTGTCTTTTTGAAAGCTAATATAGGTTTCGATTCCCATACAGTCTGCGCAAGGCAATGTTGCCGTGTAGATTCCTGAAGGAAAATCATTATTCTGCTGTGCCTCTGTTTTTGTCTGCTCTTTATTTCCAACGTCTGCGGTTGATTTACT
>DLND01000195.1:0-428 GCA_002476905.1 Flavobacteriales bacterium UBA7519
TTTACGTTCTTTTCCTTTACCATATTTTTTCTGAATATTGGTATAATAATCTATGGCATATGTAATCAAATTAGCAAGATGATGCTTCACCTGCTCGATTTTGCCTTCCAAAGCCAGAATATTTTCCTTAAATTTATCCAGGTCGAATCTCGAAATTCTTTTAATTCTTATTTCTGTAAGCCTAACTATATCTTCTTCTGTAACAGCTCTCAACAGATGTTTGGTGTGTGGTTTCAAACCTTCGTCGATGGTCCTGATGACCTCATCCCAGGATTTGACTTCCTCGATATCGTGATAAATACGGTTTTCTATAAAAATCCTTTCCAGTGAAGAAAAATGCCAGCTTTCCTGCAGTTCGTGCAACTCTATTTCCAACTCTTTCTTTAGTAAAGAAACCGTGTGATCCGTATTGTGTTTCAAAATATCAG
>DLND01000195.1:467-5936 GCA_002476905.1 Flavobacteriales bacterium UBA7519
TTCAAAATATCAGAAACTGAAAGAAACATTGGTTTATCGCCAACGATTACACACGCGTTGGGTGAAATCGGGACTTCACAATCTGTAAATGCGTACAACGCATCTATGGTTTTGTCCGGAGAAACATCGGGATGAAGATGGATATTAATTTCTACAACATCAGAAGTATTATCCTCAATCTTTTTAATCTTGATTTTCCCTCTTTCATTGGCTTTCAGAATACTGTCTATCAGATCACTTGTATTCTTGGAAAAAGGTAGTTCGGTAATGGTTAATGTATGCTTGTCTTTCTGCGAAATCCTTGCCCTTGCACGGATTTTACCTCCTCTTTTCCCGTCATTATAAGCAGAAACATCCAGCATTCCCGCAGTTAAAAAATCCGGAAAGAGTTCAAATTTTTTCCCTTTCAAATAAAGAATGGATGCAGTAATAAGCTCATTAAAGTTATGAGGCATTATTTTGGTGGACAGACCGACACCAATTCCTTCTACCCCCTGTGCGAGCAACAGCGGAAACTTAACCGGAAGATCAATGGGTTCATTGTTTCTGCCGTCATAGGATTTTGTCCAATGTGTAGTTTTCGGGTTGAAAACTACTTCTAAAGCAAAAGGTGTGAGCCTTGCTTCAATATATCTTGCAGCCGCTGCAGAATCTCCTGTATATATATTTCCCCAGTTTCCCTGCGTATCTATAAGAAGTTCCTTTTGTCCAATCTGAACCATTGCATCTGTGATAGAAGCATCCCCATGAGGGTGATATTTCATTGTATTCCCTACAATATTTGCCACTTTATTATAACGCCCGTCTTCCAACTCCCGCATAGAATGCATGATTCTTCTCTGAACCGGCTTGAAGCCGTCATAAATGGATGGAATTGCCCTGTCTAGAATGACATAAGATGCGTAATCCAGAAACCAGTCTTTATATAAACCGGAAACTTTTTTGAGGCTTTCTTCGTGATGCGTACTTTCTTCCATTAATCTTTATTATCTTCTTGATAAATTTCTTTATTGCTTCTAACAACTTTATTTAGTGAGAATATCAAATCTTTCAGTTCATTTTTACGCAGATAAGTGACATCATATTTCAACACAATCACCTTGTTTTTTTTACTTGAGACATAGATATATAATCTTTTAAAAATATAAAAATTGATTACATTATATTTTAACAACTTGTATTTCGGAAATTCATCCTTCTTATTTTCCTTAAAAAATATATAACGAATGTGATTATTTCTAAAATTGAGCGTTTCGCCATCACTATCATACTCAAAAATAGGTTTTCCAAATAGATAAAGAAGCAGATAAAGCAACAGCGGAATAACCACTAGAATCCAAGCTTTATTTCCTAAAACATCAAACTTATTGATTTCTAGAACATACCCAATTAATCCTAGTATAAAAATAATCCCAACTAAGGAATAGAAAAAACTATATAAAGGTTTTCTACTTCTGTTACTTAATCTCATCCTTTTGGCGTCTCTGTGTTTCTGTGTTTTTTTTGTGTTTATTTTGCTTGAACTAATTATCTAGCTCTTGTATTATTTCTTTTCTTTCTATATCCGTTTCTTCCACCACCAGATTATCAAGGATAAACAATTGCCGGTCTGGTGTATTTTTTCCCATATAGAATTCTAGAATCTGATCTATTGTAAGATCTTTTCCGACAACCACAGGTTCCAGTCTGATATCTTTTCCTATAAAATTCTTAAATTCATCCGGAGAGATCTCTCCCAATCCTTTGAATCTTGTAATTTCCGGATTTTTCCCCAGTTCATTCAGTGCTTTCACTCTTTCCTGATCTGAATAACAATACCTGGTTTCCTTTTTATTTCTTACACGGAAAAGCGGCGTCTGCAAAATATACAAATGCCCGTTTTTGATAAGATCCGGGAAAAATTGCAAAAAGAAAGTAATCATCAGCAAACGGATGTGCATCCCGTCCACATCTGCATCGGTAGCTATAATAACATGATTATATCTTAAGTCCTCAAGACTTTCTTCGATATTGAGCGCAGCCTGAAGAAGATTAAATTCTTCATTCTCGTAAACCACTTTTTTTGTCAGTCCGTAGCAGTTCAGTGGTTTTCCCTTCAGAGAAAAAACAGCCTGAGTTTCCACATCCCTGGATTTAGTTATGGATCCTGATGCCGAATCTCCTTCGGTAATAAAAATCATCGTTTCCGATTTTCTGGCCGCTTTTTGATCATTGTAATGCTGCCTGCAATCTCTCAGCTTTTTGTTATGAAGTGATACTTTCTTTGCTCTTTCCCTGGCCAGTTTCTGAATGCCGGACAGTTCTTTTCTTTCTCTTTCGGAAATGATAATTTTTTTAAGAATCGCTTCTGCAGTTTCTGGGTTTTTATGAAGAAAATTATCCAGCTTATTTTTCAGAAAATCTATGATAAATGTTCTTACAGTAATGCCTCCTGGTTCAATCTCATTGGATCCGAGCTTTGTTTTGGTCTGAGATTCGAAAACAGGCTCTATAACCTTGATGGAAACTGCTGCAATGATTGATTTCCGGATGTCTGCTGCCTCAAAATTCTTATTATAAAATTCCCTGATTGTTTTTACGAATGCTTCCCGAAAAGCATTAAGATGCGTTCCGCCCTGTGTAGTATTTTGTCCGTTTACAAATGAAAAGTAGGTTTCCGTCTGTGACTTGTCCGAGTGTGTGATAGCAACTTCAATGTCTTCCTCCTTTAGATGTACGATGGGATAAAGAATATCACTTTCCAATTCTTCTTCCAAAAGATCTTTCAGTCCGTTTTCCGAAAAAAACTTTTCTCCATTGAAAACAATCGTTAATCCAGGATTGAGATAAGCATAGTTGCGGAGCATGCGTTCCACATATTCTTTTCTGAATTTGAAGTTGAGAAAAATCTCGCTATCAGGAATAAAACTGATTTCGGTTCCGTTTCTGTCGGAAGAATCTGTCTCTGGATAATTTTCTTTGATGACACCTCTGGAAAATTCGGCCATTTTCATACGACCGTCTCTTACAGATTTTACTCTGAAAAAATCTGACAGTGCATTCACCGCTTTAGTACCGACTCCGTTAAGACCTACCGATTTTTTAAACGCTTTACTGTCATACTTCCCGCCCGTATTCATTTTAGAAACCGCATCTACAACTTTGCCCAAAGGAATACCTCGCCCGAAATCACGGATGGAAACTTTCCCGTCATCCATTTTGATTTCAATCCGTTTTCCGGCCTTCATCACAAACTCATCAATAGAGTTGTCTATAATTTCTTTGAGAAGAATATAAATTCCATCATCTGCAGAAGAACCGTCTCCCAATTTCCCAATATACATCCCGGGACGCAAGCGTATATGTTCTTGCCAGTCAAGCGTTCGGATATTGTCTTCGGAATAATTTACAGGGTTGATTTCACTCATAATTGCTGAATTTCTATAACGTCTAAGCCTTTAAGAATCGGTAACTCACAAATTTAGCGAAATGAAATTTAATCTGAAAATTTTGATAATAGTTTTTAGTTGTTATTTGCTGAAAATCAAAAAAGCCAGAACGATGTCTGACTTTAAAAAATTATTATCAATTGGTATCAATTACCGTCAATGAGATCTCCCNNTCCCCAGAATACTTCCTTCTTCCCTTCTTGTGCCGCTGCCATAATGAAGAATTTTTCCGGCAAGACGGCTGATTGGCAGAGTTTGTACCCAAACCTTGCCAGGTCCTCTTAGCTCTGCAAAAAATAGACCCTCACCTCCGAACAGCGTATTTTTAATACCTCCTACAAATTGGATATCATAAGAAACTGACTGCGTAAACGCGACAATGCAACCAGTATCAATCTTAAGAATTTCTCCCGGCATCAGCTCTTTTTCCATCACATAACCGCCGCTGTGCACAAAACACATTCCGTCTCCTTCCAGCTTTTGCATAACGAAACCTTCGCCTCCGAAAAGTCCGGTTCCCAATTTTCTCTGAAACTCGATTCCGATAGAAACACCTTTTGCAGCGCAAAGGAAACTATCTTTCTGACAAATGATTTTTTCTCCAAATTCGGACAGGTTGAGAGGAATAATTTTCCCCGTGTAAGGTGCAGCAAAAGAAACCTGTCTTTTCTGAGAAGAAGTATTGGTAAATACCGTCATAAAAAGACTTTCCCCGGTAAGCATTCTTTTTCCGGCTGTGAAAAGTTTATTCATAAACCCGGAATTACTTCCATCTCCGAAAAGTGTTTCCATTTGGATTCCCTCATTCATCATCATAAAACTGCCCGGTTCTGCAATGACTGCTTCCTGTGGATCCAGTTCAATCTCTACACACTGAAGTTCTTCTCCGTAGATTTTATAATCTATTTCGTGATTTCTCATTTATTTTATTTTTAAGAATTAGTTTTCCTAAAGCTTAAAACGTTACAAAAAAAGCTTCCTGTTTCGGAAGCTTAGTTTTATTTTTTGATGAGTTTTTTGGAGATCACATTTTTGTCCAAATAAACATTAATGATATACTCGCCGTTAGGAAGATCTTTGATGTTGATTTCCTGAGATTTTACTTCTTTCACAATTTTTCCGGTCATATCAAAAACTCTTACATTGTCTATATTTTTGATTCCTGAAATCTTAACCAATTCAGTTGCAGGATTCGGGAAAACCCTGAGCGACAAAGCAGGAGATTCTGAAACAGCCATTCCTGAGTTATCTTTTATTTCAATATCATCAATTCCCATATAGAAAATATCCTCGCAATCATAATGTCTGAAGACTAGCTTAACATTTTGCCCTGCATAAGATGAAATATCAATGTTGATAACTTTAGCTACATCAACATATCCTGCATCAAAGGTTTCTTCGAAAACAGGTGTTTCCGATCCGGTGAAAACAGAATTTGCAGGAATTACATAAACCGCATAATGTTCCTCAAACAAATCCGCATCGCCCGCTGCCGCTTTGAACGACAAATTAAGAGAATTAGAATTCGGAAGTGTAATGGAAGGGCTTTCCAGAAGGTTATCCGGAGTAAAAGCCTCAAAATACCAGGAAAATGAAACAGCAAGATTACCTGTGAAATTTGGGAGCTCATTCAGCTCGGCATTCAGGATTTCCCAAGATTCGCCATCACCGTCTTTATCATAAACTTTCCAAAGCGCAACGGATGCATCATTCTCAAAATCTTCTTTAAAAACACTTGTCTGTGCATTACTAAATATAGCCGTTCCTAAAACAGAAGCAAAAAGTAATTTTTTAATCATAATCCTTTATTTTTTAATTTTCGCTAAAATACAAATAAAAAACTCCCGACAAATCGGGAGCTGTAACTTTACAATATCATCTATGAATTACACATTGAATCTGAAGTGCATCACATCGCCATCTTTTACGATGTATTCTTTTCCTTCCACTCTCATTTTTCCAGCTTCTTTCACTTTAGATTCTGAACCATAGTTCACAAAATCTTCATAACCAATAACTTCCGCACGGATAAATCCTTTTT
>DLND01000114.1 GCA_002476905.1 Flavobacteriales bacterium UBA7519
AACCAGCTGAACTACCGGATCTCTTGCCATAACTAAGATTAGTACTTCCGTTATTGTGGTTGCAAAAATACAACAATAATCCAATCCTGCAAATTAATTTCAAAAAAAAACACCTTTCAAATGGAAAGGTGTTCATTTTCAATTATATTAATTTCTTATAAGAAAGCATTCAGCTTCTCAGCGATTACTTCTTTTGGTGCAACACCAACGATTTTATCTACAACTTCTCCGTTTTTGAAAATTAAAACGGTAGGAATATTTCTGATTCCATAATCCAAAGAAATCTGCTGATTATTACCAACATCTACTTTACCTACCAACGCTTTGCCTTCAAAGTCGGTTGCTACTTCTTCGATGATTGGTCCAAGCATTCTACAAGGTCCACACCAAGCTGCCCAAAAGTCAACTAAAACTGGTTTATCTGAATTCAATACTGTTTCCTGAAAGGATTGATCTGTAATTTCTACTGCCATGATTTCTTTTTCTTTATTGTTTTATTAAACAAATTTACAAAATTTAATCTTTGTTTCTTCTGTTGATTATCTATGTAAACTATCAGCTTTTTCTATAACGAATTGCTGACCTATTTCTTCTAACGCACTCACAAATGCATCAATATCAGATTTTTGAGTAAAATGACTGAATGAAACTCTTACCGGAGTTGAGTTGTCCAAATCCTCTTCAGACAAAACAGACATCAAAACCATTGACGGTTTTGCCGCACCAGAACTACAAGCACTTCCTTGCGAAATGGCAATCCCTTTCATATCCAATTGCAATCCAATCAAAGGATTTTTATAAGGAAGTAAAAGATTCAAAACTGTATATAAACTGTTTTCATCAGCACTTCTACCATTGAATTTTACACCAGCAATTTTTTCTTTTAATTGTTGGATAGTATAATTCTTAATGTCTTGAATATGATTCTTATAATCTTCCATTTTCTTTTGAGAAATTTCCCAAGCTTTTCCTAAACCTGCAATTCCGGTTACATTCTCAGTCCCAGCTCTCAAACTTCTTTCTTGAGGTCCGCCTGTAATGATTCCTTTCAGACCTGAAGATTTTCTCACGAATGCAAATCCAGCACCTTTTGGTCCGTGAAATTTGTGTGCACTACAAGATGCAAAATCAACCGGAATTTTTGAGAAATCTAAATCCAAATGCGCCATTGTCTGAACTGTATCAGAATGGAACAATGTATTATTTTCTTTACAAAGATGTGCTACTTTTTCGATATCAAGAATATTCCCGATTTCATTATTAGCGTGCATCAATGTTACCAAAGTTTTTTTGTCTGAGGATTTTAGAGCTTCTTCTAATTTATTCAAATCAAAGTCTCCGTTGGAATCTGGTCTAAGGTAAACCAATTCAACACCTTTTAATTTCTTCATTTCAAGGCAAGTCTCAGCAACACACTTGTGTTCCAAAGCGGAAGTGATGATTCTTTCAACACCGAGATAATTGACCGCAGATTTGATAATCATATTGTTGGATTCCGTTCCACAGGATGTGAAAACGATTTCTCCCGGAGTTACTTTCAAAGAATCTGCAATCTTTCGCCTTACTTCCTCCAAAATGGTCTTGGCTTCTTGTCCCAAACTGTGTGTTGATGACGGATTGCCATAATTGAATCTTAAAACATTCACCATACAGTCTATCACCTCATCATCGAGAGGCGTAGTTGCTGCGTTATCCAAATAAATTCTTTCCATTTTTATTGAAATTTGAAGCCAGAAAAAAGGCCGAAAAATTAAAGCACAAAATTAGTGAAAAAATCGGTAATGAGATTCATTGGCGAATTTGAACATTGATTTGTCTCCTGAAGTATCTCCAAATGCGATGATTTTATCAAATTTCTTATCGCCAATTTCAAGCTTAATTCTGTTGACTTTCTCTTCTTTGTTACAGTTTTTCCCCACGAATTTTCCCGTAAAAATATCATCTTTGAACTCTGCCTGAGTAGAAAGTAATTTCATATTAAATTTCTCAGCAAATGGCTTAACCCAAATATCTAAAGACGCCGAAACAATATAAGATTCTGTATTGGTTCTATCGATATTATTAATAAAATCCAAAGCGTTTTCTCTGAATAAATTAGGGTAATTCTCTTCAAAGAATTGTTGTGCTTTTTTTTCTATTTGATATCTGGATTGACCTTTTAGAATTGATGAAATTAAGCTCTTTTTCACAGCTTCTGCGTCTGCCAATTTCATTTTTAACAAAATAAAAAGCGGAACGTGTTTCAGAAACTGAACAGAAAATTTGGCTGGGTCATAAAACTTCAAAAACGAAAACATCGTGTCTTTGTATGTTAAAGTTCCGTCGAAGTCGAATAGATATAATTTTTTCATCAGATTTTAAAGCTTCAATTTTTTAAAAATAAATTCAGGAATATTTCTGATTATCATCATAATGATTGCCCAAATTGGTAAAACGTAAGCAACGTCTTTTTTATTTTTGTAAGCTTTATAAATTCCTGCTGCCGCTTTTTTAGGCGTTGCTGTCAAAGCAGGATTCAGAGGTAAACCTTCAGTCATTTTGGTATCCATAAAACCAGGCTTTACCGTCAGAACGTGAACTTTTTTATCGAATAAGTAATTTCTCAGTCCACTCAAATAAGCTGTCAAGCCTGCTTTTGCACTTCCGTAGATGAAATTGCTTTGCCTTCCTCTTTCACCGGCAACGGATGATAGAACGATTATTGTTCCACTTCTTTTAGATTCCATTTTTTTGCCGAAAAAATTAAGAACAGGAATTAATTTTGCGTAATTGACATTAATAATCTGTGCTGTATTTTCGTCGTCATAAAGACCTTCTTCCGTTCCTAAACCAAGATAACCAGAAGCACAAAACAACAAATCCGAATTGATGTTTTCCAAAGTCTTATAATCAATCTCTTTCATTAAATTCAAAGGAATAATTTCAGAATGCTGAAGAAATTTCACATTGATATGACCAGCAAATTTCTCGGTAGTTTCCGGATTGGAACTCAACAAATAAATTGTGGAAAATTTTTCTCCCTTAGCTAAACATTCTTCTACAAATGCTTGTGCAACTTCGGAATTGGAACCTAATACTATCATTTTATTGAACGCAAGTTGCGCTAAGTTTTAGTTTTTATAAGTAATTTTTTTGAACACAAAGCGCACAATGACTTTAATTTACTCTTTATAATGTTCACAAAGGCGCTAACGCTTACAAAAGTTTATAATCTGTAAACACAGAATGTATAAATTGCGTTTATTTTCCTCCGCTCAATATTCTTTTATGTTGAAGTGATACAAACTTGGATGAATCCACATTTTGAAGATAATTAGTCAAAGAAGACTTGCTCATACTGTCTTTCGTTAAGTAAATTCTTCCTCCGAAATTCTCAACAATGGTGTCCAGTTGGTCAACTAGTTTTTTCAATCCTTTATTAACTTTAAAATCTAAAGCCAAAGTATAACCTTCGATTGGAAAAGAGTTATATGCTTGAGGATTATGCTTTCCAAAAAGCTTCAAAACAGCTAAGAAAGAACCGTTTCCACTTTTTGCAATGGCGTCAAGAATTTGTTTCATCCCTTCTTTTCCGTTTTCTTTCGGAATTACCATTTGATACTGAATAAATCCGCTTTTTCCGTAGATTTTATTCCAATCATTGATGACATCCAAGGGATAGAAAAAGGTTTCGTAATCGATGAAATTATTGAGTTGTTTCTTCGTTTGCTTATTGTAATAAAGGAAATTAAAAATCTTAATAGTCAAGGCATTCAAAACAAATCCTGGAAAATAAAAAGGGACAGTTGGTTTAAATTTTTCTTTCAGTTTCAAAGATTTTTTCTGAAGATTGGATGGCAATTCAGCTTTCAAAGCGTGTTCACCTCTCATCAAAATAGAACGACCAAGATTTTTTCCTTTTTGAAAACAATCAATCCAAGCCACATTATATGTCCAATCTTCACTTTCATCAAATAATTGGAAAACCTCATCCAGATTTTCAGCTTTGATGCTTTCTTGTCTGATGTAAGCTGATTCTATATTTTTCAGTTTGAATTTTGCTGAAAGAATAATTCCCGTCAAACCCATTCCGCCGATGGTAGCCCAGAATTTATCTGAATTTTCTTCGCGGGAACAAGTTATGATTTCTGAGTTTTCATTCAATAATTTGAATTCAATCACATATTCTGAGAAACATCCTTCTGCGTGATGATTTTTTCCGTGAACGTCAGAAGCTATTGCACCACCAACGGAAATATATTTGGTTCCAGGCGTTACGTAAAGGAAGTAACCTTGCGGAACAGAAACTTCTAAAACTTCAGATAATAGAACACCGGATTCACATTCTATAATTCCGTTTATTCTGTCAAATGAAATAAATTTATTGAGTCTTTTGGTAGAAAAAATATGTTCACCAAGAGAAGCATCGCCGTAGCAGCGGCCATTACCTCTGGCAATCACTTCATTATTTTCTCTTACAAATTGTTTTATTTTAGAAAGAGAATCATCCGATTTCATTTCTTTTTCTACAACAGGGAAATTTCCCCAATTTGTAACTCTCTGAATAAAATTCGGCTTCATCTATGAATATTTTTTTTCGCACAATACAATCGCAGTAAATTTTTTCATCGTGATTTGTTGGTTTTTTAAAGTAATAATTGTATCACTTAAAGTAGATTTGTAAAAGGAAAACAATGACCCATAAAACAATTGTAATCTGGATATATCGGTCCTTATAAACAATTTTGGTTGGTGATTCTGTTTTATTGTAAACTAGTGTCTGCTGGAGATATCTCAGGAAAGCAAAAACCACAAAAATTACTGTATAAAAAACACGAGGGTGGAATCTTGCCTGCACTTCCGGTGAAAGCGTAAACATGAGGTAACAAATAATAGCTAGAGTACAGCTGATAGACAACGCAATATCCGCAAACTGAACATTATAACCATCTAAGGCTTTTCTTGTTTTCCCGGAAACCTGCGCATTGATAAGCTCTCCTCTTCTTTTTCCAATTGCCAAAACTAATGCTAAAACAAATGTGAGCAAGATAGCCCAATTGGTAACGATAATCCCTGTAACGTAACCACCTGCTAAAACCCTAAGCACAAAACCCAGCGCAATAATACAGATATCCACAATGGCAACGTGTTTCAGTTTAAAAGTATAGAAAATATTCAGAATAAAATAGGTCATTATAATAACCCCGAATTTCCACAAACTGACCTGAAAGATATTGTTTCCTACAAAAATTGATACTGCTGAAGAAAGAATTAATAATACGAATAAAAATTTTGCTCTCCGCTCGGAGACTGCTCCACTAGCCAGAGGTCTGTTTTTTTTTTCAGGATGCTTTTTGTCGGATTCTATATCCACATAATCGTTTAGTATGTATATTGAACTTGCTGTGAATGAAAATACTACAAATGCAAACAAACTCTCATAAAAAAGATGTGCGTTCATAATATTGCCTGAAAAAAATAATGGTGCAAAAACGAATAAGTTTTTTACCCATTGTTCTACACGCATTAGTTTTAAATAATTTTTCATTCTGTGTTTCAATAATCCTACAAAAGTAGCATTAAAATGAAAAAACCGCAAATTGCGGTTTTGAATTTTTATAGTTTGCTAAGAAAATTTTAGTTTCCTTGTTTAGCGTCTTCTATCATTTTCTCGTTTGCAGTAATTGCAAATTCTACTCTTCTGTTTTTAGCTCTTCCTGCATCTGTATCATTGGATGCAATCGGGCTAGACTTTCCAAGACCTTCCGTAAACATTCTAGAAGCTGAAATCCCTTTTGCTACAAGATAGTTTTTAACTGCTTCAGCTCTTTGAGAAGAGATTCTCAGGTTTACCGCATCACTACCAATACTATCAGTGTGACCATAAATATTGATATTAGTGTCTGGATTATTTTTCAGAACTGTTACCAATTTATCTAAATTAGTTTTAGCTACTGTAGTAAGATTAGCAGAATTAAAATCAAAATTTACAGTATTTTCGTTTAGAGTAACTTTAATACCTTCACCTACTCTTTCTACTTCAGCTCCTGGTAGAACTTCTTTGATTTCTTTAGCCTGCTTATCCATTTTGTCACCAATCACACCGCCGGCAACCCCACCGACAACACCTCCTAGGACTGCTCCAAGTGGCGCGTTTCCTCCTTTACCAATATTGTTTCCAAGAATACCACCAATTACAGCACCTGCTGCGGTACCGATAGCAGCACCCTTCTGAGTATTGTTAGCATTCTGGACTGATTCACAACTTGTTAGCAATAGTGAACCAGCGATAAAATATGCTGCTATGTTTAGTTTATTTATTTTCATTTTAAAAGTGTTTATTATTTACCTTTTCTTACAAAATTATATCGTACATCCATCGCTTTTCCATCTGCTGTAAGAGATTGTACCAAAGTAAACGTATCTGCAGTTGGATTTTCTAGCATTAGCTTGTAACCAGACAAAACACGTTTCGCTTTTTCTCCATCTCCCACTTTTTTTATAGTAACTACACTGTTTTTATCTACACTGAAAGTAATTGCCTGAATTTTGGAAGGACAACCGTTTTCTCCATGTAGCGTATAAGTTCCCGTGTAATTATTCGGAATGAGGGTCCAAGAACTGCCTACAAAGCAATTAATACTTGCACCTTCATCGAACGGTTTTATGGAATAATTTCTATCAAAATCGATATTGGAAATATCCCACTGACCTTTTAGTTTCATTACATCTGCACGAAGCGCCTGTGCTTCACCAGCGCTCACTCCAGTTTTCTTGGATGAGCAGGAAGTAGCTACTAAAGCTGTACCTAACATTCCTAAAAAAATTAATTTTCTCATAGTTTTATATTTACTGCTAAATTATTATTAAAAATTATGCCAAAGGATAAAAACAAAAAAAATCTGAGGATGTCTCAGATTTTTTTGACTATGCTAATCGTGTTAAAATATTGTTTTGTCTAAAGCCTTATTTAGCTTTTGCTTTTCTTACAGGTTTTTTATTGGACTTTTTAGGCACTTCAACTTTATAAAAATTCTTATAAGCATATTCTGCTGCTTTGGCAACATCAATTACGCCTGCAGATCTGGAAAGATTCTCGAATCCGTTATTTGTACTCGCATTGGATGTCTTTACTAATGACTCGATAATCTGTTCTGGTTTCAGATTTGGCATGTAAGCCAATAAAACCGCAGCTGCACCAGCAACTACTGGTGATGCCATAGAAGTTCCTTGTAAATATTCATATTTTCCGTCTGGGACCGTAGAATAGATTTCCGAGCCCGGTGCAAAAACATCTACCATTTTCTTGTTATAGTTTGAAAAGCTTGATTTCAAAGCGTTGGGATCATTAGTATTAGACCCTACAACTATCATATTATTGACAAAAGGTTTTTCATCAGTAGTTGATTTGTAGTTGGTAGGAAAATACTGGTGTTCAGCAATATCCTCATTTTCATTACCGGCAGCTTTTACCAAAAGTACGCCTTTGCTTTCCGCATATTTGAAGGCATCCCACACCACATTTTTACCTGGAGAAACAGGCTTTCCAAAACTCATGTTAAGGATTTTCGCACCATTGTCCACAGCATATCGGATTGCATTTGCAACATCTTTATCTCTCTCATCACCATCTGGAACAGCTCTAACCGTCATGATTTTTGCAACTCTGGAAGCCACTCCATATTGGGGCTCAGAACCATTAGGCAATCCGGCAATAATTCCCGCAACGTGTGTTCCGTGCTTTGCGTCTGGACCTTCATAATGATTATTTCCGTAATTTTTTTCAGAATAATCATCATAATTATCGCCCACGATTTCTTTTCTTGGATCGAAGTCCAGATTGTAGCCTTTCTCAGCTTGAGGGGTGTAGTAATCCAGCGCTTCCTTCATCTGTGCGTCCATGTAAGTTTTTACTTCCGCAGCAGACTTTCCTGCAACCTGAGGATCATTAGACACCTGAGCTAGAACCTGCATCGCCATAGCTTCTTGCTGAGTAGATGGTTTGATGGTTGCCAGATTTTCTTTTGTCAAAGTTTTATTACCCAACAATTTCACCATATCCGGGATGGCATTCTTAATCATCGTGTAAAGCTGCACATTCTGTTTTGCTTCCTGACTTTTTTTGGTGAAGATTTCTTTGGATTTCATATACATTGCAAACTCCTCCGGCATCTTAGCTTGATTTTCCTTGTTTTTTGCAGAGTCAGATCCTTCGAAAACAGACTGGTACTTTTTTACCACCTTGTATTCAGCCAT
>DLND01000115.1 GCA_002476905.1 Flavobacteriales bacterium UBA7519
ATTTACGAGCAAATGTACTCAAGGTTTTCGGAGCTATATACAAAGACCGAAATTGAAAAGTACAATCTCATCAGGGTGGACAGCACGATCGTGGCCGATACCTGCACCAAACTCAAGGAAGGCATCGACCAGAAAAGCGGTAAAAAGCTGGTGAAGTTCAGTTTTTCGTTTGATGGCATCTTGCCTTCGGGTGTGGAAGTCTTTACCGGTCAAAAATATTCTTCGGAGGAAACTGCGCTGCCGGAAGCCATCATGAAGCACATAAAAAAAGACGGTCATCACGAAAATATTTACGTAGTAGACCGAGGTTTACAGTCCACAAGAGTAATGAATGATTTTGAGAATCAATCGGTAAAATTCATCATCCGAAGCAAAGAAAACCGCAAGTTTGAAGAAATAGAATCTTTTCTTGACGAAAGCAAAGCCTTAGAATCCAACGGCTGGAAGGTATTGAAAGACAGTAAAGTAAAACTATTCACGGGTAAACCCATTCAAAACAAACGTGGGAATCTGCATTATCGGGAAGAAAAAGTAGATACTTGTTTCCGGTTGGTGGTCATCAAAAATGAAAAAGAAAATAAAGAGTTTTGGTTTCTAACCAATGAGTTTGAGCTCTCAGCGAAAGAAATTGCTGACTATTATCGAAAACGCTGGGACATTGAAGTGTTCTTTAGATTCCTAAAACAGGAATTGAATTTAAGCCATTTAGTTTCATTAAACAAAAACGGAATCGAAGTAATGATCTACATGACGATGATCGCATCAATGCTTCTTCTGATTTATAAGAAAGCAAACGATCTGGGTTATAAAACTGCCAAAAGGCGCATTGCGATGGAGCTTCGGGACATGATAACAGCCATCCTGATCATTTTTGCGGGAGGCGATCCCGACAAAGTATTCAAAACCTAACGCAAAAAAAAATGGCCGGAATTTTCTTCCGACCATGACTAGCAGATTTGCCGGTTTTATTTTTAGAAATCGATTTCTGAGGTTTCTTTTCCTTTTTGAAAATTAACGGTTTTCAGTATTCCTTTGTAGGTAATATTCATAATATTGACCTGTTTCGGAAACTGGGAAATAAGAATATTATTTCTAATTCTTAATTTAGAAATTTCCGGAACATTAGAAATCTCATAATAGATCCATACCGACTCACCATTGACTTGGCTTCCCGTGAAAGTCAAATTTTTAGGATTTCCGTTTATAGAAATATCAACATTATTATTGATATATTTTTTAAGTTCGGCCTCAAAAGCTGCAGTATTAGGGTCAATTTTAACGGCTTGTGCAATATGTGATGTATTCAGTTTTGTCGTGAATTTTAGCGTTTTGCTCCCATCGATGTAATCCACTTTGGTCATCGAAGAAAAGAAATCAAAATCCTTGAAGCTGAATAAGCTCAATAGCAAAACCCCAAGGCTTAAGATAAATATTGATTTTTTCATTTTTGTTATGTTTAAGTAACTTGTATTGTTAAGATTTTGGTCAAATTATATGCCATCTCTTAGAAATTAACACTCACCGAATATTTGTCATAAAATGCTTTGATATGAGCCACAGCATCTTCTGCATTATCCACCACTCTGAAAAGCAAAAGATCCTGCTCGGCAATTAGACCTTCTTTCAACAGCGTATCTTGGAACCAGTCCAGCAAGCCGCTCCAAAATTCGCTTCCCACCAAAACTATTGGGAACTTCCCTATTTTATTGGTTTGAATTAAAGTCAAAGCTTCCGACAGTTCATCCAGAGTGCCAAAACCGCCAGGCATCACCACAAATCCTTGTGAATACTTAACGAACATTACTTTTCTAACGAAAAAATAATCAAAATTGATATTATAACCTTTATCTACATAAGCATTAAAATGCTGTTCGAATGGCAGTTCAATATTAAGCCCGATAGATTTCCCGTTTCCGTTTGCTCCTCTGTTTCCCGCTTCCATAATTCCCGGACCGCCACCTGTAATGACACCGAAACCAATCTCAGTAATTTTTTGGGCAATCTCCGAAGCCATTTTATAATAATAACTGTCTTCTTTCAGTCGGGCAGATCCAAAAATAGAAACACACGGCCCTATTTCCGCCATTTTTTCAAAGCCGTCTACAAATTCGGACATAATTCTGAAAACCATCCAGCTATCTTTAGTGATGGTTTCGTCCCAGGTTTTCTGCCGAAAACTATCGTGCAGTCTTTTTTCTTCGTCTTGTTTTGTCATCTGAATAATTTTTCCGCTTCAGCAACAGATTCCGGTTTGCCAACATCTATAAGATTTGCCGTGTGCTGATAGCCAATAATAATATCTTCTTTCATCAGGTCCAAATACTCGTCCATAATGGAGAATTTCCCTGTTCTTGTAATTTTGGTGAATATCTCAGCATTAACACAATGAACGCCACTGAATGCCAGTTCTCTTAATTTGAAAATACCTCCAACTACTGTTTTTTTATTTGTGGTAAGGTTTTTCCATCCTTTGAGGTACATCTTATCATTAAACATCAATTTCCTTGTGCTGTCTCTGTCCGAAACGGCCAAAGTTACCATACCGCCTTTTAATTCGTGAATATTGATAAAATTGGTAATGTTAAGATCTGTTAGGATATCAACATTCATAATCAGGAAAGTTTTCTCGTTTTCCAAGAACCTTCTCGCAAATAACAATCCACCTCCGGTTTCCAGAAGTTCGTCAGATTCATTGGAGATTTCGATATTCGCCCCGAAATTATCATTCTCTGCAAGAAAAGCTAAAATCTGTCCTCCAAAATGATGTATATTTATGACGAAATCATTGATTCCGTAACTCTGTAGATACTTTATATTCCTTTCCAGAAGCGGGACACCGTTTACCTGTGCAAGCGCTTTAGGATGATTATCCGTAAATGGTTTTAATCTTGTTCCCATTCCGGCAGCAAAAATCATTGCTTTCATACTTTATAAATGATATTATGATAATTGATGATGATTAAATAATTAATGAAAACCAATTATTAATTATCGCTTATCGATGAGAGATTAAGATGCAGCTGCTCATCGTGATGAATTCTCACATCGGCGTCAGGAAAATTTTGTTGGATAAACTCCGCTGTTTTGATGGCAGAATAAACCGAACGGTGCTGGCCGCCAGTGCAACCGAAATTGATCTGCAGGTTTTCAAAACCTCTTTCCAAATAATTTCTTATGTTGATAGAAATAAGATCCTGAACACTCTTTAAAAAAGCAGGCATTTCCGTCTTTGTCTCCAGATAATTCTGAACGCCAACATCATTGCCCGTCTGTGCTTTGTATTCTTCTATTCTTCCAGGATTTAGAATCCCACGACAATCGAACACGAAACCGCCCCCATTGCCTGAATCATCCTTCGGAATTCCTCCTTTTTTGTAAGAAAAACTATGGATATCGATAATCAATTTATTCTGCATTAACTCTAATTTTCCGTAAAGTTACTTTTTTTAATTTTCTTTGGAAAATCAGGAAATTATAAATTTTAAATTTAATTTTGCACACAAATTGATTTAGGACGAGCAATTCAAACTTATTTCTTATTTTTAAAAATAAATCTACTGAAAATGAAGTATATAAAATATGTCTTTTTAACAGCTTTGCTGATTCTTACTGTAAGCTGTAAAAAAACAAGCGTGGACGGAAGCAGCCGCAAAAGCTTTCAGGAAAGCATTAATGATATGGCTTCCAGCTTGCCAACTCTGAAGCAGGTAAAATTCAATGAGGCATTATATATCCTAAAAACTTTTGGTGTGGAAGCGGATGGCGATGTTGCTGAAATTGCGGCGCTCGGAAAACTTTTGGACGGTAAAAAAATAAACGAGATTTTTGCAATGGCAGATGAAGTGGCAAAGAAAAACGGTATTGCTTGGAGCAGCACCGCGCCCCCAAGCCTAGGTGAGATGAACATCTTCGGAAACGAGAGCGCTTCTGAAAAAGACCCCAATGATATCGATGCAGCAAGCCTCGGAATATCTGTAAGAAATATTGCCGGCGACAGTCTTACCGGATCAAAAGGTTTGGTTATTACCCCGCAGTTATTAGATAATAGAGGTAATAAAGTAGATTTTGAAGGTGCAGCTTTGGAA
>DLND01000124.1 GCA_002476905.1 Flavobacteriales bacterium UBA7519
ATCTACACGAAAGTGTACCTGTGGTGATCCACGTAACCGAAGTGACGCAGCCTCTGGGACATTCTACCTCAGGATCGCACGAACGATATAAGTCTGAAGATAGGCTAAGCTGGGAATCGGAATTTGACGGATTAATAAAATTCCGTGAGTGGATACTTGATTATAATATTGATATTGATGGCAAGGAAGAATTCCTGGCAACTTCGGAAGAATTAGATCTTATTGATTCCGAGGCTAAACAATTAGTGAAAGCTGGTCAGAAAAAAGCTTGGGAAGCTTACCAAAAGACAATTTCGGATTTGGCTTTGGAAGTTTTGCCTTTGGTAGAAGCACTTGCTAAGAATAATTCAGAAATTAACAATTTGATTGAAAATTTCCGCAAAATTATTTCGAAAAGCAAGAGAGATATCTTCCATTTGGTAAGGAAAACGTTTTTAGTGACCAGAGATTCTCATTCGCCTGAGAAAGCTGCGCTTACATCTAAATATCAAGATATTAAAAGATTAGAAAAAGATAATTATTCTTCACATCTTTATTCCGAATCGGAATGGAAAGCGACCAATATTAAGGAAATTAAACCTGTATTTTCTGAAGCTTCCAAAGAGGTGGATGGTAGAGTAGTTATAAGAAATAATTTTGATAAGATATTTGAGAAATATCCTCAGGCATTGGTGTTTGGTGAAGATGCAGGAAATATCGGTGATGTAAATCAAGGCTTGGAAGGACTACAAGAAAAGTATGGTGATGTGAGAATTGCTGATACAGGAATTCGTGAAGCAACTATTCTTGGTCAAGGAATTGGAATGGCAATGAGAGGACTAAGACCAATTGCCGAAATCCAGTATTTAGACTATATTTTATACTGCCTCCAAGGCATGAGTGACGATCTTGCCACGGTTCAATACAGAACAAAAGGCGGACAAAAAGCGCCGGTAATTATCAGAACAAGAGGTCACAGACTGGAAGGTGTTTGGCATTCTGGTTCGCCAATGGCGGGAATTCTGAACCTTTCTAAAGGTATCAATATTCTTGTTCCAAGAAGTTTGACAAAAGCGGCCGGATTCTATAACACGATGCTTCAAAGTGATGAGCCGGCGGTGATTGTAGAATGTTTGAATGGTTATAGACTGAAGGAAAAACAACCCGATAATCTAGGAGAATTTACTGTTCCTGTTGGGAAAATCGAAATCACCAAAGAAGGTTCGGAGGTAACTTTGGTAACTTATGGTTCTACGTGGAGAATTGTTTCCGAGGCAGCCAATGAGTTAGAAAAATTAGGAATTTCAACAGAAGTTATCGATATTCAGTCATTAATTCCTTTTGACTTGTCTGCCGAAATAGCTCAAAGTGTTAAAAAGACAAACAGATTGGTGGTTATAGATGAAGATGTGGAGGGCGGAACATCGGCTTTTATACTTCAGCAGGTTTTGGAGAAGCAAAAAGCGTTCAGATATCTGGATTCTGATCCGCTGACCATTTCCGCAGAAAACCACAGACCGGCTTATGCAAGCGATGGTGATTATTTTAGCAAGCCATCAGCAGATGATATTGTAGAAAAAGTATACCAACTTTTTAATGAACTAAATCCTGAAAAATATCCGCCTATTTACTAATCACAGTTTAAAATAAACCAAAAAGACCTTTTGAAGATTCTATTTTCAAAAGGTTATTTTTTTGTAAATCATTTACAAAATTTTGTTCATTGTCAAAACGGATTTCTAAACCCTCAAAAGTAGATTTGCGTTTGGAATAACCAGTCATAAAATCTTGATTATTTGTCCATTGCTGAAGATCATTTTTTCTCATCCAGCTAACAAATTCGTGGTTTGAAGTAGTCCGTATACTTCTATTTCTTCTGATTAATGTATACTTCATTGAGGATTAGTTTGATGTAAAATTAATAATTATTATTTATATTTGATATATTAATTTTTTTTATTAATCCTTTAAACAATTGTTTATAGTTTTTTCTAAATCATCCAAATTGTTTTACTTATATTATAAATAGACATTTTGATTTAGAGTATAATTTATTAATTGTCCTTTGAAAATACAAGAATGTCATAAATGTCAAGCGGTTCGATCAAAAACTTTGGAAGCTAACTATCAAAGTTTTTTCATAATTTTTCAAAATAATTCCAACCTTTTTTAAACAAATGCATCTTTCCTTATAAAAGCCATTCAATGGAAAACGACTTATACATTAGATGCAAAAACAAAGACCGAAATGCGCAGCGGGAGCTTTATGAGCAATACGCAGGTCGGTTTTTTGTGACTTGCAAACGCTATCTGAAAAATGATGAAGACGCCGAAGAAATATTGGCAGATTCTTTTTACCAGATTTTCACCAAACTTCATCAGCTCAATAATCATCTGGTTTTTGAAGCGTGGGCAAGGAAAATTGTCGTCAACCAATGCTTGCAGAAACTTCGCAAAAAGCAGCCTTTTTCTATTTCTATCGAAGAGCAATTTGTGGATTTGCCAGATTCTGAACCAGAAAAGAGCATTTTGCATCTGCTCAATTTTTTGCCAGAAGGTTGCAGAACGATTTTCAACTTATTTGTAATGGAAGGTTATCCTCACAGAGAAATTGCGGAAATGCTTTCTATTTCTGAAGGAACGTCCAAATCTCAAGTCAGTTTTGCCCGCAAAAAATTGCAGGAATTGGTATAACTGTAAACCGTTAATTCTTAAAGTTTAAAAAATGGAAAATCAAGATATCGATAAAATGTTTAACGACGCTGGAAAATCAGCGGAAGAAAACCCAAAGTTTCCAGCCTTCGAGAAAGTGTGGGAAAAAGTAGAAGAAAAACTCGACAAGAAAGAAAATAAAAAACGAATCATTCCGATTTGGCTGCCTTACGGAATTGCGGCAGGATTGGCATTTACATTTGGTGTTTTATATTTAATGAATGATAATAAAGTTAAAATTGAACCTCAAATTACTTCAAAAGATTACGGAAAACCAATTAATCCAACTCAAATAGAAACTCCGAAAAAAGTTGAAGAAATCAATAAAACTTTTGAAGAGAATTTGGTTAAAAATGCCATTAAACCTGCTGAAGGAAAAGATATAATTGCTTATCACGAAGTTGAACCTAAGAAAGATGAATTCGATGATTTATACAAGGAATTAAGAGAAAAATATAAAACGGATGATATTTCTATCAAAAAATATGAAAATGGAAAAATTATAGCTTCTGTGAATAATCAATCCGATTTTAATATTACAAACAAAAGATTTCAAGGAGTTGAATTAGAAAGAAAAAGTAATGACGCTATTTATTCTCAGAAAAAATCAGAATCTACATCTGATGAAAAATACATAAATCGTGTTGATAAAGGAAAAACCATAATTGCAAAATCCGAATTGCCTCCACCAGCGATTCCAAAACGTTTGGAAACAACAGGTGGACTTGTCACTAATGAAGTTTTTGAATCTACATATGCCCCACCGCCACCGCCGATTTCTACTGGAAAATCTTCCACTGTTGCAAAAGTTTCTGCATTGTATGCTGCAGAAAAAGCTAGAGAAATTTCTGAGTCCACCAATAAAAAAATGCTGGCGTTAGGCGCTGGAAAATCATCATTAGAAGGGAAGGTCGCAGGTCTGAAAATGTCAGGTGGAGAAGCTGCAGGCGCTTCCAGTAAAATTATGCTGCGTGGAGCCGCTTCTGTTGATTCATCAAAAAAACCTTTGTACATTTTAGACGGAAAAGTGTCTTCTCTAGAATATATAAAGTCCATAAATCCAAAAATTATTGAATCTGTAAATGTTCTTAAAAAAGACGCAGGTACAAGTCTTTACGGAGCTCAAGCCGCAAATGGAGTCGTTGTTATCAAAACAAAAAATCTGTCAAGGAAGGAATTAAGAAAATTAAATCGCGAGTATAAACTCGAAAATAAAAATAAAACTAAAGAAGAAAGTTTTCTTCCAGATGCAGGAAAACTAACCGCAGGCGAAGTCAATGATTTTTCCAAATGGGATTATTGGCAAGATATTGCGGTTCCAATTCTTGATCAATACAAAAAAACGTGGAAATTTTTCCCAAATAGAAGGGTTTCTGTACAATTGACCAATTTTGATAACAATCCAGTTATTGGTAAGAAATTAAAATTAATTGATGATAAAAAAGAAATCATTTGGGAAAGCGTAACTGATAATCGTGGAAATGCAGAGTTATGGATTTCTTCATTAATAGACCAGAAAACAAACTCGCAACAATATTCGATTATTGATGAAGAGGGAAATATTTTATCAAATAATGCAAAAGAATTCCGGAATGGACAAAATTTGATTAAAGTCAAGGAAAACTGTATCAAGAAAAGAGCTTTAGACTTGGTTTTTGTTGTGGATGCAACTGGTTCTATGGGCGATGAAATCAATTATTTGAAATCTGAATTGTTGGATGTTTTGAAAAAAGTAGAATCCAACTTAACTCAAACCAACGTGAGATATGGTTCTGTTTTTTATAGAGATAAGGGCGACGAGTATGTAACTAAGAAATTTGATTTTTCTAATGATGCAGAAAATTTGATTAATTTCATTAAGAAACAAAATGCCAGCGGAGGTGGAGATAAACCGGAAGCAGTGGTAGAAGCGGTGGAATCTTCAGTTGATGAACTAAGCTGGAGTAACGGAAATACCACCAAGATAATGTTCTTACTGTTGGATGCACCACCACATTTATCCGATGAAAACATTGAAAGGCTACATCAAAAAATTAAAATGGCATCTAAAAAAGGAATCACCATCATCCCGATTGCAGCCAGCGATACCGATAAACAAACGGAATATCTGATGCGTACTTTTGCATTGCTTACGAACGGAACTTATACTTTTCTGACGAATGACAGCGGAATCGGAAATAAGCACATTGAACCAACAGCAAGCGAATATGAAGTAGAAAAACTCAATGATTTGTTACTAAGATTAATTCTTCAAAGGTCAAGTATTCCAGATTGTAAAAAAGGTGTTACCAAAGAATATATTAACAAAAAATTGGAAGTGGAAAGTTTGGACAAAAAAGATTTTGCTACCAAAATCTATCCTAATCCAACAAAAGGAATTTTCAAAATTGATATAAAACGTGATGCTGAAGAGTTTATTTTGTATGATTATACTGGAAAGATTTTAATCAAGAAAAATAACTTGGTAAAAGGACTGCATGATTTTGATATTTCGAGTTATCCTCAAAGTATTTATTTGGTAAAGTTGAAGTATGGAACAGAATCAGAAACGTTTAAAATCATTAAAAACTAAATATTAAGCAACTGATAAAGTTGCTTTTTGTCATATTATGCTTTCAATAATTTTCCGTAAATTCGCTAAAATTTTTTAATTACAATGAACTA
>DLND01000106.1 GCA_002476905.1 Flavobacteriales bacterium UBA7519
AGCCCTATCAATAGAAGAAAAACCAACTCAGCCTAAATCCAACTATGCTGTTCCAGGGCTATATTTTTATGATAATGAAGTAGTAGAAATCGCTAAAAACATCAAACCATCTCCAAGAGGTGAGCTAGAAATTACCGATGTCAATAATGTTTACTTAAGCAAAGGTAAACTTGAAGTTGGCGTTTTGGACAGAGGAACAGCTTGGCTGGACACAGGGACTTTTGATTCTTTACACGATGCTTCAGAATTTGTGAGCGTAATAGAAAAAAGGCAAGGTTTCAAAATCGGATGTATAGAAGAGATTGCTTTTAGGAATAAATTTATCAATGAAGAAAAACTTCTGGAAACCGCAGTGAAATATGGTAAAAGCGGATATGGTGAATATCTGAAAAACCTTATTAAATAAATTAAAACAAAACACAAATGAGTGAATCTCATAAACAAGAATGGACCGAAACGATTGAATCCAACCACTCGCTTCTAGATCTTAATCTTAAAGAAGTTTGGCGCTACAAAGACTTGGTTTATATGTTTGTGAAGAGAGACTTTGTATCTAGTTTCAAACAGACCATTCTGGGTCCCATTTGGTTCTTTATTAATCCAATTTTTACCACTGTTGTTTACCTTGTCGTATTTGGTGGTATCGCAAATATTTCTACCGATGGAGCTCCAAAAATTCTTTTTTATTTGGCAGGTGTCACTTTATGGAACTATTTTTCTTCTTGTCTTAATGGAACATCCAGTGTGTTTACAAGCAATGCGGCAATTTTTGGAAAAGTTTATTTCCCAAGATTGGTAATGCCAATTTCAATTGTATTCTCTAACTTGATGCGTTTTGGAGTACAAATGGTTTTGTTCTTAATTGCATTTTTATATTATTTAACAAAAGGAGAAGTACAGCCGAACTGGTGGATTTTAGCAACGCCATTTTTAATAATATTAATGGCGATGTTTGCATTGGGCGTAGGAATGATTTTCTCCTCGATGACGACCAAATACAGAGATTTGCAAATGTTATTAGGATTTGGGGTCAGTTTATATATGTATGCTACGCCAGTGATCTATCCTGTATCTGCTCTTCCCAAAGCTATCCAGCCTTACGCAGCGTGGAATCCCTTAACAGGAATATTCGAATGCTTCAAATACGGATGGCTGGGTGTAGGTGAGTTTAATCCAACCATGCTTGCTATAAGCAGTTTAATTATTTTACTTTTATTGGCAATAGGTACCATTACCTTCAATAAAGTAGAAAAAAGTTTTATGGACACTGTATAATCAATTTATCAATGAGATTAGCATTAAAAGCAGAAGATATATCTAAACAATACCGCCTGGGGCAAGTAGGAACAGGCTCTCTCTCTCACGATCTTAATCGTTTTTGGCATCAGATCCGGGGAAAAGAAAATCCCTATCTTAAAATCGGCGAATCCAATGATAGAACCCGCAAGGGAGAAAGTGATTACGTCTGGTCTTTGCGAGACATCAATTTTGAGATCAATCAAGGAGATGCAGTTGGTATAATCGGAAGAAATGGCGCCGGAAAATCAACTTTATTAAAACTATTAAGCAAAGTAACAAAACCCACAACAGGAAAAATATCAACCAATGGGAGAATTGCTTCATTACTAGAAGTTGGAACAGGTTTCCATCCTGAAATGACAGGTAGAGAAAATGTCTATCTCAATGGGGCTATTCTAGGAATGACAAGAAAAGAAATTACTAGAAAATTCGATGAAATTGTAGCTTTTTCTGGTGTAGAAAGATATATTGATACACCTGTAAAAAGATACTCTTCTGGGATGTATGTACGTTTGGCATTTGCTGTAGCTGCACATCTAGAATCCGAAATACTTATCGTAGACGAAGTCTTAGCAGTAGGCGATGCTGAATTTCAGAAAAAATGTTTAGGAAAAATGGGAGATGTTTCTAAAGGTGAGGGAAGAACTGTTCTTTTTGTAAGTCATAATATGACAGCTGTTAAAGAATTATGTTCACAGGGAATCTTACTGAACCAAGGACTTTTGGATTATCAGGGTCACATTCTTGATACCATTATGGAGTATCAGAAAAACTCTCAAAAGCAAAGCAGTTATCTGCATACGGGCTCTATCGAAACAGCTTTAGGAAATGAAAACATCAGAGTTTTAGAATTTTCTGTCAGATCTTTGAACGATGGTTTCCTGGACATTGATTCTGGAGCAAAGGTTAAATTAAGGTTTTTTAATTTTAAAGAAGATATTAATCTTGATACCACTTTTGAATTAAGAACTTATGAGGAAAGCGTAGTGTTTCACACAGGAGCACTAGTTACTACAAATAAGGATTCTAAAAAAGCGGAGTATACTGTAGAATTCGAGATTGAGCCTAATTTACTTAATTCTGGAAATTATTATTTCAAAATAATATTTGGACAAGATCAAAGAATTCCTCTATACACTTGTGATGAGATTGTTGGTTTTGAAGTTGAAAATGTGAAGATAGGAACTAATATTACACAGATGCCTGGCATTATCAGACCTCGTTTTGATTATAAAATACAAGCACAATGACTATACCACAAATAATAGATCTTCCCAAGATACTGGACAAACGGGGTAATCTTTCTTCATTTGAGCATCCCAGCCATTTACCTTTCGAAATTGAAAGAACCTATTGGATATATGATGTTCCTGGTGGAGAAGTGCGCGGCAGCCATGCTTTTAGAGAGCAGCAGGAGTTTATCATTGCCCTTTCGGGAAGTTTTGATGTCGTTATTCACGATGGAAAAGAGGAAAAAAGGTTTTCTTTGAACAGATCTTATTATGGTCTTTTTATTCCGAAAATGTTTTGGCGCAGATTGGAAAATTTTTCAACCAACTCTTTAGCAATCATTGTTTCTGATAAAGCTTATAATGAAAAAGACTATATAAGAGATTTTGTAGAATTCAAAAAACTTGCAGATGAAAAATAAACTATCAGTATTTGACTGCAGTGTAATAAATCTTGGCAAGATCAATTTTGACGAAGGCAACTTAACAGTGGTGGAAAACAACTCTTCTTTTCCGTTTAATGTAAAACGAGTATTTTATTTATATGATATAGCCGGTGGCGAAAGCCGTGGTGCCCATTCCCACAAAGAATGTCATCAGTTTCTGATAGCAGCCAGTGGAAGTTTTGAAGTGTCTTTGGACGATGGTAAATTCAAAAGGCAGGTTTTTCTTAATAGGCCCGATATAGGTTTACATATCCCTCCCGGAATCTGGGCTTCAGAAATGAATTTTTCATCCGGCGCAATATGCCTCGTATTAGCATCACATCATTATGATGCCAATGATTATATCAGAGATTACAATATATTTTTAACCATTCAGCATGAAAAATAACATCCATCCTCTAGCCGATATTCAAACTAATAATATTGGTGAAGGCACAATGGTTTGGCAGTTTTGTGTAATTTTGAAAAATGCTAAAATTGGTACTAATTGTAATATCAATTGTAATGTTTTCATAGAAAACGATGTTGTTATTGGCGATAATGTTACCATCAAGCCCGGAGTCCAAGTTTGGGATGGGGTTACATTGGAGGACAATGTGTTTATTGGCCCTAATGTAACTTTTACCAATGACCTGATTCCTAGATCTAAGCAATATCCTGCCGAATTTGCAAAAACGCTGGTAAAGAAGGGCGCGTCTATTGGTGCGAATTCTACCATCATTGCCGGCAACACCATTGGAAAAAATGCATTGGTAGGAGCAGGCAGCGTGGTTACAAAAGATATCCCAGCAAACACTGTTTGGTATGGTAATCCTGCCAAACAAAAGGGTTTTATAACCAATGCTGGTAAAATATTAGATCATAATTTAAAAGATGAAGAAGGCAATGCTTATGAATTCATAAACGAAGAATTAGTATTAAAATGATAAAGCCTTTAACATCGTTGCGTTCTCCGAATTATCTTAAATTCTTACTGAGACAGTAATTCGCTATGTTTTTTTGACTTCAATTAACACAAATGAAAAATATGAATAAAAAACACTTTAGCTATTTGCTGATTATTATACTAGAAACTATTGTTTTTATAAAGTTTTTTATAAATAGATTTTACTTTTTTGATGACACTCTCATTTACGCACGTTATATAAGAAACTTTACAAAAGGTTACGGACTTGTTTATAATAAAGGAGAATTATTCAATGGTCTCACATCACCTTTATTTACTTACATCAATTTATTAATCAATTCTATTTTCGAGATCAAAGATCAAATTTTACTGAATAATAGTATAGGCTACGTATTCATAGCATTATCAATGATTGTTATATACAAAATTCTAGAAAAGATTAATTTAAGCAAAGTTATTATAAGCAGTATCTTGATCTTATATTCTTTAAGTAATATTTATCTTTTTCTAGGAATGGAGACAGGACTATATCTATTTTTGATTTTTCTTCTCTTTTATTCTTTCTTAATTGAGAAGTATCTTTTATATTTTATTGTTAGCGCTCTGTTACTTATTACCAGAACAGAAGGTGTTTTTTTCATAATCTCGACACTAGTTCTGTTTTTTTATGAAAAAAGATCTTTACACAAGAACTTTATTCCTTACATTTTAATCTCTTCTTTTATTGTTATTGGACATTATGGATTTAATTTTTTATACTATGGCAATGTACTTCCAGATTCTTCGAAAGCTAAAGTCTATCATGGCTTATCCAAATTTTGGGGAAATCGATACGATTTTGTTAATGGAACGTTAGACTTAATTACCTACGATTATAAATCAAGAAATCTTTTTAAATACTTATATTATTTTATTTTAATATTCATTCCTTTCACGATAATTTTCAAGAAAAAAACTGCCTTTGATTATTATTTAATTTTATCTTGTGTTTTCCTCATATCTTTTTATTTATACTTCAACGTTCCTTTATATAATTGGTATGTAACTCCCTTAATTTTTACAAAAATATATTTTCTGGTTACTGGCATCGCATTTTTTATAAATTTCATTATAAGACCTAAAGAAAACAAATGGATGTTAACACTTGTGGGTGTAATAATCGCAATGTTATCTTTTACCTTAAATTATAATAATAAATTTATCAACTCTCACCATCCAGGAGCTATGCAAAGGGAGAGAGATTATTTCAAAATAGCGGCTTGGATTCAGAATAATACGAAAGAAAATGAGAGCATCGGAACTGCTGAAATAGGAATAATTGGTTATTTTACTGATAGAAAGATAATTGATTTGTGTGGGCTAGTAAGCAAGGACAATGCTTATTTTTTATCGAATAAAGACCTGGATTCCTGGATTAATATACATAAACCTACTTACATTTTATTCCATGAGCCAAATTGGGAAATTGAAACGGACATTCCCAATAAACATAAAAATTATTATCTTGTAAAAGAATTTCAATTCAAAGATTATAAAATGTATAAACTGTATTAATTGATAGTCCTCAAAATTTTACAACAAAATTATAATCATAAAACAAATGATAAAATTCCTTGACCTACAAAAAATAAATCTTCTTCATCAGACTGAGATAGAGGCTAAATTATTGGAAGTATTCCGATCTGGCTGGTACCTTTTAGGAACTCAGGTGAAGAACTTCGAAAATAATTTATCACAATACATTGGATCCAAACACGCAATTGGAGTAGCGAATGGTCTAGATGCTTTGAGATTAATCTTCAGAGCTTACATTGAGTTGGGAATTATGAAAGCTGGCGATGAAGTGATAGTCCCCGCCAATACTTACATCGCTTCTATCCTGGCTTTGTCTGACAATGGATTGGTTCCGGTTTTAGTTGAGCCGGATATTAATACTTACAACCTTGACATCTCAAAAATTGAAGAAAAGATTACCTCTAAGACAAAAGCTATTTTCATCGTCCACCTTCAGGGAAGAGTCGTTTTTTCTGAAGAATTAAAAGAGATTGCTCAAAAACATAACCTGAAAATAGTTGAAGATAATGCACAATCTATAGGTGCAGATTGGAATGGTATCAAAACAGGTAATCTAGGCGATGCTGCGGGATTTAGTTTCTATCCCGGCAAAAACCTTGGCGCTCTTGGTGACGCAGGTGCAGTTACAACCAATGATGAGGATTTAGCAAAAGCCATCCGAGCACTCGCCAACTATGGATCTAATGAGAAATATGTAAACATCTATCAAGGTCTAAATTCCAGACTAGATGAGATACAGGCAGCAGTTTTAGATGTAAAACTCAAATACATCGATGAAGAAAATAACCTACGTAGAAAGATTGCCAAAAGGTTTATTTCGGAAGTGAAAAATCCAAAGATTACGCTTCCTGAAAATACAGAAAATGATAGAGAGCATGTATGGCACATCTTCGTAATCAGAACAGCTGATAGATCTGCATTACAAGAATACCTTACTAACAATGGAATTCAAACTCTGATACATTATCCAATCCCGCCACATCAGCAAAAGGCGTATAAAGAATGGAATGATCTATCTTTTCCCATAACGGAAAAAATTCATGAGGAAGTTTTGAGCTTACCAATATCTTCTATATTAGAAAAACAAGAGATAGATACAATTATTAGTATTCTGAATAATTACTAATTAAAACAAAATGGGAGTTCTGCCTCTAGTAAGCATCTTATGTTTATGCTATAATCAGGAAAAATTCATACAACACTCAAAAATGAGCTTCAGATTTTTTTCCAACATTTTCCAGTGAAATCTTTTCCGGAAAAGCTGATAAAATATAATATGAAACCTGTTTTTTACAAATTGGCGATGCAGATTCATAAGTTATTGGCCTATCTAAAGAGCCTTTACTAGAAAAAATTGACTCCCAATTTTTTCTAAATATTATATTTATTCTATTCAACAGCATTTTCATATTTTTGAAAACACAGACCGATTTTCCATGAAGGTAGAATCAAACACGGACATAGAAAAAATTATATCTTCGAATAAGCAATATTTTGATTCGAGTGTTCGGATTGCGCAAAAACTATTTCAAGAAAAGCTTTATGAAGATTGTATTAGTTACATTCAAAAAACGGCTGCATTTGGATGGTTCAATTTTTCTGGCTATTACAAAAGTGAACAATTGGAAATACTTTTAGCTAAGATTCAAGAAAAGATTCTACCAATTTCTTCTCATCAGAAAAAACATGCTAAAACCAATAGAGTACTTCATATCTGTTCAGAAGTTCATGGCTCCGGCGGACATTCGAAACTACTTTATAACTGGATCAAAAATGACAACTCAAAAAAACATTCTATTGTCAGCACTAGGATTTCTATTGAACAGTTAGAAAACGTAAGTCAAATCTATCTTGATGATATTTCTAATTTAGATCTTATTAGTGTAAAATCTCATTCTAAGATAGAATCTGTAAAACTTCTCAATCAGCTTCCTTTGAATGACTATGATGCCATTATACTTCATATTCATCCAGATGAAACGATTACCAATATTGTTTTTTCGCAGAAAGATATTACAACGCCGGTTTTGTTTGTGAATCATGCAGATCATGTGTTTTGGGTAGGAGTTTCTATTGCAGATACAGTACTTCAAATCCGAGAATCCAATATTGCTATTGATTCTGAAAGAAGAGGTATTGCAGCGGAAAGACAAGTTTTTTTACCAATCCCCATAGAAGCCTCTTCTGAACTTAATGATGAAACTAATTACAATGGTGACACTATAAATATTCTTAGTACAGGAACTTCTTATAAATATAATCCTAATGAGAAATATAACTTCTTAAGAGAGGCTTATAAAATCGTAGAAGAAAACCAAAATGTTATTTTTAATATCGTTGGGTTGCGTCCAGATTCTGCATACGCAAAAGAATATCTTCATGAAAGGATTGTTCTGCACGGTGGTGTCTCTGCATCTCAATTAGCGGATATAGAAAAGAATTCACACATATATGTCGAAGGGTTTCCAATGGCCTCTTTCACAGCATTGCTTCAGGTTGCGTTGCAAAAGATACCATTTGTCCTTCACTACGATCCATTACTATTATTCAAGCTTTTCAGTGAACATCCTGACAATGCAGTTATTTATCCAAAAGATTTAAATCAATGGCATGACAATCTTAAAGCATTGATTCGGGATAAAAAATACAGAATAGAAAGTGCGGAAAAACAGTATGATTATATTTTAAATAACTTTAGTATAGACGTATGGAAATCAAAAGTTGCAGAGATATATGAGATGTTTGATAACCAACCACATTCTTTTTGGTTTCCAACGAAGGATGTATTTTACAATGGTGACAATGAAAAATTACTAGTCACAATAGATAAACAAAAATTCTCACATTATGATTTTACTGAAAAGCTATCATTGCGAGGAAAGCTTTTTGTGTGGCTTATGGCGAGAGATAAAAACATTAATATCAATTATGGTGGTAAAAAAAAATTAATCCGATATTTTTCCAATAAAATATGAATACAACAGCAACTATTAACAGAAGTAACAACTTAGATTTTCTTCGCCTACTGTTTGCAAGTCTGGTAATAGTATCGCATTCGTTCCCATTAACAGGACAACCTGAGATAGCTGGTGTATTCACGAATGACCAACTAAGTCTTGGATCATTATCTGTAGATTGTTTTTTCATTATGAGTGGCTACCTCATCTTTCAAAGTCTGGAACGCAGTAAAACATTACTAAGTTATCTTTGGAAAAGAATCTTGAGATTGTTTCCAGCTCTTTTTATTTTACTCATAATCACATTACTGATATTACCTTTTCTATATAATGGTGCCGATATCTCCAAAGAATCTTCTTATTGGTCTTATCTACCTAATGGATTATCATTGTACCGAATTCAGTATAATGTTAACGGTGTTTTTGAAAACAATCTTTATCCAAAAGCAATCAATGGAAGTCTTTGGTCCTTAAGTTATGAATTCACATTATACTTGATTTTGATGATTATATTTCCTTTCAGGAAAAATAAAAATATTGTCCGAATAATAATGATAATCATTTTCTTGATTTGCTATATACTGTTACAATTTCGGCCTTCATTTTTGAGTAACCTATTCCATTATATCATTCGTGACAGCAGTATTTTCTACAAGTTAGCAGCGTTCTTTTTTGCAGGATCTATACTCAGTTTTTTTAATTTGAAGACTTATAACACCTTGTTTATTAGGATTGGTATTACTTTATCCATTATCTTATCATTGATTATTGGCTGTTATCAGATTGTGGCTCCTTTTTTATTGTCTGTCCTGACTTTACAATTAGCCACTCTCAATACACCACCTATTAATATGGTTGGCAAAAAGTGGGGAGACATTTCATATGGCGTGTACATCTACGGATTTCTATTACAGCAGATTCTTATGAATTATCTGGTTTTGAATCCTTTTCAACTGATGCTGATTTCTCTACCTGCGACATATATTTTAGCTTATTTCTCCTGGCATCTTGTGGAAGAGAAAATGCTGAGATATAAAAACATTCTTTAACATTATGACACAACTTGCAATAATAATTCCTTATTATAAACTCAATTATTTTAAAGCTACTCTAGATTCTCTTTCATCTCAGACAGATAAACGATTTTCGGTTTATATAGGAAACGATTGCAGCCCTCAAAATCCAGAAGACCTAATCCAATCATACGAAGGTAAATTCCCAATTGTATATAAACGATTTAAAAATAATCTTGGCGGAAAATACCTTACCAAGCAATGGGATCGTTGTATAGAGCTTTCGGCAAAAGAAGAGTGGATGATGATCCTAGGAGATGATGATACTATTTCCGAAAATTATGTGGAAGAATTTTATAAAAATTTGAAAATAGCAGAAGAGAAAAATATACAGGTTATAAGATTTGCATCCAAACTGATTGATGAAGATGGAAAAAGCATTTCTGATTTATATACTAATCCGGAGTTGGAACTAGCGGCCACATCATATATTAGAACATTAAAAGGAAATGGCAGAAGCACATTAACCGAACACATATTCAGTAGGAAAACCTACAAAAAATATGGTTTTAAGGAGTTTCCTGTTGCATTTGGCAGTGATAATGTCGCTTGGTTAGAATTTCCGGAAATGAGAGAAATTTTTAGTATTAATAATGCCTTTGCTAATATCAGAATTTCCAGAGATCATCTTTCATCTAAAGCTGATGACAACTTAAAAAAGCAGAGAAAGCAGGGGATTTATCAGTTTAACCGGTATATCATCGCAAACTATGCGAAGTATTTTGAGATAGAAGATCAATTTTCTATTTTGAAAAAAGCTTATAAAAATCTTCGTACTTCAGACAGGGACATTTTCAAAGCAGTAGAGTTCTGCTGTTTCATTATAATAAAAATTGGGCTTTCAAAGGCTATGGATATTATAAAAAATAACAGAAATTAATCTCTTTTTAATTTCTTTTTGATTCTATTTAAAAAAAACCACATGTTCCAGTAAAAAGATAAGTCAAAAAACTTTTTAAAAAAAGAAATGTGTTTTGCAGACATCGCTATTTTCCAATAGTGAATCACAAAATTTTCCTTCTCAATTTTAGAATATTTTCTATTATTTATTTTTTCCTTAAAGTACAGCATGCTGTATTGGGGGCTTTCCAACATTCTTTTCCAACTGTTAGCAGACAAGCCATCGGGTTGATAATCGCCAAATGCTAAAACTTTATCCGTGTATAACAGTTCATACTTATCAAGGATTCTATCTCCAATCAAGGATTCTCTGCAAAATTTTTCTCCCATGAATACAGGAAACGGAAACGCTTTTGCGATGTGTGTTTTAAAACAGATTATCAACTCACCATTAAACTCCCAATTATAGTCAAAATAAGTTCCAATTTGTTTTACCTTACCATAGTTTTGAATATTTATTGGATGGGACGGAGAAAAATGGATGAAAGTAAAGCCAGCTATATTGCTCTTATCTTGAACTTCATTTATTAACTCTAAACATTCTTCAACAGTCTCATTAGCTAAAAAATCGTCACTATCAACAACAAAAAAATATTCGCCATTTGCCTTTTCTAAGCCATAATTCAGAGCTATATGCTTTCCCCCATTCTCTTGCTGATAGTACTCTATAGAAAACTGTGATCTGTCAAAACTTTCGACTACGTCAGCAGTATTATCTGTAGATCCATCATCAATAATAATCCACTCAAAATTTTTTTTTGTCTGGCTAAGGAGACTTTTATACAATTTTTGGAGTAGAATTGCACGGTTATATGTTGGCGTGCATATAGTTATTTTCATATTACAAATTTATATATTTGTTGACAATTAGCAGAATAAGTCTTTCAAAAGAAATCCTAAAAAATGAATAACACACAACCTCTTGTTGCTGTCTTCATGATCTCATACAATCACCAAGATTTTGTTACTGAAGCGCTAGATAGCGTTCTAAAACAAAACACAAAATTTGATTTCAGGATATTTCTTTCGGACGATGCTTCTACGGATGACACTAAAAAAGTTATAGATTCTTATTTGGAAAATCATCCCAAAAAGCATTTAGTAACATTCATCAAACAAGAAAAAAATCTTGGATGGATGCCCAATTTCATTTATACATTACAAAAATGTAAAGATTCTGGCGCTAAGTATATTGCGCTGTGTGAAGGTGATGACTTTTGGTCAAACGAGGATAAACTTCAGAAACAAGTAGACTTATTAGAGTCTAGTGACGATGTTGTTTTGGCTTGTCACCGTTACAAAGAATTATACAATGACGGTTCTACCTCAGATTGCCCCTTTTTTAGGAAGGATTTTTTTCAGGGTAAAGATTCATTCAAATTTACACAATCAGATTTTGAAAATTTTATGCGTATTCAGACTATGACAATTGTTTTCCGAACAGATGTGTTAGATCTTAGTCTTAGAAAAAAATATAATTATTACTGCGATACACATATTAAGCATCATATTTTAGATCACGGATTAGGGATATATACAGCAGATAATGATGCTGTTTACAGAGTTCATGGCAATAATGTTTTTTTATCTCAGGACGAAAGAAAAAAAATTAAGTTCACTTACGATGTATACAAAGATCTACTAGAGAAAAACAATTCTGTAGGTTATAAAAATTTGTTAAATATATCAATGAGGCAAAGAATTAATAATGAGTTAAAGACCAATAGATTAAATGTTTTCGATTCCTACTACAGACAGCTATTGTTTCAGCAATTCAGGGATACAAAATCTGTAGCTCTCTTTGCTAAAAATTTTTTCAAAGGATTGATAAATACTAAAAATAAATGATCCCCAAAAAAATACACTATTGCTGGTTTGGCGGCAATCCAAAACCAGAATCCTTCTATATGTGCCTGGATTCCTGGAAAAAAAATCTCCCCGACTATGAAATCATAGAATGGAACGAAACCAACTTTGATATCAATTGTTGTGAATACGTTCGTCTGGCAGCAGAAAAGAAAAAATGGGCATTTGTTTCAGATTATGCGAGAGCAGTAGCTCTTTTCGAGCAAGGTGGAATCTATATGGATATAGACGTGGAAGTCAAGTTTTCTCTTGATGAGTTTCTTGTTCACCGTGCATTTTCTGGCTTCGAAATCAAAGGTTCTCCTTTTACAGCTCTTTGGGCAACAGAAAAAGATCACCCTTGGCCAAAAAAAGTTTTAGAGTTTTATAATCAGAAAACAGATTTTGATCTAACAACCAATACGGTTTTTGTCTCTGATCTTTTGATTAATCACTATAAAGCCAATCCAGAAAAAGATGAATATCAAGAACTTGCAGATGGAATCGTGATCTATCCTTCAACTTACTTTTGTTTGGATCTTCCGAAGAATTATGCCACCCATCATTTTGTAGGAACTTGGCATGAGCGTGATACCCCTAATCCTTTTAAAGATTATGTCCACACCTATTTTCATTTGAAAAATGTTGCGGAAATCAAACAAGGGAAAAAAGAAATTCATAATGCAGTGAACAACCTCAAGATTATCACAGCAGACGAAATTCTGAATCAATTTCCTTTGAAAATGTTACTTAAAAATATTTTAAAACGCATCAAGCCCTAAGATTTATTATTTTTGTAAAAAACAGCTTTGATGAGTCATAAAATAGCCATTATTTATGGAACCAGACCAGAATTTCTAAAAGTTTTTCCGGTTATCAATCAATTTCATCTTCAAAATAAAGACATTTTAATTGTAAATACTGGTCAGCACGATGATCTTCTTTCCAACATGGAAGAAAGCTTCGACATAAAGCCGGATTTTCGACTCTCTGTACAGTCACTCGATTTTACCAATTCGAACTTGATTGCAAAACTCATCAACAGCTTGTCAGACCTTATTCACAAAGAAAATATCACTAAAATCGTAGCGCAGGGCGATACGTTTACGGTTTTGGCTTCTTCTATCGTAGCTTTTTTGGAAAAAAGAAAATTTTATCATATCGAAGCTGGTCTTAGAACGTCAGATATTAGATTGCCTTTTCCGGAAGAATATAATAGACGAGTAGTTTCTCTTGGCAGTGATGTTAATTTTGCACCTACAACTTTATCTCAGAATAATCTTTTGAAGGAGGGAATTCCGAGTGATAAAATATTATTGACAGGAAACACAATTGTAGATATGATTCAATATATTCTTGACAAAGAAAATATTAAAATCGAATATCAAAACAAGGTTTTCATCACAGCGCACAGAAGGGAAAATATAGGAAAACCATTACAGGAAATCTCGCAATCTATCAAAGAATTAGCTATAGAAAATCCTAATATTATTTTTGAATGGGCTCTGCATCCAAATCCAAATACAAGAAAGATTATTCTAGATGTATTTCAAAATGAGAAACCAGAAAATCTAATTTTCACAGAACCACTTCCCTATCTGGAAACTATCCGGAAAATGGCAACCGCCAAATTAATTATTTCAGATTCAGGAGGAATACAAGAGGAAGCTCCTAGCCTTAAAAAACGAATCTTAATTTTACGCGAAGAAACAGAAAGACCAGAAGTTCTAGATTGTAATTGTGGAATATTAGTAGGTCACGATTTACAAAAGATAAAATCTGAGTTCTATAAAATTTGGGACGATGAGAAGGAGTTCATGTTCAAAGCCGATAAAAATCCTTTTGGAGACGGAAAAGCTTCTGAATTAATACTAAAAGCGCTTTTACAATGATATTTGGCAGAGGTCTTATCGCATCTCTTTTCAGAGACATGGATCAGGAAAATATTATTTTATTTGCTTCCGGTGTTTCTAATTCCCTGGAAGACAACCCACAAGAATTTTTGAGAGAGGAAAACCTCATCAAAAAGACAATGGAAGAAAATCCGGACAAACTATTTATTTATTTCTCGACTTGCAGCATCTACGACTCCTCCAAAACGGGCAGTGATTATGTTTTTCACAAACTGAAAATGGAACAATTAATCAAAAATTCCTGCAGAAAATATCTGATTCTAAGAGTTAGTAATGCGGTTGGAAATGGTGGCAATCCCAATTTGCTGATGAACTATCTCATCCGATCAGTTAAAAACAATGACACTATTAATGTCCATACAAAAGCAACTAGAAACCTCATAGATGCCGAAGATATAAAAAACATTACTTTTCAATTAATTGAGAAATCTGAGTTGAACAAAATAGTGAATGTGGCTTATGTTCAAAACTACACGATCATTGAAATATTAGAAATCATCGAACGTTTTTACAATACCAACATCTATCTTAATCTTATTAAAAGTGGTTCTGGTTATGACATTAACATTCCGGATGTTGAAGATTATTTTAGAATTAACAATCTTAATAACAAAGAATCATATCTTTGCCGAATTTTAGAGAAATATTACTCTTAAACTATGAACGATTTTAAAAATAAACTTAACAATAAAAATATTCTGGTCACTGGTGGCGCTGGTTTTATTGGTTCCAATCTTTGTGAAGAACTTATAAGCCTGGGCGCAAATGTGACTTGCCTTGATAACTTTTCTACAGGTTTCCGAGAAAATCTGGATGCGATTAAAGACCATCCCAATTTCAAATTAATAGAAGGTGACATCCGTAATTTGGAAGACTGTAAAACAGCTTGTGCAAATCAGGATTTTGTATTGCACGAAGCAGCATTAGGCTCTGTTCCAAGATCAATCAATGATCCAATTACAAGTAATGATGTGAATGTTGGTGGATTTCTGAACATGCTTGTTGCAGCCAGAGATGCCAACGTAAAAAGATTTGTTTATGCCGCAAGTTCATCTACTTACGGCGATTCTGAAAGTCTTCCAAAGGTGGAAGATGTGATTGGGAAACCATTGTCGCCGTATGCGATTACAAAATATGTCAACGAGTTATATGCTGATGTTTTCAAAAGAACTTATGATTTCGATACGATTGGCTTAAGATATTTTAATGTTTTTGGAAGAAAGCAGAATCCAAATGGTGCTTACGCTGCCGTAATACCAAAATTCGTAATGCAATTGATGAATCACGAATCTCCTGTTATCAACGGTGGTGGAGAATATTCCCGAGACTTCACTTATATCGACAATGTTATTTTGATGAATCTTTTGGCACTAACTTCGGATAACTCAGCGTCAGTAAACCAAGTTTACAATACGGCTTTCGGAGAAAGAACAACGCTGAATGATCTTGTAAGTAATCTGAAAGAATATTTATCCGATTTTGACCCTAAAATTGCAGAAGTAGAAGTTATCTACGGCGATTACCGTAAAGGCGATGTACCACATTCTCTTGCGAGTATCGATAAAGCAAAAAATTTATTAGAATATCAGCCAAAACACTCTATGAAAGAAGGTTTGAAAGAAGCTGTAAAATGGTACTGGAACAATCTAAAATAAAACAATGGATCATAAAATTACAATCATAGGTCTTGGTTATGTAGGCCTTCCTTTAGCAAGATTATTCTCTACAAAATATCCTGTTGTAGGATTTGATATTAATGAAAAAAGAATCGCAGATCTCAACGCTGGAAAAGATGATACACTGGAAGTCGAAGATGATTTGCTGAAATCTGCTTTGGTTCCAAACAATCCGAATTTTGGAGAAACAGGATTATTCTGTTCCAACAAGTTTGAGGACATTGCAGATTCTAACATTTATGTTGTAACAGTACCCACACCTGTTGACAAAAACAATCGTCCCGATCTTACACCGCTTTACAAAGCGAGTGAAACAGTTGCCAAAGTTCTGAAGAAAGGAGACATTGTGATTTACGAATCCACTGTTTATCCTGGTGTAACAGAAGAAGAATGTATTCCTGTCTTGGAAAAAAATACCGGAATGAAATTCAATGTTGATTTCTTTGCAGGTTATTCTCCGGAGAGAATCAATCCAGGCGATAAACTTCATACCGTTGAAAAAATCCTAAAAGTAACTGCTGGTTCTACGCCGGAAATCGGAAAAATTGTAGATGATCTTTACAAATCAGTGATTGTTGCAGGAACGCATCTGGCTCCAACAATTAAAGTTGCTGAAGCAGCTAAAGTGATAGAAAATTCTCAGAGGGATATTAATATCGCATTCGTAAACGAATTGGCAAAGATTTTCAACCTGATGGGAATCGACACCCATGATGTTTTAACTGCTGCGGGTACAAAATGGAATTTCCTTCCGTTCAAACCAGGTTTGGTTGGAGGACACTGTATTGGTGTAGATCCTTATTATCTGGCGCAGAAAGCTCAGGAATTTGGTTATCATCCGGAAATTATATTAGCTGGACGCAGAATGAATGACTCAATGGGCCAATATGTTGCCAGCGAAACCGTGAAGCAAATGCTAAGACAGGATCTAAAAGTTAACGGTTCTGATGTCTTAGTTTTAGGATTTACTTTCAAAGAAAATTGTCCCGATGTTAGAAATACCAAAGTGGTAGATGTTGTGAAAAATCTTGAGGAATACGGCATCAATGTTTCGATTTACGATCCTTGGGCTAATCCAGAAGAAGTGAAACACGAATACGGTCTAGAAACCTCTACAAAACCACCTTTCAAAAAATATGATGCTGTAGTTTTAGCAGTTTCTCATAAAGAATTTGAGAATCTTAACATCAAAAATCTTCTTTCCGAAAAAGGTATTATTTATGATGTGAAAGGCATTTTAGGAAAAGAAGATGGCGTGAAAAGACTGTAATTATCGGTCAAATCTCCATCGGAAAAATTTGTATCCAACAAACAAAGGCAGGCGATAAAATAAGTCCTGCTTTTTTAGTTTCTTAGAATAATCCGAAGAAAAATAATTGCTTAAACTCAATCCAGACAACTGATTATAAGCCTTATAGCTTCTTTTCCAAAGTTCCTCATTTTGTTGGGCTTTCCAATTCATTTGTAAAGTTGTTGCTTTAAAATCGACCAGATATTCCAAAATTAATTTCTTGTTATAAAAATCTTTTTCTTCACGATAAGCCTTGTCCATATAAGATGCAATAGTAATCCAATTCCCAAAATGCTTCTCTCCCCTATTATGGATGATAGATTCACCGTGAAAATAATACAAATAAGTATCTTCTCTCAGGAAAGCAATTTTTTCAAACTTCAGCATACTTTGGAAACTCCACAAAACGTCTTGAGAGAAGAGATCTTTTACAAAATACAGCTTATTTTTAATTAGAAAATCCATCCTTACAAGTTTGTCACAAGCCATTACAGGATATTGACCTTTTACGAAGTTTTTCACTATTTCTTTATTACCTTCAAGAATGTTTTTCTCTGTTTTGATGGGGAAATAATTTCGCTTCCAATTTTCCTCTTCGTTGATGCAGACACTCTGTCCCAAGACCATTTCTGCATTGGTTTTTTCTGCCAATTCTACAAGATGCTCTATAGCATAATCTGTAATCTCGTCATCGCTATCCAGAAAATAGATGTATTTTCCTTTTGCCAGATCCATCCCAGCATTTCTAGCCATAGATAAACCTTGGTTAGTCGGCTGATTGAAAACAATGAAATTAAAATCCGGATTTTTCTGAATAAATCTCTCAGCAATTTCCATAGACGAATCTGGTGTTAGATCGTTTACCAAGATACATTCGATATTTTTGTAGGTTTGACTAACAACCGAATGCAAACACCTTTCGATGAATTGTTCAACTTTATAGACAGGAATTACGATTGTAACAAGCGGAGTCATCAGGTGTATTTTAATTTTATTAAATTTAAGCAAAAATAGAAATAAAAATCTGGCATAAGAGTATCTTTGCATTAATAGAAACAAAATGGGTTTATTTTCCAAAATTATTTTTAAAATACTGAAAGAGAATTCTCTTAACGTCATTCGCAAAAACAAAAATTCCAAAATTGCAGATGTATTTAAAATTGGGCATTATTCTCATTTTTCTATTCATCCATCTGCTACTTTGTTGATTGGTAGTGGGGTTAATCTAAGAAACTATTGCAATTTTATATTGGGAGAAAACGCGACAGTTATTCTGGAAGAGAGAGTTTTTATGAATAATTATTGTTCCATCAACGCATTGGAAAAAATAGAAATAGGAGAAAATACGTTGTTTGGAGAAGGCGTAAAACTTTACGACCACAACCACGAATATAATGAACAAATAGTAGAGCATCGTAAATTCACAACTTCTCCTATAAAAATCGGTAAGAACTGTTGGCTCGGAAGTAATGTAACCGTTCTAAAAGGCGTAACGATTGGAGATAACTGTATTATTGGGGCTGGATGTGTGATTCATAAAGATGTTCCTGACAATTCGATCATTATCAATAAACAAGACCAAATGATAAAAAATTTATAGATGATCAATTCCAAAAACTATCATTATCTCCATCGTCTCGCCAAACGAACTGTTCCTATTTTTCATAAAGAAAACCGTTTCGACAAAGTGATGAACCGCGAGAAAAACGGAGAAGCCAATCAACTGATTTGTGAGATGATAAAAAGCGGAAAACCGTTTATGATCGGGAGGCTTGGAAGCACGGAGACTAGATTTTTAGTTAATCAATTTCTGCAGAAAAAGATTAGCACTGATTTATCCGGAATCTTGAAAACATCAATCGGCGACATTAATATTATATGGAAAAAAGATCCTGTTTTTTTGGATAATCTATGTCTGTTATCTGGCTTTTTTCCCAACGATAATTCTCTCGCAGAAAAATTTATAGAGATTTATAATCAATCTATTGCTAATCTTGATGTTTTAGGCGTTTGGAATGAGATGGAATATCAATTAGAAAATATTCCGAACAATGTGAAACTTTGCAAAATACGAGAATTGGAACCTTGGTTTTATAATGAACCTTGGTCATACCAACTGAAAGATAAAAAAGTACTTTTGGTTCATCCATTCGAAGATTCCATTAAACATCAATTTGATCAGAAAGATTTGCTGTACAAAAATCCAAAAATACTTCCTGATTTTGAATTAAAAACTATTAAAGCTGTGCAGACGATTGCCGGACAAAAATCGGAATTTGAAACATGGTTTGATGCTTTAGAATCGATGAAAGACCAAATTTCTAAAACAGATTTTGACATTGCCATTATTGGCTGTGGTGCGTATGGATTTCCATTGGCTTCGTTTGTAAAAGATTTGGGAAAGCAAGCCATTCATCTTGGTGGCGTAACGCAATTGATGTTTGGAATCAAGGGTAAACGTTGGGAAGAATGGCAACATTACACAGATCTGCGAAAAAACAATGGCGAGAGTTGGATTTTCGCCAATGAAATTCCAGAGGATTATAAAAAAATAGAAGGCGGCTGCTATTGGTAATTATGGAAGTAGATATCATCATCAAATCATTTAACAGAGCTTTTTACTTAGATAAAGTTCTATTTTCTATTGAGAAATTTGTCTCTGGATATAATAACGTTCTTATTTTAGACGATGGGACACCAGATATATATCTTTCAAGGATTGAAGAAAAGTACCCTTTTGTCAAAATAATGCGGTCAGAAAATCATTCTGAAAAGTCTGAAAAAATATTATCCGGACAGGATATTGACGGATATAAAATCCCTTCCAATTTGTGGATTGATTCTGTAAAAAATGCTACCGAATATGTTTTGGTTATGGAAGATGATGTGTGGTTTACTAATTTTATAGACCTGTCAGAAATCTCTACAGAAATGATTGATAATCAGGTTCACCTGGCAAAGATTGGTTGGCAAAGCAATGAAGGGTTTTTATATAATTTTGAACAAAATCAAATTTCCAAAAATCTGATTGCCCAATCCACAAAAAAACTTTTTACTGCCAATCGTTTTCTGATGAAATATGTCCTCAGTAACAGGTTAAAGGTATTTTCATTATTATGCAGACTTGGATTTACAAACAACCAAACCATTAATGAATATTATAATTTTGTATCTATTCTAATGGGGCTGTACAGGAAAGATTTCTGGCTCTACACTTGGCAAGATTCCTTGGGAAGAGTTAATGAGAGAGATCTTCTCAAAAATTCTACAGCTTGGTATAATACGTACAAAAAAAACAAATCTCTAATAACTAGAACCAACAAAGAATATCTGAAAACCACATATATATCTTCTGCTACCAATTCCTATCATAGATACAAAATCAATTTTGATGTTCTGAAATTCAATATAAAAATGAATGATTTTTGGCTGAATAATAGAGTTGATATAACAGAAAATTTCCCGAAGGATTACAGCAGAAAATATCTTTCTTCCTTTCTCGAAAATGATGATGAGAAGAGGCTTTTCTATCAATGGTCTGATAAATTCCTAACAAGTTTTGGGAAAAATCCGGACTTATTTTAATCCTTTCTTCATTCAGATCGCATATAAAAAATGAAAAAAACTATTACATTAAGCGTAGTACATCACTAATTATATAAAGCAAGCAATACAAAGCATATTTATGCAAAAAACTAATTTCCTTTTCGAACTAATAATCGGGAATGATCGTTCGATAGACAACACAGAAAAAGTTATAACGAATTTAATTTCTAAAACGCAGACCGATGTAGAAATAACATATTATATCACGACCAGAATGTTGGCTTGAATGATAATTTTATTTGGGCAACCAAACAATGCAAAGGCAAATATCTGGCTTTTTGTGATGGTTAAGATTATTCAACAAATCTGGAAAAACTTCATAGTCAGATTAAATTTTTGGAGGCTAATCCAGATTATTCTTCACAAAGATTCATTGCGATAGGTAGATTTGCAAAGATGAAGTCTCCTCTTTCAACAATTAAAGCTTTTCATAAAGTGTTAAAAAACTTCCCTAATGCAAAACTTACGTTTGCTGGTGACGGTGAACTTTTTGAAGACACAAAAAAACTTGTTGATCAATTGAATATTCAGGATTCAGTAGAATTCATTGGTTGGATTTCACCTGCAGAACAAATTAATTTGCTTTCTAAAAGTGCTATTTTTGTTCAGCATTCTGTAACAACTTCTACTGGAGATGCAGAGGGCACACCTGTAGCAATACTGGAGGCTTCCGCAGCAGGACTTCCAATCGTTTCAACAAAACATGGAGGGATTGTTGATACAGTAATCGACGGAAAGACAGGTTATCTAGTGGAAGAAAATGACTGGGAAGAAATGGGAGACAGAATGGAAGAACTTTTGCGTACCCCGGAACTTATCAAAGAATTTGGGCAAAATGGCAGACAATTTATTCTCGAAAATTTTTCTATGAAAAAACATATCGAAGAAGTTGAAAAAGCGATTCGAAATATAGTCAAATTATAAATGCTTCTCCATCCAAACTCCTAAAACCAATAGCGACCAATGTTTGTAATTGTAGTTCAACTGCTTCTGAACTTCACCAAAATTTAATTTGGTAAATATTTTTGAAGATGGATTTTTGAGAATTTCTGTTGTCAATTTTTCCATATCAGAGATTTTCAGCCAATCTACAATTGGAGCTCCAAAACCTTGCTTTTTCTTATTTAAAATATTTGAAGTCAATAGATTACCAAATGCTTTTCTGAGAATTATTTTTTTCTGGCTGGAATTAACTTTATGTTTAGCTGGTAGCGAAGAACAAAATTCAACTAATTCTTTATCTAAAAAAGGCGTTCGTAGTTCGATGGAATGCATCATTGCAATACGATCATCTTTTACCAGATAATCTCCGGAGATAACATTGGTAAGATCCATTTTCATACAGGTATTCAAGTTATTTTTATCTAATTGAAATGGATACTGATGCTCATACTCAGAATCGATTTTGAGTAGCAATGAGGTTTCTTCCTTAGAAAAATTATTATGAACTTTCCCTTTTTGATAAGCCACAATATCTGGGAATTTGGCTCTGAAAATCTTATCCAGAAAGTATTGTCTGGATTTTTCTAAACCTAACTTTTCGCTGATTGTGGAACCAATTTTATACATTGGTAAATAAGCAGAATTTGCGCTGCCTTTTTCTAGAATTTCTTTTTCTTTTTGATACCATCCGTAACCTCCGAATAATTCGTCCCCAGCGTTACCTGTAATTACAACAGTCATGTTTTTTGCTGCCTCTTTACAGATAGTATACGTAGCCAAAATTGCAGTATCAGCAATTGGTTCATCCATATTTTTCAGAACTTCAACCAACGTTGTAGGGATTTCAGAATTTTGAAGTCCAACTTCTTTATGAGCCGTTTTATACTTCTCAGCAATACTTCTTGCATCTGGCATTTCGTTCCAGTCACCTTCATATTGAAAACCTAAAGTGGTAAGATTTTGATTATGTTGAGAAGAAATGGCTACCAAAGTACCAGAATCTAAACCGCCACTCAGAAAAGCGCCAACTTTTACATCAGCTACTAATTGTTTTTCAACAGATTGTTCAACTAAATTTTTAAACTTAGCAACCGCCTCTTCCTCTGATATTTCCAATTCATTATTAGGAAAATTCCAGTATTGAGAAATTTCAATGTTTCCGTTATGATAAATGAGCTGATGAGAAGGAGGTAAAACTTTGATATGTTTATAAATGCTTTGCTGGCTGTCAACATACATATGCCTCAAAAAATGATAAACAGCCTCGTCATTGAGTTCAGCATCAACCAAACCAGTCGCTAGAATTGCTTTGATTTCCGAAGCAAAAATAAACTCCCCATTCTTTCCGATTGCATAATAAAATGGTTTTTCTCCAAAACGGTCCCTTGCACAAAACAACTGTTGCTTTTCTTCATTCCAGATGGCAAAAGCAAACATCCCATTAAGATATTTCGGAACCTCAGCATCATACTTTTGGAAAAGTGACAATATAACTTCTGTATCGGTATTGCTTTGAAAAGGGTAGTCTAATAATTCTTTTTTCAGCTCGCGGTAGCCATAAATCTCCCCGTTGAAGGCAATACATTCATTCTTTGTATTAGAATACATTGGCTGGTGACCATCTTTAGAAAGATCAACAATAGCTAATCTTCTGAAACCTAAAAAACAGTTTTGAAAATATTCGTGACCTTCATCATCCGGACCTCGGTGGACAATAGAATCGGTCATATTTTTCAGAGTTTGTTTATATAAATTTTCTTCTAGAATATTTTTCTTTACAATCCCCGCAATTCCGCACATATAGCAATATTAAGACACAAATCTAAGATTATTTTGTTAATTTTGAACATATTATTAAACCATGAAAACTTTCTCTGTTTTAATTGCTCACTATAATAATTTTGAATATTTCAAAGATTGTTACAAAAGTCTTTTGCGTCAGACTTACAAAGATTTTGAAGTGGTTTTGGTAGATGATTGTTCTAACGATGACTCCTTTGAAAAAATAAAAGAACTCACCAGAGATGACTCTAGGTTTCATCTTTATAGAAATGACAAAAACCAAGGTGTGGGATTTACAAAAAGGCGTTGTGTAGATTTAGCAAAAGGAGAAATCTGTGGTTTTGTAGATCCCGACGATGCCTTGTCTGCAAATGCAATAGAAAACAGTGTGAAAAATCATACAGAGAAAAATGTAGTCACCTATTCTAAGTTTTTGTTGTGCGATGCTCATCTTAATCATTTAAAACTTTTTCCGCAATCAAGAGCGATTAAAAATGGTGATGAGAAATTTTTCAATATCTTTTTAGAAGCTAATCACTTTTTTACTTTTAAAAGATCTGCTTATAACAAAACTTCAGGGATTAATCCGAAACTTACTTCAGCCGTAGATCAGGATTTATACCTTAAATTATATGAGATTGGCAATTTCACTTTCATTAATGAGGCCTTATATTATTATAGACTACACGAAAAAGGTGTTTCGCAGGAAAAATCTAAAAAAGGTAAACTGAATGAAAACTGGCAACAAGTAATTCTAGACACAGCAAAAAGAAGAAATATTGGAAGATTATATGGTAAGAATATTCAGGATATAAAGAACCTGCCAGAATTCATTTTTAAGAATCAAAACACATTTTTTAAAAAAATCCAAAGAAAGCTACAGTAATGGATATAATTATTAAGTCTTTCAATCGTCCATTTTATCTGGACAGGTGTATTTCTTCGATTAATAAATATGTTTCTGGAGCTTTTAGGATTAAAGTTTTGGATGATGGAACGCCTGAACAATATCTGGACAAAATCAGAAAAAAACATCCAAATGTCGAAATTCTTTTTTCTGATAATTATGAAAGAAAAATTAAGGCTATTAAGGAAAATCTACTCACCGGCAAATCAGTTAATGGCTTTGAAATCCCTACTAAATTCTGGTATGATAATGTTAAGAATGCTTCAGACTATGTTATTGTAACCGAGGATGATGTTTGGTTTACGCAATCCATAAATGTAGATGAATTGTCGCAAGAAGCGAAAAACCTCAACATTAATCTAATCAAACTAGGCTGGCTTGGAAATGAAAAAGACATGGATGATTTAATCATCAACTCTATTTCCAAAAATCTGGAATCTGCACAACCAAAAGATCTCCTTCTTTTCTCAAAAAAATTGATGCAAGCCTTCTTCTATAATCAGTACAAATTTTACACTATTCTTTATAAATTAGGGAAAGTAAATCATTTTACGCAGCTAAAGTTTTGGGCTCTCAACTCTATCCTTATGGGATTCTACAAAAAAGAATATTGGTTAGAAATATGGAAAGATATGGACGGCAAGGTAGACGAAAAAAGACAGCTTATCAATGCGTCTTTGTTCTACAAAAAAAATAAAAACAATCCCAATTTCATTTCCAAACTGAAGTTAGAAGCGATGAAAACGACCTTCCAATCATCAGCCACGAATTCTTATCACGAGTATGGTTTTGATTTCGATGTCAACCGATTCAATCATCTGATTAATGAAGCTTGGCTGAAAGATGAATTTGATGCTATGGAAAACTTCCCAAAAGATTTTTCTATAGAGTATTTCAAGAGATTCATCTCTGATACAATCAACTTTTCCGAATTTGAAAAATGGGCAAACCGGTTCCGCAAACAGTACGAAATTATGGGTTGCAAAACTGAATAAAAAACTCTGAAAGATAATTTTCAGGGTTTTTTAGGTTAGATTTAACCTTTTATAATAAGGCCTGCATATTTCCCATCGAATTCCACAACATAGGGTTTAAGTCCCTTGGTTTCACAGAAATCTTTGAATGCTGCATTGTCACCAATGTCATCACTCATAAAGATGCCGCCTTCTCTCACTTTACTGAATAATAAATTATAAGCCCAGATTCTGCCATCATAAGATTTATCACTGTCATAATGGACAACATCAAAAAAATCTACCTTACCGAAAATCTTCGGTAAAGATTCTTTATCCGCAAAGCGATAAAGATCCCAATTATTTCTATATTTCTGCGGAATGACACAACCTACAAAATCCTCACTGTGGTTTTGCAAAATATAAGGCATATCAGAACTGTAAAGTGTTCCGTTTCTATGAACCAAAGAAGCCAAAGCAGCAAAAGAAGACCAACCGTACGCTACACCTGTTTCCACTGTTTTTTTAGCATTTGTATATTCATTGATGTAATAAATAACACTTAAAGAGCCAGCTCCCCCTAATTTGACTGGTGCTTTTGCTTGGATTTGCAATGCTTCTTCAAACTCCTTTGGAAAGAGTTTTTCAAAAGGAATAAAACTAGTGTTAAGAACTTTTTCAATAAAATCTTTTTCGGAAATGGCAATAGATGAGCACCATTTCTCTGCCTCTTCTTTTCCTCTTAAACCGGAAGAACGGTTAAAAAGGTTTTTCCAAATCTTTCTTCTTAATTCCGGGTATAGATCCGGACGTTTTAGATATGCAAAAAATGTGGAAAGAATTTCAGAGATTTTATTCATAAAGTATGTTTTGAAATGCAAAAATACAAAAGAATTGCACAAACAATCTTTATATTTGTTTTATTAGAATTATTTTTTTTGATAACACAATAATAATGCAGAAAAAAGTAAAAGTACTTTTCCGCCACAGGTCTATGGAAATGGGGGGTGTCGAAAAAGTGATATTAAATCTTCTCAATAACCTGGATCGGCAAAAATTGGATCTTACATTACTTGTAAGTCTCTATCAGGGAGAGCTTCGGGATAAGATTCCTGCACATATCAATTATGTAAAAATGAATAAAGGGAAAGAAGATTTTTCAAAAAACACCCTCATCAATAATTTACAACTTATTTTCAGAGGATTAAAAATAAAATTTTTGGAAATATTTCCCAATCTTACAGATAAATTTTATCTAGGTCAACAATTTGATATTGAAATTGCTTCTACTTATGGAGATTACCATTCGGTGCTTAGAAGTGCTACTAAAAACTCAAAAAAAATAGGCTGGTTTCATTCGGACATCACCTTTCCGAAGCTTCAATCCGCTGTTCCTACAATCCTAAAGCAGATTTCTCAATTCGATTATTTTATTTTCGGATCACAGCAGACCAAAGATATTTTCACCCAAACTTACCCCAACTTTAAGTTACCTGAAAATCAAGTGATTTTAAATGCCATCCCTATCGAAGAAATCAAGCAAAAAGCAGAAGAATTTGTTCCGGATTTTGGGACTAAAGATCCTGTTTTTGTATCTGTTGGAAGACTGCATTCCAGAAAAGGCTATAAAAAACTGATAGAAGTCCACTCCCAATTAATCAAAAACGGATTCTCTCACAAAATCATTATTATTGGTGACGGTGAAGAAAAAGAAAACCTAGAAAATCTTGCAAAAAAATTAGGTGTTAGCCATTCTTTTATTCTGATGGGATCTTTGCTCAACCCCTATCCTTATGTAAAAAATGCAGACTTTTTCATTATGCCATCTGAGTCAGAAGGCTGGCCGCTCATCATTGCGGATACGCTGATACTTCAGAAACCTATTCTTTCCACAGCAGTTGGCGGAATTCCGGAAATGATCCGTCATCTTGAGAACGGTTATCTCATCAATTATGATACAGATGAGATGTATAATGCTATGAAGGAATTTCTTACCAATACTGAAATCATAAAAAAGATAAAAAAAGGTCTTGAAAATTCTGAAAAACAATTTGACAACCAGAAAATCTTTGATGCAGTTGAAAATATCATTATTAAATTAGCCCAAAAATAGCTGTTATGAATTTTCTGTACAGAATCATTCTAAAAATTAACACGATCTGGAAAAGCATCTATAAAAAGGCTTACATAGAGACCTGTAAAGCAAGGGGAATGAAAGTTGGTGAAGGTGTTATCTTTATAGAAGCGCCGGCTTTCGGGTCAGAGCCATATTTGATAGAAATTGGTGATCGAACCAAAATCACTGCTGGTTGTACATTTATCAATCACGATGGTGCAATGTATGTCATCAGAAGTATGGAGAAATATGCGGATGCAAGAAACTTTGGCAGAATAAAAATCGGAGAAAACTGTTTCATTGGTAATAATTGTACATTTCTTCCAGGCGCGAAAATGGGTAATAATTGTATCTTGGGAGCTGGCTCCGTTCTCAGTTCGTCTATGCCAGATAATTCTGTTTACGCTGGTGTTCCTGCAAAATTCATCTGCACAATAGAAGAATATGGAGACAAAGCACTGGCTAATAATGTAATATATCCCAGATCATTAGAAATCAGGAGAACCCAACTTGACAAGTATATCAAAGAAAACCTTCCTCGTACCTATAAGCCCGAAAGGACAAGATAATTTATACTTTTTTAACTTCTAGATGTTATTCATAGCCTAGTATTTTCTATTCAGTTCATTATATTTGCACAAATTACGAAGCGCGAGTATGATCAACATTGCAGCGATAGAATACTATTTGCCCAAAAATATCCTTACGAATGACGATATTGCCAAAGAATTTCCGGAATGGAGCGCCGAGAAAATCAAGTCGAAAATAGGTGTAGAATCCAGACACATTGCAGATAAAAATGAAACAGCACTGGATATGGCATTTGAAGCCTGCCAGAAGCTTTTCTCCCATTATGACAAAAATAAAGTTGATTTTATTCTTTTCTGCACACAGAGTCCTGATTATTTTCTACCCACCACAGCCTGCATCCTTCAGGACAAATTAGGTCTTTCCAAGACCATCGGTGCATTGGATTTTAACCTGGGTTGCTCCGGTTTTGTTTACGGACTTACACTCGCAAAAGGGCTAATCGCATCAGGAATTGCAAAGAACATTCTTCTTGTAACTGCAGAAACTTATTCAAAATTTCTGGATAAAGAAGACAAATCTAACCGAACTATTTTCGGAGATGGTGCAGCGGTAACCATCATAGAAAAGGACAACGCAAAAACAGATCTGCATTTTTCTGTAGGAACAGACGGAAGCGGATATAATAACCTGATCGTACAAAACGGTGCTTGCAGAAATAAAGAAGAAAAACCAGTACTGTTCATGAAAGGCCCAAAAATCTTTACATTTGCAGTAGAAAACATTCCGGGACTTGTAGCAGATACTTTGGAAAAGAATCAATTAACTATTGAAGATGTAGATCTTTTTGTTTTCCATCAGGCCAGTTCTTATATGTTGAATTATCTGCGAGAATTATGCAACATTCCGGAAGAAAAATTTTTTATGGAAATTGAGACAATCGGCAATACTGTTTCCGCTAGCATTCCGATTGCACTGAAACTTGCATCGGAGAAAGGAAAAATTAGGACAGGTTCCAGAGTGATGGTAGTGGGATTTGGGGTTGGCTATTCCTGGGGAGCTGGAGTTGTGGAATTTTAATATCAATAATTGAAGAAAAAAATCCTTATCAGAATCGGTTCTCTGCGTCACGGTGGCGCAGAAAAAGTTTTGGTGACGTTTCTCAGAAATCTTCCTAAAGACAAGTATGAAGTGGATCTTTTGCTGAACCTCTATTCCGGGAAATATCTGCCAGATGTTCCCGATTGGGTGAATGTGATGTTTCTGAACCGAGGCGAGATGATTACCACCAACCGCCCGAAGGATCTTCCTAAAAAAATATACCGGGTTGTTTACCAACAACTTCTGAAAAAGTACCCTAAAATTCTTTACAAGAAGAAGCTGAAAAATAAACAATATGATGTAGAGTTTGCGGCTATCCACGGTTTTATGGACGAAATCCTGAACAGTCCGCTGAAGTCTTCAAAAAAACTGATGTGGATTCATAATGATCTAACACAGGTCAGCGGCTATACTCCTGAAAAAATCAGGCGATTTTTTCGATATGATAAAGTAATGGTGATTTCCGAAAAAATCCAGGAGACTTTTTTATCCCTGGCAGAAAACCAAGCCGAAAAAGACAAAATTGTAAGAATTTACAATCCTTTGGACACCCAAGAAATTCTCACAAAATCCGAAAAACCTGTCATCAATTATCAATTTGATGAATCTGTTCCTACGTTTGTTTCAGTAGGAACTGTATTTCCTCAAAAGGGATTTGACCGCTTGCTGAGAGTCCATAAAAGGCTTTTGGATGATGGTTTTCCCCACCGAATTTTGATTTTAGGTGATGGTTATGATTTTGAGACGATTAAAAAGCTGAAATCCGACCTTGGCGTCGATGAGACTGCAACTATGTTTGGTTTCACAGATAATCCTTATCCTTATTTCAGACAAGCCAATTATTATATCCTGAGTTCACGTTATGAAGGTTTTCCTACAGTACTTTTTGAAGCTATTACGCTGAAGAAGAACATTATAGCAACCGATGTTTCCGGCGTGCGAGAAATGTTGAATGAAGGTAACCTAGGCCTCATCACAGATAATTCCGAAGAAGGCATCTACCAAGGGATGAAACAAGCATTGCAACATCCGGAAAGTTTTGATGATTATCAAAAAAAACTGACCGACTATCAAATGCCTTTTGATCTGGAAAACTCTGTAAAACGGATTATGGACATAATAGATGATTTATAATTGTTGTAAGATTTCCCTTCTAATTTGTAATTTTATAAAATGAGCGATTCTATCATACAAAAAGATTTTTATAGAGAAAGCGGCCGTTACCTTTCTCATTTTCAGATTCTGAAGAAATGCTACAGCCCGAATCTGCATTATATTTATCTTTTCAGAAAAGCCCAGAGATATTATAAAATACCAGTCATAGGCTTGTTTTATAAATTACTTCTCAGGCACTATCAGATTCTTTACGGCTTCCAGATCTACCCGGAAACAGAAATTGGGGAAGGTTTATATCTTGGTCATTGGGGACATCTCGTGATTAATCCCAAAGCCAAAATAGGGAAAAACTGTAATATTGCGCAAGGGGTGACTATTGCGCAGTCCAACCGTGGAAAAAGCGAAGGCGTGCCAGTCATCGGGGACGAAGTCTGGATTGGCCCGAATGCTGTAATTGTAGGAAAAGTAACCATCGGAAATAACGTCCTGATTGCCCCGAATGCCTATGTGAATACGGATGTTCCGTCTAATTCTGTGGTGATCGGAAATCCCGCTGTGATTAGCTCTAACATAAATGCTACGGAAGGATATATAAACAACAAGGTTTAGCGACAAAATTCGTAGCAAATTTTCTTGCAGATTTACAATCCTTGATTATAACGAATATCATTGATATAATAAAAGAATCATCAGAAAAATAAGCATCAACTAATACTATGAACTCTACAAAAGTATAACTATTAAACTTTGTTAAAAATTCGATTTTTAAAGATTAATCATTAAATTTGCAATATTGATTTGGCCTATTAAAAACAAAATACTAATAACTAAATCATATAACAAGAATACCGAATGTCGAAGTCGTATAAAGCTATTTTTGAGAACAATAAAAAATGGGTAGAGTCTAAGATTGCGGATAACCCGGAATATTTCCACGAACTCGCCAAAACGCAAAATCCAGAATATCTCTACATTGGATGCTCCGACAGCCGTGTTACTGCTGAAGATATGATAGGTGCACAGCCAGGTGAAGTTTTTGTTCACAGGAATATTGCTAACGTAATCAACACGCTTGATATGAGTTCCACAGCTGTAATTCAGTATGCCGTAGAACATCTAAGAGTTAAACATATCATCGTATGTGGTCATTATAATTGTGGTGGTGTGAAGGCCGCAATGACATCTCAGGATCTTGGCTTGCTTAATCCTTGGCTTAGAAATATTCGTGATGTTTACAGGCTTCATCAGACCGAGCTTGATGCTATTGAAGATGATTCAAAAAAATATGACCGTCTTGTAGAACTTAATGTTCAGGAGCAGTGCATCAATGTAATCAAAATGGCATGCGTGCAGGAACGTTATATTCTTGAAGAGCAACCATTAGTCCACGGTTGGGTGTTTGACCTGAGAACAGGCAGGATCATCGACCTTGAAATCGATTTTGAAAAAATATTAAAAGACATTCAGAAAATCTACAACCTTACAGATTCTGACTGGGTGATGAGTCGCAGAAAATAAGCTCATTAATGAGAAAATGAAGTATTGGAGTATTATAACATTAATGGTTTTCTTAAACTTTACAGCACTACCGGGTATTGCTGCAGTTTTCGGATGGGAACTGCCCAGAACCAATGTTGTAATCAATGAAGAAGAGCAACACTCCACAAACACAATCGTTATCTACGAAAAAACGATTCCTAAAACCCTGAACATCCACGATTTCATAAAATTCTTTGAATCAGATCCTAATAAAAAAAGAATTTTCAGCTGGGAGTCAAAATTATACTTTCCACCTCTTCTCAGTACTTTTTCCCCTCCACCGGAAAATATATAAATAACTTTTTTAGATGCTTTTTTTAGCTTACACTGAGAAAGCCAGCTAATGTTGTGCATTTAAAAAAACTCGTCGATGCCCCTTATCTGAGGCACCAGTTATTTATTCTGTACAGCCACCCGTACTTGAATAAAGCAATTGTCTTTATTTCAGGTAGTCTGTGAAACCTAAAAATTTACAAATGAAAAATTCAACATCTTTGTTCGGAGGGATCAAAGAAAACTTTCCATCGGCACTTGTCGTATTCCTTGTGGCTTTACCGCTATGTCTTGGTATTGCACTGGCATCCGGCGCTCCGCCATTATCTGGCATCATTTCGGGTGTTGTGGGCGGAATAGTAGTAGGCATAATCAGTAATTCCAACATTTCCGTGTCCGGACCAGCGGCAGGACTTACAGCCATTATTTTGGTAGCAATAACTGATATCGGTGCATTTGAATTGTTTTTGTGCGCAGGAATTATTGCCGGAATCATTCAACTTATTCTTGGCTTCATCCGTGCTGGAAGTATCTCTAATTATTTTCCCAACAACGTCATCGAAGGAATGCTTGCGGGGATTGGTATCATTATTATATTAAAACAAATATCACACGCTGTGGGAATTGATAAGGATTATGAAGGTCACGAATCTCTTTTTGACAATGGTTTCAATAGCGGTTATTTTGCAGAATTGCTATCTGCAATACACCCAGGCGCAGTTGTGATTACACTAGTCTCAATTTCTATTCTATTGGCTTGGGATAATGTTCCTGCGCTCAAAAAATTAAAAGTACTGCCTGGTGCTTTAGTAGCTGTAATAACAGGTATTCTTCTCAATGAATTATTTAAAATATCAGAAAGCACACTTGCGATAGCGCCGGAACATCTAGTAACACTTCCTGTTCCAAAAAGTTTGGAAGATTTTAAAAACCTGATTACTTTTCCGGATATTTCGGGGTTTACAAACCCTAAAGTATGGATCACAGGAGCTACCATTGCCATAGTTGCATCTATAGAAACTTTGCTATGTATAGAAGCCTCTGACAGGCTAGATGTGAAAAGAAGAATCACGGACACCAACCTGGAACTGAAAGCACAAGGAATTGGCAACCTAATAAGTTCTTTAATTGGCGGGCTGCCAATGACATCTGTAGTGGTAAGGAGTTCGGCCAATGCAAATGCCGGTGCAACATCCAAGCTATCAACCATTATGCACGGTATTTTGCTTCTGATTTGTGTATTATCCATCCCATTCATCCTGAATCTTATTCCGCTGGCTACATTGGCTGCGGTTCTGATATTGGTCGGATATAAGCTTGCCAAACCAGCAACCTTCATTCATTTTTGGAAAAACGGAAAATACCAGTTTATCCCATTTTTGGCAACTGTTGTGGCAGTGGTTGCAACTGATCTGCTAAAAGGTGTAGGCATTGGATTATTGATATCAATCATTTATATTTTGCAAGGAAATATGAAAAGAGCCTATTATCTGAGCAAAGAAAACTTGGATGATGCAGATGAAATCAGCATAAAACTAGCGGAAGAAGTATCATTTCTGAACAAGGCTGCCATCAAAAAAACCCTTAAAAATATAAAATCCAAATCTAAAGTTATCATTGACGCGAGAAAAACTTCCTATATCACCACAGACGTTTTGGAAATGATACAGGATTTCGCAAACGTAAGAGCAAAAGAAGAAGATATTGAAGTGGAATTATTGGGCTTCAAAACATCCTATAGGGATTATGCCAATGATCAAGACTCTCATGTAGTCGTACACCACAGAAGAGCGATGTAAATATCAAAACCTACAAAAAATTAATCACTAAAAATCAATTACAAATAAAATGAAAGCACATACATCCGAAACACAAGCAACCATAACTCCAGAAAAAGCACTCAACTTTCTGAAAGAAGGAAACCAAAGATTCGTAAACAACCTGAAAGCTAACCGTGATCTTCTGGAACAAGTAAATGCCACCAGAGCGGGACAATGGCCTTTTGCAGTTATTCTTAGTTGCATAGACAGCCGTACATCTGCAGAACTGATCTTTGACCAAGGATTAGGTGATATTTTCAGCATCAGAATTGCGGGAAATTTTGTAAATCAGGACATTCTTGGCTCAATGGAATTTGGCTGCAATGTTGCAGGTTCAAAACTGGTTGTCGTTCTAGGACACTCCAAGTGTGGTGCACTAAAGGGTGGTCTAGATTCCGCAGCTATCGAACCAATGGGAATGGATAACCTGAATCATCTCATTGGCCATTTTGATCCGATTATCAAAACCATTATAAAAGATGGTGAAGAACGCTCTTCTTCTAATGAAGATCTTCTGGAAAGGCTGAATCATCACAATGTGAAGCACGCCATCGAGGATATCCGCAAGCAAAGTTCTACTTTAAAAAAACTGGAAGACGAAGGTAAAATCAAAATCGTAGGTGCAAACTACGACGTAGAAACAGGCGTTGTAAGTTGGTTATAGAAAACATTTTTTCTTCATATAATTAGGGAAGTTGGCCGGGTAATTTATTATCCGGTCAACTTATTTTCCGTTGAATGTAGTCATCGTATTCTGTATGCCTGCGAAAACAAAAGACAGTACGGCTTGGGAAAATTTTTCGATTCTTTCGGAAAGCTTTTCTTTTTCTTCTTCATTCCATTTTCCGAGAACATAATCTGCCTGTCTTCCTTCCGAAAAGTCTGCAGAAATCCCGAACCTCAGTCTGGGATAATTTTGTGTGTTGAGTTGTGACTGTATGCTTTTCAGGCCGTTGTGCCCAGCATCAGAACCTTTCATCTTCATCCTGAGCGATCCAAATGGCAATGCCAGATCATCGGTAATCACCAGAATATTTTCTAAAGGAATATTTTCTTTCTGCATCCAGAATTTAACCGCATTTCCGGAAAGATTGACATAGGTGTCTGGTTTCAGAATAAACACTTTTCTGCCTTTGTATTTGCCTTCTGCCAAAAGTCCGAAGTTGGAAGATTTGAAAGGTGCATCTATTTTTTCCGCTACTTTTTCTGCTACCTTAAAGCCGATATTATGACGCGTTTCTACGTATTCGTCGCCTTTGTTACCTATGCCGACAATCAGATATTTCATTTCAAATTAAATTTATTTTACATAGTCGTAAGAAACCGTTCCCGCAGATGAAGTTCCTAAAATCGGATAACCATCAGTATCATAAGAATAGCTGAAGTTTACGGTTGTGTTATCCGTATTGGTTTTGATATTAGTTGTTTTACAGTTGTTTTTAGAGAAGCCATATAACGCATTATTTTCTAGATCGAACTGCGCGCTGACCAGCTTGAATGCCGTAGGCAATGTCCCTAAAGGATTCTTGTAGCTGTCATAATTGCCAAAGGTAATGTTTAGGATAATAGGCGTCTGTGTTATAGGTCCTGCTGCGTATCTCAAACTGTATTTAAAGTTGGAAACATTCGATCCAGAAAAACTATAATCTGTCTTTATAGTGTATCTGTCTGATGATGTTGCTTTATCTTTTACGTTGGTTGTTATAGATTTTACCTTATCGCCATCATAACTATAGGTGGTTGAAGAAGTAAAAGTCCCGCTTCCGGCAAACACAACATCACCTTCTGATTTTGTAAGCTTACCTCCTGAGTAAGTAAGAACCTGAGTGTTGGTAATTTCTTTTCCCGTATCATCGACTGATTTATACAAAATTTTTGTAATATCATCTCCTGTATAAGTTAACTGGTAAGAAAAGGAATTATCACTAGATGTCACGCTGGTCAGTTGGGCGCCCGTGTAATTATAAGTTGCCACTATTTTATCCCCGGCGTCATCTACAGTTGTTACTGTTTTGATATTTTTAATCGTAGCATTAGTTCCTCCATTTGAACTGTAAGATACGCCCAGCAAATAATCTCCGTTGATATCCTGATTAGGACTACAAGATGCAATAATAAATAGAACGAAGATGAGAAAACATATTTTTTTCATTGTTTGATTTTCTGTCTGCAAAGTTAATTTTTTAAATTTAATGGTAATTTTTTTCTTAGAATCGCTTATAATCTAAATTTTCCTTCAGGTTCTGATTTTTCAACCGACTGATTTCCTCAGAATAAATCTTGATTTGCTTATCGCTCAGATTACCATTTCTTCTGTAGATATCAACTCTTCTTTTATACTCTGTATCAAAATAAGTGTTGAAGTTTTCGCATTTTTCCTGATTGCTCCAAAGATCATAATAATCACACATATATCCTAGGAAGTCATTTAGTTCTTCTGTTGTTTTATCATCCGTATTTTTACTGAAAGCGGCTACAGAACAATAAACCGGCGTTTTGGCTTGATGAGATTGCTGCAAAAATTCCCTATACCTGTCATCAATCAGTGCTTCAATCTGATTTTTGTTAAGATATAAATCCGCGCTGATATCTTTAATTTCTACAAAATCACCCGTGTTTGAACCAGGATTGAATTTATAATTCGCAAAAACTACCAATTCACCTTTTCCCAAACCTGGCGAAATACCATATTGTTCCGACAAATAGAAAAGCGCTGGTTCAGAATAGTCAATATTATCATTCAGTTGTGCTACAAACAATTCTATTTCGGTTCCGTCTTTATCCTTTGCAATCCTTTTTTCCAGGTTTTTATAGGATTTATAATTGTAAAGCGAATCTGATGCTTTCTTAAAATACCTGACGGGCGATGCGGCGCTGAAAGTCCTGAATCCATTAGCCACAGCATATTTTTCATTTTAAAGGATGCCGTCCATCCTGTAGATATTTTTCCTGTAACTATAATAAAAATTAATTGTGTTTCTGATTGATTCTTTTTTGGAATTAAATCCGATAGAATAAACCGGAACAGTTTTATCTTTTGAATTAAATCTAACAGAGATTCCGCTTTCATTATCCGCATCACTTAAAAATATCATTTCTTTATCGTAATGGTATTTTTGGATTTGGGCGTGGCATAACGATGCTGTTGCTATAAAAAACAATACAGTTACTTTTCTTTTTTTAAAGTCTAAAATGAATTTTCGCATAAAGAATTATTCATCACTTCAAAAAATCCAGTCTGTCAGGATTTTGTATGCAATTGAGAAAAAAGAGAACTAAAATTTCATCGGAATCAACTGTGAAATATAATTTTACATTTCTATTTCCAATTAAAGCTTGGAATATATTTTCTGAAAACTTTTCGTAAATAACCAAACTTTGAGATACATTTTCTAGAACCGTTTCCAATTCGGAATATAAATCCTGAATTTCTTTCTCTGTCCATCTATAATAGAGAAATTCTGCAATCTCTATTAAAGATTCCTCTGCTTCTTTTGTGTATCTAATTCGCATAGTTTTTGGAAGAACTTATCTTTCATCTCATTAGAATCGATGGTATTTTCTTGATTGGCTTTTTCTCGAATATTTTCAAGATAGATTTTCAACTTATCTTCAGAAATTTCATCTTCTATAATTTCGATTTCTTTATATTTTTTCAGAAAATCTTTTACCAAAGAAAGTAAGTTCGGGTTTTCTGTCCTTATCGTTAAAGTATTCATTTCTAAAATTTTTGTAATCAAATATAATCAATTTTAAGCCAAAATCCTATTCAGAACCAGGTTCACATCATCCACATTCTTCACGTTATCTTTTCGCATCATCAGCTGGTTGTTCTTTTCTTTTAACGTTGCTTCTGCCGGATTTTGTGTGAGATACGCAATTATTTTCTTGAATTTCTCACTTTGATAGAACTTATCTTGAGGATTCGCAGGGAAATATCCAAGGAAAACTTTATTTTTAACCACAAGCTTATCAAATCCAATTTCCGCCGCCAGCCATTTCAGCTCTACAGATTTCAGAAGGTTAATCGCTTCATCCGGAAGTGTTCCGAACCGGTCTATCAGTTCATTTTCAAATTGTTCCAGTTCCTTCGCACTCTGAATATCGGCTAATTTTTGATACAATGACAATCGCTCTTCCGTAGAACTCACATAATCATCGGGCAACATCAGCTCCAAATCCGTATCAATATTCACTTCTTTAGTAGATTTGAAAAGTTTGTTCCGGTCTTCCTCATTTTCGAAAAGATTCTCAAAATTCTCATCATCCTTCAGTTCTTCCAACGCTTCCTGCATCATCTTCTGGTATGTCTCAAATCCCATTTCATTAATAAAACCACTTTGTTCAGCACCCAGCAAATCGCCTGCTCCTCGGATTTCCAGGTCTTTCATCGCAATCTGGAAACCACTCCCGAGATCCGAAAACTGCTCAATTGCTTCGAGGCGTTTTCTAGCATCGGAAGTCATCATATCAAATGGTGGCGTTATCAGGTAACAGAATGCTTTTCTGTTGCTCCGCCCTACTCTTCCACGCATCTGGTGCAGGTCTGCCATTCCGAAACGCTGTGCATCATTGATGAAAATTGTGTTTGCATTCGGGACATCCACGCCGGATTCTATGATAGTAGTAGAAACCAAAACATCATATTTCCCTTCCATGAAATCGAGGATATTCGTTTCCATTTGTTTCCCATCCATCTGTCCGTGACCGGTAATAACTCTTGCATCCGGAACCAATCTTTGGATTAGTCCTGCAATATCTTTCAAGTTTTCGATTCTGTTGTTGATAAAATAAACCTGTCCATCGCGCTGTAATTCGTAGGAAACTGCATCCCGGATAATTTCTTCGCTGAAACCAATGATGCTGGTATCCACAGGTTGTCTGTTGGGTGGTGGCGTTTTAATAACCGATAAATCTCGCGCAGCCATCAATGAGAATTGCAAAGTCCGCGGAATAGGAGTCGCTGTTAGAGTCAATGTATCAACATTCGTTTTAAGGGTTTTTAATTTGTCCTTGACGGACACACCAAATTTATGTTCCTCGTCAATAATCAACAATCCTAAATCCTTGAATTGTATATCTTTACCAACCAACTGCTGCGTTCCGATGACAATATCGATTTTGCCATTTTTGAGGCCTTCTTTGGTTTCCGATTTTTGTTTGGCTGTCCGGAATCTATTCAAGTAAGAAATATTAACCGGAAAATCTTTCAAACGCTCTTTGAAACTTCTGTAATGTTGGAAAGCTAGAATCGTAGTTGGAACAAGAATCGCTACTTGTTTGCCGTCTGTCGCCGCTTTGAACGCGGCACGAATCGCAACTTCCGTTTTCCCGAATCCAACATCGCCACAGATCAAACGGTCCATTACGCCTTCATTTTCCATATCTTTTTTTACATCCAGCGTTGCTTTTTCTTGGTCTGGTGTATCTTCGTAAAGGAAGCTTGCTTCCAGTTCATTTTGCAGGTAAGAATCCGGCGAGTATTGGAATCCTTTAGCAGTTTTCCTTTCCGCATAAAGTTTTATCAGGTCGAAAGCGATTTGCTTAACTCTTGCTTTGGTTTTTTGTTTTAATGATTTCCAGGCTGGCGAACCGAGCTTGCTAAGAACAATTTCTTTTCCGTCTGGCCCGTTATATTTCGAAATTTTATGAAGTGAATGAATGCTGACGTACAGCAAATCGCCATTTTTGTAACTCAACTTAAAACATTCCTGGATTTTTCCATCATTATTGACTTTAACCAATCCCATAAATTTTCCGATTCCGTGGTCAATATGAGCAATATAATCGCCAACTTTGAGAGACATTAGATCCTTGAGTGTCAGCTGCTCCGATTTAGCAAATCCATCCTTGGATTTGTAGCGCTGGTAACGGTCGAAAATCTGATGATCGGTATAAATAAGAATCTTGCTATCAGAATCCACGAAACCTTCGTGCAGTTCCGACTTGAAGCTTTTGAACGGAATCTCGTGCTGAAGTTCTTCAAAAATGGATTGTAATCTTTCTTTCTGTTTTTCTGATGAAAATGAAATCCAAGTGTCAAATCCTTGTCCTTGTTTTTCTTCCAAATCCTGAATCAGCAATTCGAAGTTTTTGTGAAAGCTCGGCTGCTGTGTTTGGTTGAGTTCAATTATCTGAGATTTTGGAAGGTTGAAATATTGCGAACTGAAATCTATGGTTTTGAACTTAATCAATTTATTCTGAAATTCTGCATCAGAAATGAACAATTCGTCCGGAGATCTGTGCTTGATATCTTTACTAAGTGTTTCATACTTTTCCAAAGCTTTTTCGTGGAACTCCTTGATTTTTCTTGCAGACAGATAAAGGTTTTTTGAAACAATAAAACTGTCTTCTGGCAATAATTCAAAAAATGAAACCTTGTTTCCGGCCACCGAAAAATTCATGTTGGAGACCAACTGAAATTCATCTATTTTGTCCAGAGACAGTTGAGATTCTATATCAAAAGCCCTGATGTTTTCTACTTCGTTACCGAAAAATGTGATTCGGAAAGGCTTTTCATTAGAAAAAGAAAAAACATCCACAATTCCGCCACGTACAGAAAATTCTCCCGGTTCGGAAACAAAATCGGTTTGGTTGAATTGGTAATGATTCAGCAGCTCATCCACAAAATCAAAATCCAGCTGATCTCCCACTTTTATGTGATGCGAAATGGCTTTGAAATCTTCCTTTTTCAACACTTTTTCGGACATTGCACCGATAAAGGCAACAATCACTTTCGGAGATTTTGCTGAGTTCAGTTTATTGATAACTTCGGTTCTCAGAACAAGATTTGCGTTTTGGGTTTTCTCGATCTGATAAGGTTCCAAATGAGTCGCTGGAAAATAAAGAATGTTATCTTTTCCTAGCAAATCTTCCATTTCCGCATTGATGTAAAGTGCATCTTCCTTATCATCCGTGAGATAAAGTATGGTTTTATTCTGCGTTAGGAACAGTTCTGCCGCCAAAATTGAAACGGCTGAACCGGCACTTCCTTTGACTGAAATATGCTGTTTGGTACTTATCTGAGAAAAAATCTCGCTCCCGAACTGCTTCTGAAGCAAATCCGGCAAAAGATTCTGGTTGATTTTTTTTAATTCCATTTTAATCTTCAATACCCTTTCGGGAGAAAAACAACAATCATTTCTCGTGCCTTTGTTCAGATGGCGCTTAGAAATTATTTAATATGTAAACGCAAAAAGCGATTCCGAGAAATTTTCGGAACCGTTATTTTGTTTTACAAATATACGATTTTTAAAAAAATTTAGTTTTAACTTTACATTCCTTAAACTATGAACATTTGAAATTCAGTTTCAAAATATTATCCGCTATAGTATTGCTTTCGGTTCTCATTCTCCAGTGCAAAGAGGATGATGCGCAGATTTTCCGCGCATATGTGGAAGGAAAAATAAGCTATTCTGACGCCAAGTTTCTGGAAGACCCGATACACCTCGTAAAAGAGAAAAAAATAATTGCGGAAACGCTACCCAAGGAGAGCGGAAGCTTTGTTCTTGCGGGCCCTTATGATAAAGGCACGTACAGACTTGAGCTAAAAAATTATAAAATCAAATCATTTTCTACAGATACCAAAGGCTGTAAGATATCCGCTGACTCGCTTAGCATAGAAATCCCGGGTGGAGAAACGTATGTTATCTTTAATGATATTGTTCTGAAATGAAAAAAATTTTACTCCTCACATTTTCGGCAATATCCTTTCTGAACATTGATGCTCAGAGAAGAAAAAAGCAGGATTGGACAGAGAATGTCAGGTTTTCCATTGACCCTAACGTGAAGGTGATGAAGGCGCTCGGCAACAATTTTCTGAATGAGACCTTTGACTATTTTTACGGTTTTGGTGTAGGAGGTAACGTCAACATTTACAAAAATTTTGGTCTCGGAATCGAGTACACTTATTTTCTAGCGAATGTCAAGGAGCGCGATAAATTCGGTTACCTGGGCGCTCCTTCTCTTAATAATTTTGATGCTTACCTCTTTCATCAGGATAAGTTCAGCGAAGAATTTTTCATAGAGGAGCTCATTGGTTACAGCACATACAGGATGAAGAGTCCTTTTCTGGACAATTCCGGAGATTTCTCTGAAGGCAATGGTGGACTTAATTTCGGATTGAAGGCTATTTATACGATTGACAACGAAGGCTTTCAGCAAGTCGTCTTTGGCCCGCGCCTAAACTTTTATAATGCCAGAATCGGCAATCAGAATCCTGACATCGAACAATATTATTCCAAGGCAATCCTTCTGAACTTCAGCCTTGCTTACCGATATAATTTTTAATAGGTTTCTTATCATAAAGATTGTAGGCAGCTTTGATTTTTTTTAAGGCTATTTTAAGTTGTTATAATTTGTGGTTAAAGTTTTTCTGTTTTTCTTTTCGAATCAAATTTTGATTTAAATTTGCTTCAATAATTAACCAACACAATATTCTACAATGAAAAATTTATTAGCAGCCATTCTGCTTACATTCGGGGTAGGTGCAGCAACAGCGCAGACCACTGCTCCTGCAGCAAAAAAGCAAGTGACTAAGACCGAGAAAAAGGCAACAAAGACCGTAGAAGCACAGGCTGCGAAAGTTGCCAACACACCGGATGTCAAACTTAAAAAAGACGGTACACCGGATAAACGATACAAAGCCAATAAAATGCTTAAAAAAGACGGAACGCCGGACAAGCGTTATAAGGCCAACAAATAAATTTCCTGATCTGTGAAGAAGAAAGGGACAATTTTATTTTTCATAACTTTTATTTTTTTAGACTTTACAAATTGTAAAGTCTTTTCTTTTTGGTTCATGATTTGATTATTCGTAAACATCAATCCAAAAAAAATATTATTATGATACCAAAACCAATGCTGACACTCTCGCAAGTGATGGAAAAGCTGAGAGAAAAAGGAATTACGGATGAAATAAGGATGACGGATGACAAAAAATTCGTTATTTCCGGAACTGAAAAATCCTATCGTGCCGAAGATCTAAAGATCATCAGAACGTATAGATTCGAGGGAGCAAGTGACCCTGGAGATAATGTCGCTCTATATCTTGTGGAAGATTTATATGGAAACAAAGCTATGATTATCGATTCTTATGGTGCCGACAGTAATTATGATGGGCGTGAGTTTGATGAGTTTATCAAATCCTTGCCTACTGAAGAAAAAGAAGAGTATGATTTTTAGAATGACAACAAGACCAATAATAAGCTCAAGATTTCTATAATCCTGAGCTTTTTTGTTGCCTGAAAAACATCGTTTTATTTTACAGTTTTAGAAATATTCTCCTTAGATTCTTTTATTTTTGTTTTTGTTTCTTTCACAGTTTTTTTAACATCTTCTACAATCTTCTTCACTTTATCAACATTAATACTGACCAAAGTCTTTTTTAAACCGTCTTCTATGCCTTTCCAGAATAGGTTAAAGAAAGATCTTTCCTTGTTTCTTTCCACATATACATCAACAGATTCCGGAAATTGTTTAGAATCTTTTCTTACAATCAGATTAACAACTGCTGACAAAAATTTTTTCTTCTCCTTGGTTTTTTGATCCAACACATTCACTTTTAGATCTTTGTGAGCGATTCGGAATTTCCCGTTCATAAGATCGTTATTCCCTTTAAAATCAAAATTAAGACTGGTAATTAATCCTGTTGCCGTAATATTCATGTAAGGTTTGATAAAAGGATTGATATCATTAGCCGGGAGATTATTGATGTAACCTGAAATGGTAAACTGATCGTGTAAATTGGCAGTGTCGAAATTCCAATTCACCTTCATTGGTGATACCTCCATAAATTGACAGTTGATCGCAATCGGAACTTTTGTGTCGGCTCCTTTTTTCTTATTAGAGTTTAGATTTCTGACATTCATATTAAAATTAGAAAAGATAACTTTTCCTGGTCCATTTGCGTCTGGCTTGTCTTCTTCGTACACCAATCTGGAGTTGATAAGATTAAGATTATCAACCAACAAAGGGAATTTAATATTTCTAAGCATTTTAGAATAAAGCAATTTTTCTTTCGGATTGTCCTTCGGGATTTTGCTTCGGAAAATGTTCGCATCTACCTCATTGAGCTTTATATTTTTAATGTGAATGTCTGGTTGGTCTTTGTCATAGCTCCATTTTAAACCAAGAAACTGAATCCTGCTAGCAGAGATATCAAACAAATCGTTTTCCATCGGAATCATCTTTACAAATTCTGATCTGGAATATTTTGGATTCAAGTTAAAAAACTTACAATCAATGTTTTCCGGAGTTATACCGAAGCTTGCCAAATCAATCGTGTAATACTTTCCGGCATCATAAAAAAGCTGATTTCCGGTCAGTTTATAATCCTGATAAGAAAATGGTATTTTATTTTTTGACGTTTCGGAATCCATCAGAAAATTTCTGACATTAGCGTTAAACTTAGCAATAGAAAAAGAGCGTGCTCCAGTAGCTTTCAAAATAGATAATTTTCCATCAATCACATCAACATTCTGGAAATCAAGATCAAATTCAGCTTTCTTTTTATTGGTTTTAATCACTTTGCTATCTCTGTTCTGAATAACAAACTCTGGGCTTTGCAGGATTGCATTTTTCAGACTGAGTTTTGTTTTGCTGAATATAAGCTTTTCAAAAACCAGCTGCTTGCTTTTGATCTGGAAAAGGCTTTTTTGGCTTTTGAAGTTTTTTTCCCAATTTTTGAAATCAAGAATAGATTTTAAGACAAAATCAGATACATCCAGTTTTCCGTCCTTTGTTCTAATAGATGTTGCGGTAACTGAATAAACTTTTCCGAGCCGGACAAAGAAATTTTTTGCAGTAATTTCATAACTGTCTAAGGCAAAAGGCAACTCATCCTGATTTTCATTAAGACTCAGATTTTTAATATTAAGATTGAGATCTTTAGCGGAAAACAACTGGCTTTGATCCGACTTTTTTATCTCAAGATTGCCATTATCTATCTCAATATTTTTTATTGTAAAGGGAAGGGGCTCTTTTTCGGAAGATTTATTTTTTTGTTCAGCAAGTCTGATAATAATGTTAGGTTTAATAAGCTTTACAGAACTAGCTTCCAGCCTTTTATTTTTAAGAAATTCTATAACGCCTAATCTGCTGATATTGATACCACCCAGCGAGCCATGCAACATTGCAACTTGAGTATTATTTGGCTGTTTTGTTCTTATGATGATATCATCTGCAGCAATATTTCCGCTCAAGATTTCAACATTCAAAGATTTGTAGGTAATATGATAAGGTGTTTTGTTTTTAAGATAGTCCGGAAGTTTATACTTCAGCCAAAGACTTAAACCGATATTGGCAACTACAGTTAATGTTAAAAGACTTCCTAAGACAATGAGTGAAATTTTTAGAGTTTTTTTCATCTGTTTATTAATTATTTACTGACTACTAAAAACCGTTCCAATTTTACACCACTAATTCTACCACATAACCTTCGTGGCCACGTACATTGATGAAGTCTCCGCCTTCAAAATAAAGATATTGCCCTTTGATTCCTTTAAGAACTCCACTGAACTCTGGCTTTTTATCTAATGTAAATACATTGATTTTCTCAGGCTTTTCATAAGGAAAATCCAATCTTATCACATTATCTTCGGTTACTGCAAACTTCTTGAAATCATTAGGAAAATATTCGGCAACTTTATTTCGAAAATCAATCAAGTCCAGTGTATCTTCATAATCATCCTGAAGCATTTTTTTTGGATTGGTTTTATCAGCAATATGTTTTTTCAGCTCTACCTCTATCATTCCGGCTTCGTAACGGTTTTCTGTAACCGCTATTGGCAAAGCGAAAGTTGCACCTTGGTCAATCCATCTTGTTGGGATTTGAGATTCTCTTGTCACGCCAACCTTCACATCACCTGTGTAAGCGAGATAAACAATATGTGGCACCAGCTGAATTTCTTTTTCCACATCCAAATCCCTTTCTGCAATACCAAGATGGGCGGTAGATAATTCCGGGCGGATAATGGTATCACTAGCATAGGGACTTTCAAAAAAACATTTTTTGCAAAATCCCATTCTGTAGATCTTCTCATCACTACCACAGTTCACACATTGATAGCCAATATGCTTTATATAGATGTTTTTTCCAAAAAGCTGATTCATATTAATGAGATCATTTTTCAGGTTCAGGTAATATTGGATTGGTTTTCCGTTTTGGGAAATCATTTTTAGGATCTGTCCGGAGAATTGCATCTGTTTCTTAATTTCAAAGTTTAAAAATAGGCATTTTCAATCAAATACTTTTTATGACTAACCTATATTGGATTATAAAAATAATTATTTACGACACATTTCAAATTCAAAAGAATCTCCTTATAAGGGATTTTCTTTTGTTTAATTCTTATCTTCGCATCAAAACAATAAATTATGAACTATCTGATAACTGGGGGAAGCGGATTTATCGGTTCACATCTGGTAGAAAACCTGTTGAAAAGTGGACATTCTGTCATTAACATTGACAATTTTGATAATTTTTATGATTACAGGATAAAAATCAGAAATACATTAGATTCAACAGGACATACTTCATCTTTTAAGTTCACGAATAAAGAAGACGATATTAACCTAGTAATAAACACCTCCAAATCTGAAAACTACAAACTCTACTATCAAGATATAAAAGACAAGGACGGTCTCAAAACCATATTTAAAAATCACAAAATTGACTTTATTATTCACCTTGCAGCTCTTGCGGGTGTGCGTCCATCTATAGAGAATCCTTTGGATTACGAAGCGGTTAATATCCGTGGTACCCAGAACCTTTGGGAACTTTGTAAAGATTTTGATATCCATAAATTTATTTATGCATCATCATCAAGTGTTTACGGAAATAGTGATAAAGTTCCTTTTTCGGAAACGGATAATGTGGACAGACCTATCTCACCTTACGCTGCAACTAAGAAAGCGGGTGAATTATTAGGTCACGTTTATCATCATCTTTATCATATTGATATGATACATCTTCGGTTTTTTACGGTTTACGGGCCAAGACAAAGACCAGACCTAGCCATTCATAAGTTTACAAAATTAATCCTTGATGATGCTGAAATTCCTTTTTACGGAAACGGATCTACAGCCCGAGATTATACCTATATTGATGATATTATAGATGGTATTCTGAAATCTGTACTCTATCTGGAAAGCAGGGAAAAAGTGTATGAAATAATCAATCTGGGCGAAAATGAAGTGGTAACCTTGTCAGAAATGCTATCAGAATTAGAAAAAGCCCTGGGCAAATCTGCCAATAAAAAAATCTTGCCGATGCAGGCAGGTGACGTCCTGAAAACCAATGCGGATATCACAAAAGCCAAAACGCTCATTGGATACAAACCAACTACAAACTTCCAAAATGGCATAAAAAAATTTGTGGAATGGTTTTTGGGAAACCGCATAAATAATAGCTGATGTCAGACAGATCTAGAGTAAATCAAAATGATTATTAAATATTATTGAAAATCAGCAGAAATATATACAAAATATCACCTAATTTTTTACTTTTGCAAAAATTTAAATTATGTATTGGACATTAGAATTAGCATCATATCTAAGTGACGCACCTTGGCCGATGACCAAGGCAGAATTAATCGATTACGCAATCAGAACAGGAGCACCTATGGAAGTGGTGGAAAACCTGCAGGCCATAGAGGATGAGGGAGAGATATACGATTCCATAGAAGAAGTATGGTCAGACTATCCAACGGACGAAGATTTCCTTTGGAACGAAGACGAATATTAAGATAGCACTTGGCTAATGGCTTCGTGCTATTGGCTTTTTATAAATACAATTATTAATGCGATTAGCCGCACGCTAATTGCCAAAAGCTGAATAAATGAGTTTTTTAAATACAGTTCTTAAAAGTTTTTTGGGAGACAAAAATGCAAAAGATCTAAAAGAAGTAAAAAAAGTTGTCGCAAAAATTAAAGCAGCAGAACCAAACATCCAGACATTGACAGATGATGGATTGCGAGAAAAAACAGCAGAATTCAAAGAGAAAATCAAATCTGCCACTGCTAAATTCACTTCCCAAATTGACGAATTAAAAGAGCAGATTAAAAACTCGACCAACGTAGATGAAAAAGAAGCTCTTTTTGGCAAAATAGAATCTCTGAAAAAAGATTCTTACCAAGTGGAGGAAAAAGTTCTTAATGAGATCCTTCCGGAGGCATTTGCTTTGGTCAAGGAAACTTCCAGACGTCTTGCTCAGAACGGCGAAATCCGTGTAACTGCTACAGACAGAGATAGAGAACTTGCTTCGTACAAAGACTTTGTTTCGATAGAAGGAGAAACTGCGGTCTGGAAAAACAGCTGGGATGCAGCCGGAACGCCGGTGGTGTGGGATATGGTTCACTATGATACACAGTTTATAGGTGGTGCCGTTCTGCACTCAGGAAAAATTGCCGAGATGGCAACCGGTGAAGGTAAAACCCTTGTAGGTACCCTTCCGATTTATCTTAATGCCCTTCCGGGACGTGGTGTACACGTTGTAACCGTGAACGATTATCTAGCAAAAAGAGACTCGGCGTGGATGGGTCCATTGTATGAGTTCCATGGATTGACCATAGATTGTATTGATAATCACCAGCCTAACTCAGACGCCAGAAGAAAAGCCTATCAGGCAAGCATTACGTACGGAACCAATAACGAATTTGGTTTTGATTACCTGAGAGATAATATGGTAACCAATCCAACCGAACTTGTTCAGGGTGAATTGAATTTTGCCATTGTCGATGAGGTGGATTCTGTATTGATCGATGACGCTAGAACGCCATTGATTATTTCCGGACCTGTTCCTCAAGGTGACAGACAGGAGTTTGATGTGCTTAAACCTTCCATCGACAGAATTGTAGAAGTTCAGAAAAAAACGGTTTCTGCAATTTTCAACGAAGCTAAAAAACTCATTGCCAACGGTAATACTAAAGAAGGAGGATTCAAATTACTCCAAGCCTATAGAGGTCTGCCAAAAAATAGACAATTGATCAAGTTCCTGTCAGAAAGCGGAAACCGCGCATTGCTTCAGAAAGTTGAAGGTCAATATATGGCAGATAATAACCGCGATATGCCAATTGTGGATAAAGACCTTTATTTCGTTATTGATGAGAAGAACAATCAAATCGATTTAACTGACAAAGGTGTAGAATATATGTCAGCGGGTAATGAAGACCAAAACTTCTTCGTTCTTCCAGACATTGCTACAGAAATTGCAGAACTTGAAAAGAAAAATCTTTCTAAAGAAGAAGAGTTTGCAGCGAAAGAAGAACTATACAGAGATTTCGCAGTAAAATCCGAGCGTGTTCATACGATGAATCAGTTGCTAAAGGCTTATACATTATTCGAAAAAGATGATGAATATGTGGTAATTGATGGTGAAGTAAAAATCGTAGATGAGCAAACAGGTCGTATCATGGAAGGACGTCGTTATTCAGACGGACTTCATCAGGCAATTGAAGCCAAGGAAAATGTAAAGATTGAAGCAGCAACTCAGACCTTCGCTACGATTACTTTACAGAACTATTTCCGAATGTATAACAAACTGGCCGGTATGACCGGAACGGCGGAAACCGAAGCAGGAGAATTCTGGCAGATTTACAAATTGGACGTTGTGGTAATCCCTACCAACCGACCAATCCAGAGGGATGACAGACAAGATTTGGTTTACAAAACCAACCGTGAAAAATACAATGCAGTAATAGAAGAAATCGAGAAGCTTACCGCTGCAGGAAGACCTGTTTTGGTTGGTACTACTTCAGTGGAGATTTCTCAATTGCTTTCAAGAGCTTTACAGTTAAGAAAAATTCAGCACCAAGTTCTGAATGCGAAACTTCACAAAAAAGAAGCGGAGATTGTAGCCGGAGCAGGTGGACCAGGCGTTGTGACGATTGCAACCAATATGGCTGGTAGAGGTACCGATATCAAGCTAAAACCGGAAGTGAAAGAAGCAGGTGGACTGGCCATCATTGGTACAGAAAGACATGATTCCCGCCGTGTGGACAGACAGCTAAGAGGTAGGGCTGGCCGACAAGGAGATCCGGGAAGTTCTCAGTTTTACGTTTCTTTGGAAGATAATCTGATGCGTCTTTTCGGTTCCGAGAGAATCGCTAAGATGATGGACAGAATGGGTCATAAAGAAGGTGAAGTGATTCAGCATTCTATGATTTCTAAGTCTATCGAGAGAGCTCAGAAAAAAGTTGAAGAAAACAACTTTGGTGTCAGAAAAAGACTGTTGGAGTATGATGATGTCATGAATAAGCAGCGTGATGTGATCTATAAAAGAAGAAAGAACGCCTTATTTGGAGATCACTTGAAGTATGACATCGTGAATATGATTTACGACACTGCTGCATCCATAGTTACAAAAACCAAAGCTACAGGAAATTATAAAGATTTCGAATTTGAGATCATCAAACATTTCACAATGGAAGCGCCTGTGACTGAATCAGAATTTGCAAGTAAGCAGATTCCCGCACTAACAGATATCGTATTTAAAAAAGCTAAAGAAGATTATGATCTGAGATTAAATCTTTTGAAAGAGAAAGCGTATCCAATCATTGAGAATGTGTATCTGAACCAAGGTTCTATGTTCAAGATGATACAAGTTCCTTTCACAGATGGAACTAAAACAATGACCATTGTTACAGATCTTAAAGAAGCATATGAAACCAAGTGTGAGTCCTTGATTACAGATTTTGAAAAGAATATTTCATTGGCAATCATTGATGAAAACTGGAAAACACACCTAAGAGAGATGGATGATCTAAGACGTTCTTCTCAAGGTGCAGTTTATGAGCAAAAAGACCCGTTGGTGATTTACAAACAAGAGTCTTTCTATCTGTTTAGTGAAATGGTGGATCAGGTAAATAAAGAGATCGTTTCTTTCTTATATAAAGGTGAGATTCCTGCATAACCGTTATTAGCAAAATAATGAATCATAATCCTGTTGAGAAATCAGCAGGATTTTTTTTGGAATATTACATGAGTCTACATTATAAAACGATAGTTCTCTTATTTAAATTATCAGTAAAAATAATTCTCAATAAAATGACAAGAATCAGAATTCAATTTTATTTAGAATAATTAAAAATAATATATTTGCATAAAATTAAATATATGAAGCGAATTATTCTGAGTGTTTTGGTGTTATCATCAACAATGATCTTTGCGCAGGAAAAAGATACTATCAATTCTAAAAAAATAGAAGAAGTTATCATTGATAAAATGGTAAAAAAATTAGATACTGATTCTTCCAATAAAATGCCGATAAGCTTTATTGAAAACCCACAAGTTTATTCTTCTATAGACCGAGGGATTTTGGAAAATCAGAATATTTTTACTGTAGATGATGCTTACAGAAATGTAACGGGTTTACAGAAAATGTGGAATCCTACCGGAAGAGCTGGTGATGGTGGGTCATTTTTCGTTTTGAGAGGTTTTCCTTCCCAAGCATCTACAAGAAATGGAATGGTTGCGCCCGTAACTTCTACTATTGATGCCATTAATGTTGAAACGCTGGAGTTTTTGAAAGGCCCTGTGGCAACACTTTATGGAAGTAATGTAGCATCTTACGGCGGACTTATTAACAGAGTGACTAAAAAGCCTGTGAAGAATTTTTTTGGAGCAGTTTCGGCCTCAGCGGGAAGCTACAATACCTTTAGAGCGACAGCAGATATCAATGCACCAATTACCAAAGACTTGCTTTTTCGTGTAAATTCAGCTTACACCAATGATGGCAACTTTACTAAACCTGATGCAAAAAATCAATACACTACTTTTGCTCCGAGCCTGACTTGGAATGTGTCAGAAAAACTGCAAGTGAACCTAGACTACGAGCTATTCCAAAACAGAGTTACAGCTAATCCTTACTTTTTCTATCTTTCCCCAAAGACTTTAAACAATGTTGATAATATGAAAGACTTGGAAAAAGTCGCTGGTCTGAGTTATAAAGAGTCTTACACAGGAAAAGACTTGTATATGACAGCTAGAAATTCCAATATTTTCGGGAATGTAAAGTGGAAAATCACAGACAACATTACATCCAATACTTATATTAATAACTCCGATTCTTATTCGGACGGTTATAATCCCTATTTTTCAATTTCGTATACCGGAGGACAATATTATGTTACCAGAGCTGACCAATCTACAAACAACAGCAAAAAATCCTGGTTTCAAATACAACAGAACTTCAATTTTAATTATGACTTTTCCAATGGAATGAAAAACAAAACCGTTGCTGGTTTTGATTATATGAGAACGACAGAAAGATTAAAATATAAGTATCTGAATGGTAGTTTTGATACAATAGCTGCTTCAGGTGCAGATTATTCCGGAATGAATGGCAATGCATTGTCTGCACTTTATTCAGATAATAGCAAATTTTCAACTTGGAACTATATCAGGGATCTGAACACTTATTCTGGTTACATTTCCAACTTGTTCTCTCCGATAGCCAACCTTCATATAATGGCAGGACTTCGTTATGAAAATAATGATTTCCTAGGAGGTAAAGTTGGACCAGAAGTTGGTGCCAAAGAGGAAAAGGCGTACAACCAATCTGCATTTTCTCCAAAAGCAGGAATTGTTTACGAAATCGTAAAAGATAGATTCTCAGTTTTTGGGAATTACCAAAATTCATTCAAATCAAATGGATATTACACTTCAGACATTGCGGGTAACACCACTTTATCTGACCCCGAGAGAGGTAATCAGTTCGAGGGCGGTTTAAAAGCAAGCCTCTTTAATAATAGGTTTAATGCGACTGTTTCTTATTATAACATCAAGGTTAAAGATCAATTGCTTGCCACTGGAGAGGTTGCAGCAAATGGGAATTCAGTTCAAAAACAAATCGCATCCACACTCAGCAAAGGATTTGAGCTGGAAGTTAATGCATATCTAGTAAAAGGTTTTTCTTTAGTAGGCGGTTTAGCTTACAACGACACCATCGATCAATCAACAGAAACTAGACCGACCACTGCGGGTTCTTTCTGGAATGCAAATTTCAACTTAGCCTACCAATTTGTTGATAGTCGTGTGAAAGGTCTTGGATTCGGACTCGGTGGAAATTATGCCAGTGATAATAATGTTACCGGCAATTTCATTTTACCAAAATATTTCGTTTTGAATGTTAATGCGTTTTACGATACGAAAAAATTCAGAATCGGCGTTAAGGTAGACAACTTAACCAGCGAACATTATTGGACGGGATACTCCACCGCGAATCCGCAAATGTTAGCAAATTTCTTAGGGACAGTTGCTTATAAATTTTAACTCATTTATGGGAATAAAAAAACACCATCATAAAAAGAAACCAGGGTTTTTCAAAAAATGGTCAGCCAAACTACATCTGTGGTTTGGCTTGTCCATTGGTTTACTGATTTTCGTTATTGCAATTACAGGTGCTCTTTATGTCTTCAAAGATGAGGTAGAAAATTACACCAGAAAAGAATACATCTACCACAACGAAATAAATATTGGCCAGAAAAAAATCCTTCCCATCCGCGAGATAGAAAAATTGGTTAACGAGCAAACCAAGGAAAAATTTCCAATACACTGGGTCAATATTCCGATTGACAGTAAAATGTCTTATCAAGTTTATTGGTACGAGCATCAGCCAGATCAATGGAATTATTTTGATGAATTTCCGATTTATAAATTGGCTTACGTCAATCCTTACACAGGAAAAGTCCTCCAAGTTTATGATGAGAAGAATGGATTCTTCGCCATTGTCAAATCTATTCACTGGAGTTTCCTTCTGAAGCAGCATTGGGGAACTTACGTTGTCGGGATTCCTGTTATCATCTTCTTGATTATGCTGATTTCCGGCATCATCCTTTGGTGGCCAAAAAACAAAGCCGTAAGAAAACAACGTTTCAGCTTTCGATGGAACGATACCACACAATGGAAGCGTAAAAACTACGACCTACATAATATCCTGGGATTTTATTCTTCAATCTTTGCTTTGATCCTGACTATCACCGGCCTGTTTTATGCATTTTTTGTGGTGCAGGCATCAATCTATTATATTTTTTCCGGTGGAGAAACGGCCTATCCAGATTTTTCAAAAATTACTACCAAGGCTCCCATTGAGATGAGAAATGAAGGAACACTTGATAAAATTTCGGACAAAGTAAAAGAGCTTTATCCCCACGCATATAGCTTTAGTCTGGACTTGGGACATCCGCATCTTGATGATCACGAGCATCCGAACTTTGAAGTCTATGTAAAACACCTCTCCTATTCTTATCACAAAAGCAGCAGTCTTATTTTTGATGAAAATTCCGGAGAATTGTTGCACAGACACGATCCTGAAGACAAAAATTTTGGCGAAAAAACAGTTGCAGCCAATTATGACATCCACGTTGGGGCGATTTTAGGACTGCCAACAAAGATTGTAGCGTTTACAATTAGTTTGATTATTGCATCAATGCCTGTTACAGGATTTTTGATCTGGTACGGAAGACGAAAAAAGAATAATAATTTTCATAAAAACTTAAAATAGATTAATTAATACGGGGAACATTCTCGGATTTTTTTTACTTTTATACTTAGAAATTATAAATTCAAAATGTCATTAATAGATCTGTCAAAGCAAGTAGCTTTAGGAATTGATATCGGTGGGACAAATACGAAATTCGGATTGGTGAATCACAGAGGTGAGATTCTTGCAAAAGGAAGCATTAAAACTGATAAGTATGAAAAAGTTGAAGATTTTATCGACGCTTTATACCAAAATATCAATCCGCTAATAGAAAAGTATTCTCCTAATAAAAACCTAGACGGGATTGGCGTTGGTGCACCCAATGCCAATTATTACAGAGGAACTATAGAACAGGCACCTAACCTGAGGTGGAAAGGTGTAGTTCCCTTTGCAGAACTGATGACAAAAAAATTCGGCTTTTCTTGCAGAATGACCAATGATGCAAATGCCGCTGCACTAGGCGAAATGATGTTTGGAGCAGCGAGAGGAATGAAGGATTTTATAATGATTACACTAGGAACAGGTGTCGGCAGTGGCATTATTGCTGGTGGAAGTCTCATCTACGGACACGACGGTTTTGCTGGAGAACTAGGCCATACCATCGTGAAGCCAGGCGGAAGAAAACATTGGAGCACTGGTTCCGAAGGCAGTCTGGAAGCTTATGCATCGGCAACCGGAATTGCTATTACTGCAAAAAAGTTCCGGGCAGAGTTTCCTGATTCTATGCTGAATCAATACCCAGAAGAAGAAATCAACTCAAAAACAGTTTACGAATGTGCGCAAAAGGGTGATCCGACCGCCATTGAAGTGTTCCGATACACTGGTCAGAAACTGGGCGAGGCGTTTGCAAACTTTGTGATGTTTTCTTCACCTGAAGCCATTTTACTATTCGGCGGTGTTATCAAAGCCGGCGATTATCTTCTGAAACCTACAAAATTACATATGGAAAGAAATCTGCTCCCGATTTTCCGAGGCAAAGTAAAACTTGTTTTCAGCGAATTGGACGAGGCAGATGCGGCCATCCCTGGCGCTAGCGCGCTAGTATGGGAAAATAATAAATAATTGATATTAAAAATCCTTTGATTTTTT
>DLND01000084.1 GCA_002476905.1 Flavobacteriales bacterium UBA7519
AAGACTAGACGGTCACGTGGTGCAAGGTCACGTGGACAAGACTGGAATTGTAGAGCATATTGAGAATCTGAACGGAAGCTACGTTATAACAATTTCTTATGAAGAATCGGATGAATATACGACAGTTCCTCAAGGCTCAATTACAGTCAACGGAACGAGTCTGACCGTGGCAGAGAGCGGAAAAAATAAGTTTTCTGTAGCTATTATTCCGTACACTTGGGAGTTTACGAATAAAAAGCATCTTAAAAAAGGTGATGTAGTGAATCTGGAATTTGACATCATCGGAAAGTACGTTGCCAAACTTTTGAAAAAACAATATGTCATTTAGTAATTATAAAGGTTACCGTTTACGAAACCGGGTTTTCTTAGGTTTTATGGCTATTTGTTTACTGAGTATAGTTACTTCAGGTGTTCTTTCTTTTGTGATATTGAGAAACAATGCTAAAGAACAAAGCCGTACCGATATGCAGAATAAATCCGAAGCGCTAATGTCGTCCCTGGATTATGCGCTTAGCCACTCAACGGTCAAAACACGTGATATTCCTACGGTTCTCGAGAATAAAATCTATGAGATTGCAGATATTAATAAGCACGATATTATTATTTATGATTTGAATGGGAATTACCTCCTCTCCAACAAGGAGCCAAATCTGGTGGCGCAAAAGAAGATGCCAGCGGAAGTAATCGCAGCTATTCGGAAAGACGGTAAGCGCTATGATCACAAATCCTATGATGAAAATCTTAAAGCCAGTATTGTCTCATCCTATATGGTGCTGAAAAATAACATGCTGGAGGATATTGCTTATGTTTATTTTCCTTATTATCATAATGAAAGTGCCTACAAGGTGGTTTTTAAACACTATTTCGCATACATCGTTGGTGTCAATTTGCTGATTATTTTTCTCAGTATCTGGCTTAGCTGGATCATATCAAATAATCTAACAAATGCGATTACACGTTTCACCTCTATGATCAGTAAAATTAATCTGTTTGATAAAAATCTCCAGCCGATCCGTTATTATAAGAATGATGAACTAAATGCGTTAGTTAAGGCTTATAATAAAATGATCTCCGAGATTGCTGACCAAAGAGAGCGGCTAAGTTATATTGAAAAACAATCTGCGTGGCAAGAAATGGCGAGACAAGTAGCGCATGAGGTCAAGAATCCGCTGACGCCAATGAAGCTGATGATGCAGAATTTCGAGAGGAAATTTGATCCCAATGATCCTAATAACGAAACTAAAGTTAAGAATCTTAGTGGAGTGATTATTGGTCAGATTGAAGTCATAAGCAGGGTAGCAACGGCATTTTCAGAATTTGCGCAGCTCCCAAAAAGGAACGACGAAGAAATCAATTTGAATAGGGAGATCCGAAATGTTCTCACTATTTTTAGTGATGAAAATATCTTCATCCATGCAAGTCATGATAATATAATGATGAAAATAGACAAGGATTATCTGGCGAGAATTATAATCAATCTTGTGACCAATGCTAGTCAGGCGAAAGCAGATAACAGAAAGTCAGTCATCAATGTAGATATCGAAAAAATTGAAAAGCGCATTAAGATTATAGTTAATGATAATGGAGTAGGGATATCGCCAGATAAGTTGGAAAAAATATTTGATCCAAATTTCACTTCCAAAAACAGCGGAATGGGAATCGGGTTGACAATGGTAAAACGAATGGTTGAAGATTATAATGGAACAATCACTGTTGTTTCTGAAGTTGATAAAGGCGCGACTTTCACAATCTCAATGCCTTCAAATTTATAAATGAAACCTTTCCGATTTCAACAATTTGAAATTCATCAAAGTTCTGATGTTTTCCGAGTTGGAACAGATGCGGTTTTGATAGGCGCTTTATCGAATGTTGTTAATGCCAAACAAATTCTCGAAGTTGGTACAGGAACAGGAATTATTTCTCTGATGTTAGCGCAAAGAAATCCGAACGCTAATATTTTAGCAATTGATATTAATCCTGAAGCAGTCCAAATTTCTCAAAATAATTTTTATAATTCTCCTTTCGCTGATAGAGTCCAAAGTCAACACCAAGATTTTAAAAATTTTGAAACTGAGGAAAGATTTGATTTAATCGTTTCTAATCCACCTTATTTTGAAACCAACAGTTCTGAAAAAGATATTCTTGCAAGACAAAGATTAGAATTGGATTTCTCGGATTTGATTCAAAATGCTTCGCAATTACTTTCCGATGAAGGCTTATTTTCTGTTATTATTCCCATTGATTCCGAAAAACAATTCACTAAAATCTGTAGCGATAATCTTTTATGTCTGCAAAGAAAAGTCATTATCAAAGGAATCAATACTTCTAAACCGAAAAGGGTAGTTTTAGAATATTCATTTCAAAAATCAGAAGTAACAGAAGAATATTTCGTTATAGAAAAGTCACCAAGAGTTTATTCCGATGAATATCTTGAGCTGACGAAAGACTTCCACATATTCAAAAAAACTCTTTGAGTTTCTTTTCAAAGAGTCTTAATTTTTATAACTGGAAATTTTCTTATTCAAAAAGTTCAGCGGTATCAAGAACAGTTACCTGTCCGTTTTCGCATCGGATGGCTTCTCCAGGATAATTCTGAATCATATGATAATCGTGCGTTGCCATTACTACAGCGCAATGGTTTTCTTCTGCCAGATTCTTTAGAAGCGTCATAATATCATTGGATGTTTCTGGGTCAAGGTTTCCCGTTGGTTCATCTGCAAGAATCAACTCTGGATGATTAAGAAGTGCTCTGGCAATCGCAGCACGTTGTTGCTCACCTCCGGAGAGCTGGTGAGGCATTTTATGCTTTTTAGTTTTCATACCAACGCTGGAAAGTACTTCGTCAATTCTTGCTTCCATTTTGTGTTTGTCACTCCAGCCGGTGGCCTGAAGGACGAAAAGGAGATTTTTCTCGATATTTCTGTCTGGTAGCAACTGAAAATCTTGGAACACGATTCCTAGTTTTCTTCTCAGATTAGGGACGTCAGATTGTTTCAATTTTTTCAAATCAAAGCCTGCTACTTGTCCGCTTCCGCCTTGTAGAGGAAGTTGCCCGTAAAGAACTTTCAGAAGAGAACTTTTTCCAGATCCTGTTTTTCCAATCAGGTAACAGAATTTTCCTTTTTTGATATGAAGATCCACATCATTCAGAACTGTAAAGTTTTTCTGTACAATCTTAGCACTGCTCAAATCTATAATATCGATACCCGGGTCATTTCTGTGCGGCATAATTTGGAAATTGAAAGTTTGTGAAATTCAAAAATAGCAAAAACTTATTTTTCAGCTTTTATTTTTGGCAAATTTTAACAACAAAAAATGCTTGAAAAAAAATTCAAGCATTTTTTGTATATGATAATTAAAGAAAATTATCTCTTAGCGCGCGCAGCACTAACAGTTAAGCTCTTTCTGCCTTTCGCTCTTCTAGCTGCCAACACTCTTCTTCCGTTTGGTGTAGACATTCTTTCACGGAAACCGTGTTTGTTTCTTCTTTTTCTTTCAGATGGTTGGAATGTTCTTTTACTCATCACTAATATATTTAGTTCGTAATTATCTTTTTATTTTCAGACTGCAAATATAGAGATTTTATTTTGAGTGGCAAATATTTGAAAACTTTTTTCTGTTAATTTTTTAATTTCTATTGATTCTGATTGTTTGCAACTGATTTGTGAAGCTAAACGTGGCTGTATTTCGCACAGTTCAAAATTCTTAATGAATTTAACTTTATCAAAAAAACTTGGATTGGCTAGTGATATGAATTCCTTCAATAAATAATGATAGATTTGCAGTAGAAAACTAAACAATTAATTATGAAAACCATTTCTTTCGCATTGAAAATTATTTCTTTTGTGGTTTTGATATTGATCTGGATTTTTACAATTGTTAATTTTAAAAATCTGCCAGAAACCATTCCCATTCATTATAATATTGTTGGAACGCCTGATGGTTTTGGTCCAAAAAGTACAATTTGGTTTGAAACGACTCTAACTACAGCTTTGTTTTTATTTCTAATGTATGTTTCGAAAAAACCGAATTTCCCACTACTTAATATTCCACAAAATATAAAAGATAATCCTATTCTCACTGAATTTGTAGTAAGTATTCTGTTATTAATAATTATGCTGATATTTGCAGATATTAATTATGAAACTATTCAGAATGCTTTAGGAAAAACCAATGGATTAAGTTCAATAATCCATTATTTGTTAGGCTTGGTTTTTATATTTGTCTTTGGACTTCTAATTTATTCTTATATAATTTCGAAACGTCAAAATTTACAAGGTTGATTAAATGAAATCTGTATACAATCTTTCTATCCATCTTATGATTTTCGGGATGAAAATCTTTTCACTATTCAATTCGAAAACAAAAAAAGGGTTTCGTGGCAGAAAGCAATCCGTTAGTATTGTCACAGAAAAACTTCAGGGAGAAAAGGTGATATGGATGCATGCTGCCAGCCTTGGCGAATATGAACAAGGCTTGCCGGTCCTAGAAAAATTGAAAGAAAAATTCCCTGAACATAAATCTTTGGTGACTTTTTTCTCGCCATCGGGTTATGAGAATGTGAAGAAAAGAAAGCAGATTGCCGATGCGATTTGCTATTTGCCTTTCGACAGGAAAAAAGATGTGAAAGAGTTTGTTTCTACTTTTGATGCGGAGATTTTCTTCACGGTGAAATATGACTATTGGTACAATCTTCTTGAAGAATTGAAAAATCGAGAAACAAAGAATTATGTGATTTCCGCTTTGTTTTATGAGCATCAGGTGTTTTTTGAAAGCTATGGAAAATGGTTTGCGAAACAACTTCGTCAAAATATCGATTGGTTCTTTCACCAGACCATTAAATCTCAGGCTTTGGCGAAAAAAATCGGCTTAACTAATTCTACAGTTTCCGGCGATACTAGATTTGACCGAGTGAAACAGTTTCTTGACAGAGATAACCATCTCGAGTTTATAGAAGAATTCAAAGGAAATAAAAAACTGATTGTGTTTGGAAGTAGCTGGCAGGCAGAAGAAGATATTGCGCAGGTTGTTGCAAAAAAACTTCCTGAAATTAAAATAGTTATTGCACCGCACGACTTGCAGCGCGTTGCGCATCTGCAAACTCTGTTTCCAAATGCTGTGCTTTACAGCTCACTTTCGAATTCTCAAACAGTAGACTTTACAACCTGCCAGATTCTCATTATAGATTCAATTGGTAAACTTTCCAAATTGTATTCTTACGCAGATTTGGCAGTTGTTGGTGGTGGATTTCATTCGGCGGGATTACACAATATTTTGGAAGCCGCAGTTTATGGCGTTCCTGTAATTTTCGGTAATCAGTACAAAAAAAATCCGGAAGCAGATGCGTTGATTGATGCCAACGGCGGAAAATGTTTTGACGACTTTGTGGCAGCTTCGGTTTTCATCAGGGAAGTGATAAAAAAAGATATTGAGAGTAATGGAGAAGGAAAATCCTTCCTTAAGCAGATGTCCGAAAATGCTTATAACTTTGTGAATTCTCAGCCGGATGCGACAGCGATTATAGTTAAGAAAATCTTGGAATCAAATATTTAACCACAAGAGAAACAGAAGATAATTTCAATATTTCAGTTGTTATTTATAAATAGATAATGTTTTTTGGATTTTGATAATTACTTTAAAAATCCCTGACTTTTTATCTCTTTTACTATCAAATCCAAATGGTCAGGAATGTTCTCGCATTTCAACCAGTTAAAATCCAAACCATTATTGATGCAAAGTTTTTCCAGGTAAAGTGTTTCGTGGATTTGAAAATCGATGTCGCTGAGAAGTTCATCAAATTCCATCCAATAATCCTCGTCCAGTTTTTTGATTTGGATTAAGGCTTTAATGATTTTATTAATGAGGTAAATGTAAAGTTTGTAAACCGCATCGAATCTCTGTCTTCCCAGTTTTTCGTTGTGTTCAAGGATTTTATTAATTAAAAATAAATTCAGATAAACATCCCCAAATTTATCCGTCGTGATTTTCACATGTTCCGTTATTTCTGCGCTCAGTTTTCTGATCAAAACCAAAAAATATTTCTGATTGGCAACATATTTTGAAATCTCCGTAACTCTTTCGCTGATGATTTCTTCCATCGCATTTCGTTTGTCATCAGTCGTTTCCGGGTCGATGAGTTCGAAATATAATTTTTTGGAAAGCAATTTGTCTTTCTTCAATAATCGGAAAATCAATCGGTCTTTCTCAATCGGAGAAAACTCGCTCAAAGCCTGTTTGAATTCTTTTGAATATTCCATTAATTAAAGATTTTAGAATATTTGATAAAACCGTTGAAAGCCCAATTAGCTGTATAATACAGAGATTTCAAAGTTGAAAATTTCATATAATTTTTGTAAACCAAATACTGGTCTTTCATAATATTACTTTTATTTCTGGAAACGCTATTTGGCAACATTCTGTATTTTGATAAAGTCTTTTTCAAAGGTTTTCCTTGCGGGATTTTCTTTAATAATTCTAACCACATTACGTGGTCTTCCCGTTTTGTACCTTCGGGGAAATAGAATTTCCCCACTCTTTTGGAATCATACATCGATGCTAAAAGCGATAATCTGCAAGTTTTCAAAAGATTATTAAAATTGACGATTGTGTCTGCTTCGAAGTCTCCAATTTCGGTAGGATTCAGATTTTCATCACAACGAGAATAAGTTGAATATGCCAATTCTGCATTTTCGGATTTCATAAAATTGACCATTTCCTCAAGGAAATTCGGTTCCCAAAAATCATCGGCGTCCAGAAATGTTATGAATCTTCCTATTGCATTTTCTAGCGAAATATTCCTTGCGTGTCCAGCACCGCCATTTTTCTCAGTTTTAAAAACTTTGATTCGGGAATCGTTTTGTTTTTCCAGAATTTCCACCGAATTATCCGTTGAACAATCATCAGTAATCAGCCATTCCCAATCTTCAAAAGTTTGATTGAGGACAGAATCAATCGTCTCCTGAAGATATTTTGAAGAATTATAACTCGGTGTGATGATTGATATTTCGGGCACTTGCGATTTTTTTACAAAGATAAATATATAGACTTTAAGATAATAGATGAAAGATAAAAGACTTTTAATAATTGAAACACTTCGACGGAGTTTATATTGAGCGAAGTCGAAATGCTCAGTGTGACAACTCTAATGCTGCGCGAGTAATTTTAACAGTGTCAGTCTGAGCGGAGTCGAAGACTTTTGTTTTATGCTTTTGATTCGTTTTTAAAAAACAAATGTTGACTCGAAGTCGAAACCCGCAGCCCGACTTATCTCAATTTATTATTTATTTTAATTTGAATCGATGAACCAACTTCGTTAGGTTTGAGCGGAAATCCTTTTTTGCTTAGGCTTAAGTTCTATTTAAAATGGAATCGTCTGCAAAAAAGATTGGGAGCCCTTCGATAAGCTCAGGATAAACTGAAGGCGGAAAAAGCTGCCCAAAAATTTAAAATTGTCATTTCCTCTCAAAATCTTAACTTTGTGAATCTTAAAAAAAATTATTCATTATTAATTCTTACTTTATAGAATGTTTTACGACCATCAGCAGATAGAAAAAAAGTGGCAAAAATATTGGGAAGACAATCAAACTTACAAGACTTCCAACTCAACCGATAAACCGAAATTTTACGTCCTCGATATGTTTCCGTATCCTTCCGGAGCGGGACTTCACGTGGGACATCCGCTCGGTTATATTGCTTCTGATATCTATGCGCGATACAAAAGACATCAGGGTTTTAATGTTTTGCATCCGGTTGGTTACGATTCTTTTGGGCTTCCAGCAGAACAATATGCCATCCAGACAGGAACGCATCCTGCAATTACAACAGAACAAAATATCACAAGATACGAGGAACAATTAAGAAAAATCGGTTTCTCTTTCGATTGGAGTAGGGAAGTGAGAACTTCGGATCCTTCTTATTATAAATGGACGCAGTGGATTTTTATTCAGTTGTTTCATTCTTGGTATAATAAAAATACGGACAAGGCAGAATCTATCGAAACCTTAATCAAATATTTTGAAGAAAAAGGAAGTGAAGGATTAAATGCCAATCAAAATGAAGAATTGACTTTCACTGCAGAAGAGTGGAAATCTGCTTCTGAAATTGATAAAGGCGCAATCTTATTGAATTATCGTTTGGCTTACAGAGCGGAAACAACTGTGAACTGGTGTCCTGCTTTGGGAACGGTTTTAGCAAATGATGAGGTGAAAGACGGAAAATCCGAAAGAGGAGGTTTTCCTGTTTTCCAAAAGAAAATGATGCAATGGAGTATGAGAATCTCTGCATATTCTGAAAGATTATTGCAAGGATTGAAAACTTTGGACTGGCCACAGCCTTTGAAAGATGCTCAGGAATATTGGATTGGAAAATCTCAAGGTGCACAAGTTAGATTTGCTACTGAAAATGGAGAAACAATTGAAGTTTTTACCACAAGACCTGATACTATTTTCGGTGCAACTTTTATGGTTTTGGCGCCCGAAAATCCTTTGGTTCAGAATTTAACAACTCCGGAACAAAAAGCTGAGGTTGATAATTACATAGAAGAAACTTCTAAAAAGACGGAACGTGATAGAATGGCTGACGTGAAAAACGTGAGCGGTGCGTTCACGGGAAGTTATGCCATCAATCCGTTTACTGGGAAGAATATTCCGGTTTATATTTCGGATTATGTTTTGATGGGTTACGGAACTGGCGCTGTGATGGCTGTTCCTGCGCACGATGAGCGTGACCATAGATTTGCGAAGAAATTCGGTTTAGAAATTATCAAAGTTGTAGAATCTGATGTGGATGTTCAGGAAGAAGCTTATGATTCTAAGGATTCGGTTTGTGTGAATTCTGATTTCCTGAATGGTCTTAATTATAAGGATGCGAAATCAAAAATCATTGCTGAAATCGAAAACCGAGGAATTGGTCACGGAACGACGAATTACAGACAGCGTGATGCGATTTTCTCAAGACAAAGATATTGGGGCGAGCCGGTTCCTATATATTATAAAGAAGGAATGCCTTACACTTTGCCAAATTCTGCTTTGCCTTTGGAACTTCCCGAGGTTGAAAAATATTTACCAACAGAAGACGGCGACCCGCCATTAGGAAATGCAAAAACATTTGCTTGGGATGAAGCGAATCAGAAAGTGGTTGATACGGATTTGATTGATGATAAAACTGTTTTCCCGTTAGAATTATCTACAATGCCGGGTTGGGCAGGAAGTTCTTGGTATTTCCTAAGATATATGGACCCGAATGATGATGAGGTTTTTGCGAAGAAAGAACTAACCGATTATTGGGGACAAGTTGATTTATATATTGGCGGAAGTGAGCACGCAACTGGTCACTTATTGTATTCTCGTTTTTGGAATATGTTCCTGAAAGACCGAGGTTATATCGAACAAAATGAGCCTTTCCAAAAGTTGATTAATCAAGGAATGATTTTGGGGATGAGTGCTTTTGTGTATAGAATTGATGGAACCAATCAATATGTTTCTAAAAATTTAGCGAAAGATTATAAAACTCAAGCAATCCACGTTGATGTTTCTTTATTAAAAGGAACAACTGACGAATTAGATACTGAAGCTTTCAAATCTTGGAGACCAGAATTTGCAGATGCTAATTTTATTTTGGAAGACGGAAAATACATCACAGGTCGTGAAGTAGAAAAAATGTCTAAATCTAAGTACAATGTTGTGAATCCAGATGATATCTGTAACGAATACGGAGCAGATGGTTTAAGATTATATGAAATGTTCCTCGGTCCATTAGAGCAGTCTAAGCCTTGGAACACGCAAGGTCTTAGCGGCGTTTATGGTTTCCTAAAAAAATTCTGGAATCTTTATTTTGATGGTGATCAATTCTCTGTTTCTGATGAAGAGCCAACGAAAGCAGAATTTAAAGTTTTGCATACATTAATAAAGAAGGTAGTTTACGACATCGAAAACTTCTCTTTCAATACTTCTGTGTCGTCTTTTATGATTGCCGTGAACGAATTGCAGAAATTAAAATGTAACAAGCGCAATATTTTGCAACCTTTGGCTGTTATTATATCACCATATGCGCCACATATTTGCGAAGAGGTTTGGCAATTATTGGGAAATAATGCTTCTATTGAGTTTGAACAATTTCCAAAACTTGAAGAAAGTTATTTGGTTGAAGACGAGATAGATTACCCCGTTAGTTTCAACGGAAAAATGAAATTGAAGCTGAAGTTGGCTGCTTATCTGACAAAGGATGATGTGCAGACAATTGTGATGCAAAATGAAGATGTTAAAAGGATTTTAGGCGAAAATCCAGTTAAGAACTTCATCTTTGTCCCGAAGAAAATCATCAATATTGTTAGCTGATTGTAGATTTCCTTGGGATAGATTAAGAAAATTTATTGTGGTATATACCGAAAATTATTGAAATAAAAATCATAATTTTATCATATCAATTTTAAGTATATAATCTTAATACTTCGAAAAGGAATAATAAATTCACAAAAACAAGGTTTTAAATTATTTAATAATGGAATTAATTGTTTTATTTGACTACAGAAAATTAGAACTCAAAGCAAAAATAATTTTGCATTTTTAAAATATTTGACTTTATTTTACACGATAAAATTTAACAATTATAATTTAGTTTTAATATGGAAATGAATGTTTCAAACACAGATGAGCAAGTAGTTGCTAAAAAGCAGGGAGGACTTAATCCGGCTGTAATTATTCCTATTATCCTTTTAATAGGTATTGCTATTTATTTATTCGTTTTAGGTAATCCGGGCAACTTTAGAGATGCAGAAAAATTAGGGGGCAGTTCAGTTGCTTTCTCAGATGTTGATGGGAAGGATATTCATCCAGAGTCTTTCTTGGGTATTATTTACAAAGGGGGTGTGATCGTACCTATTTTGATTACGTTTATGCTTACTGTTATTGTTTTCTCTATTGAGAGAGCATTGGTTCTAGGAAAAGCAGCAGGTAGTGGAAATCTGGACAACTTTGTTATCAAGATCAGAAGCTTGCTGAACCAAAACAGAATTGATGAAGCTCTTGAAGAGTGCGACAGACAAAAAGGATCAGTTGGTAACGTTGTGAAGGAAGGTCTTACAACTTACAAAGCCCTTGCAAAAGACAATACACTAAATAAAGAGCAGAAAATGGTAGCTCTTAACAAAGCTATCGAAGAAGCGACAACTTTGGAAATGCCAATGTTAGAAAAAAATATGATGATTCTTTCTACATTAGGAACAGTTGCAACATTGGTTGCTCTACTAGGTACCGTAATCGGGATGATCAAGGCGTTCTTCGCATTAGGATCAGGAGGGGGAACACCAGATGCAGCAGCACTTTCTACTGGTATCTCCGAGGCTTTGATTAATACAGCTTTAGGTATTGGTACATCTGCTATCGCAATTATCCTTTATAACTTCTTTACTTCTAAAATTGACGGATTAACTTATAAGATTGATGAAATCTCTATGAGTATCCAACAATCTTTTGCTGAATATAACTAATATTCAGTAATTCAGAAATGGGATGATTTAAATCTCATTTCAAATCAATAAATTAGTTAACAAAGCATTTTTAAATAATGGCGAGAATTAAACCAAAAAGACATGGAGTAGTTACGGATATGACGGCAATGTGTGACGTTGCGTTCCTACTACTAACATTCTTTATATTAACCACACAGTTTAAAAAACCAGATGTGGAACAGATTAAACCGCCTTCTTCTATATCAGAAAAGTTACTTCCAGATGCGAGTCTTATGACTATCAATGTTACTCCAAATGGTGTATTTTATTTCCAACCAGTAGAAAATGCTGTAGAAAGAGTTCAGGTTTTGGACAATATGGGAAAAAAATATGGGGTTACTTTTACCCAGCCAGAAAAAGTAGCATTTACAAAAGTACAAGCGGTAGGAGTACCCATGAGCCAGCTAAAAAGTTATCTGAATCTCCCTCAAGAAAAACAGAAAGACTTCAAAGCTGCTGAAGGCATACCAATGGATAGTACGAATAAACAATTAATAGACTGGGTGCAACAAAGTCTTGCTGTAAATCCTAATTATAAGTTAGCGATAAAAGGTGATGTGACCACTAAGTATCCAAAAGTTAAAAGTTTATTTGAAGGTTTAAGAGATATTGATTTTCTTAAATTCTGGTTGATAACATCTCAAGAAGGTAAAAATTAATTAGAAGAAAATGGCAGAAGTACAGGTTAAAGAGGATAGCGGGAAAGGCGGCAAGGTCCGTTCGAAAAAACAGAATACCCGTGTAGATATGACGCCGATGGTAGACTTAGGTTTTCTTTTGATTACTTTCTTTATGTTTACCACCACATTTAGCAAACCAAACGTAATGGATCTTGGTCTTCCGGCAAAGCCGAAAGATAAGAATCAGAAACCACCAGATACGGAGATTAAACTTAGTAACTCCATCTCCATCATCATAGGTAAAGACAATAAGATTTTTTATCATCAGCAAGATCAGCAAGGTCTTAATGATCAAACTCTTATGGAAACTACTTTTGATAGAGAAGGAATTAGAAAAGTAATTGAGCAAGCAAAGGCCAATGCAGCAGATAAAGACTTATTTACAGTCATTATCAAGCCAACGGATGATGCAGTATATAAAAACTTTGTAGACATTCTTGATGAGATGGCTATTACCAAAAACGAAAGATATGGGGTTACCGATGTAAAGCCTTGGGAATTAGCAATCTACAAAAAGAAGGTAGGTGAACAATAATCCTACACTACAATAACATTTTTTAAATTTTAAAAATGGCAGACGAAAATTTGAAATACGAATCTAATCTTACTTTGGATGAGATTGTATTCGAACATAGAAATAAGGAATATGGTGCTTACGATTTAAGACACACCTATCCGAAAATGCTCACAAAGTCTTTCCTTATCGGGACTGCTGTTTTTCTTATAGTTTCTTTGTCTCCCTTCATTTATATGAAGATTCAGCAGATGAACGAAAAAGATAAAACGGAAGTAGATGCGAAGTTGGTAGAGATCTTGGATGAGCAGCCGATTATCGAACAGCCTAAGGAAGAAGAACCACCACCGCCACCTCCTCCAAAAGAAGAGGAAAAGCAAGAGGTAATTCAGAATGTTGTTCCGGAGCCTAAAAGAGCACCAAAAATTGAGACTCCACCTCCGCCAATTACTAAGCAGCTGGAGACAACTACAGGGTTACAGAATCAGGAAGGTGTTAAAACACCATCATATACTCCACCACCGCCACCACCTTCAACAGGTAAATCTACAACTGCTGAGGTGAAACCGGTAACTAATGAGGTTTATGAATCTGTAGATCAGTCTGCAGAGTTCCCGGGGACAATTAATGCTTTTAGAACAAAATTTCAAAATAATTTTGATTCCGGAAGTTTGGAAGGTGAAGGTACACTTAAGACGGAAATTACTTTTGTCGTTGAAAGAGATGGAACTTTAACACAGGTCAAAGCTAATGGCTCAAATGCTGATTTTAACAGAGAAGCTGAAGCTGCTGTAAAAGGAATTAAAACCAAGTGGACACCGGCGAAAGTTAACGGACAGCCTGTTAGATCTAGATTTAGATTCCCTATTACAATGAATTTCCAATAAGTTATTTTTTGTAATATATTATAAAAGAGAAGTTTTTATAACTTCTCTTTTTTTATTAGATTTGTGTATGTTTAATTGGCTTTCTTTAATTACAGGAATCTTCTATATTGTTCTAGGAGTCTTCGTAATATTATACAAATTTTTCATCATTGTTCTGGAACCAAATGTTGCATACCCTTTGGGAGGTTTGCTGGTGTTGTATGGTATATTCAGAATAACCCGTGCTATTATCCGAATCAAAAACAGGGAGTAAATGAAAATTAATGTTTTAACGATACTTTTTAGTATCATCTTAATTTCCTGTTCGAAGGAAAAAAAGCAGGATATTGATAATCCTAATAAAGGGGAAATAACAATAGCAGTAGATGAATCTTTCCAAAGCGTTACAGAAGCGCTTACAGAAAGATATATGGCACTAAATCCTCAAACGAAAATTAATCTAGTTGTCAAAAAAGAAGACTTAGCACTTCTTGATTTTTTTGAAAGAAAAATCAGAGTAGTTGTTCTTTCAAGAGAGTTGTCTGCAAAAGAGAAAGAAACTTTTGACAAAAAAATCGATCTTCCTTGGCAACCGGCAAAGTTCGCCGCAGATGCAGTTCTTTTTGTCGTACCTAAAAATTCTTCTTTAGAGTCTATTTCTATGGATGATATCTACAGAGAGCTTCAGTCCGACGATAAAAAGCTGATTTTTGACGGAACGAATTCTAGTAATCTTAACTTCGTGGCTCAGAAATTTAATCGCAAACCTTCGGAACTTAAATTCTCGATTATTAATGGGAATGAAAATGTGGTGGAACAGTTAAAAAAATATCCTGATAAAATTGGCGTTATAAGCTATAATACGATTAGCAGACCTTTTGGTGAAGAAGCGGAGAAACTAAGAAACGAGGTCAAAATTTTGAAAATTATACAAGGAAATAAGACTTACGAACCATCACTTTCTAATCTAAAAGTGATGACTTATCCTTTTACTAGAATTCTTTATTTTCTTACTAATGAGGGATATTATGGGCTGGGCAATGGTTTTATAAGATTTTCCTGTACTCAACTGGGACAGATTGTGGTGGAAAAAGAAGGTTTGCAACCTTATAATCTCTACAAACGTGAGGTGCAAATGAGATAAAATATTTTAATAATTTTTTAACTTAAAAAACTTTTTTTTATAAAATATTGGTCTGAATATTGCGTCTTATTCTACCAATTTAATTTTTTTAAGAAATAATGAAAACAGAATATATAATGAATTTAACTAGAAGAGTTTTACTGACTGCTGCAGTTGGTTTTTTTACGAATTTAACTTTTGCACAAAGTGTTCAGGACGGAATTAATTTTGTTGATAGTCAAAAATATGCAAAAGCAAAACAAACTTTTACAGACCTTATTAATCAAAATCCTAAAGACGCCAATAATTATTTCTACTTAGGTAATGCATACTTAACTCAATTCGATCCCAATTTTGATTCTGCACAAGAAAACTTCAACAAAGGACTTGCTGTAGATCCTAAAAGTTATTTGAATAAATTAGGCTTAGCTTCTGTTAAATTAGGCAAAGGTGATAAATCAGCGATTGCAGAGATTCAGCAGATTGTAAAAGATTCTAAAGAGAAGGATGCTGAAGTTCTTTTTAGAGCTGGTGAGGCATTAATTTTATTTGAAAAAAATAGTTCTCCAGATTTAGCAATTACTTTTTTGAATAAAGCAATTGAGAAGGCAGATAAAAAAGGTGTTCCTGCAAATTACTATTACGCTCTTGGCGATGCTTACAGAATCAAAAAAGATCCAGGAAATGCAATGACAGCTTATGATAAAGCAGAAGCTGTTGCTAAAAATAAAGCCTCTGTTTACACAAGAAAAGGCACGCTTTGGATGGCTGCGCAAAGATGGCAACAAGCTAAAGAAAATATTGATAAAGCGATTGCAGTAGATCCAACTTATGCTCCAGCTTACAAAGCTTTGGCAGGATTTAATATCAAGTATCAGAAAAATGCAGAAGCAACTCAGAATTTGATTAATTATACAAAGTATGCGGATGAAGATCCATATACACAATTAGAAATTGCTAAGCTTTATTTTACTAATGAAGACTATGCTAATGCAAAGAAGACATTAGATGCAGTGTTCGATAAAGTAGATGATGCAATCAAATATAGATTGCGTGCTTATATCCAATATGCAAATGGAGATTATGCAGGAGCTCAGCAAAATATCGAAACTTTTTTATCAAAAGCAGACAAAAGCAGAATCCAGCCATCTGATGAAGGTTTGCAAGGTCTAATTGCAGCAGGTATGGCAAAGGGCGAAAAAGATGCTGCTAAAAAAGCACAATTAGATGCAATTGCTCAACAAAAAATTGCTATTGCAAAAGCTGCAAAAGACGAAACACTAAAATGGGATGAAGAACTAGCAAAAGTAAAAGGAGGAATCAATTCAGCATCTGTAGAGAAAGGACCTACCTCACCAGCAATAGAAGCTCTTAAGAAAAAAATTGTAGAAAATCCTAGTGATACAGATTCTCTTTACAAACTAGCTACAGAGTATCAGAATGTTCAAAACTGGAATGGAGCTATCTTAACTTGGGGGAAAATGATTTCTGCATTGCCAGAGTGGGCTCCGGCTTATTACAGCCAAGGGTATGCCTATCAACAGGCGGGAAATAATGATATGGCTAAAGCTTCGTATGAGAAATTTATTTCTCTTGTAAAACCAGCAGAAATAGAAGCTAGTAAACCGAGTTTGGGTTATGCTTATTTCTTTGTAGCATTTATGGAAAAAGATGCTAATCCTGAAAAAGCAAAACAATATGTTGCAAAATCTCTACAATATGAACCAACATATCAGGATGCAATCAATCTTCAAAAAGCATTGAATAAATAATCTAAATTATCAACTTATAAAAACTTCCCAACCTCCAAAGTTGGGAAGTTTTCTTTTTAGTAATTTTGTAAAAATATTTTGAAAATGAAATGTGATTTTTTGGCGATTGGTGCGCATCCAGATGATGTAGAATTGGGTTGTGGAGGAACAATTATAAAATTGATTGCTGAAGGAAAAACAGTCAGCGTTATTGATTTGACTGAAGGGGAATTAGGAACCAGAGGAACAGCTGAAACACGTGCTGAAGAAGCTGCTGAAGCTGCTAAAATATTAGGAATTAGTTCAAGAGAAAATCTTAAGCTAAAAGATGGTTTCCTTAATAATTCAGAATATTATCAACTTAAAATCGTTGAGAAAATAAGAAAATACAGACCGGAAATTGTTTTGGCTAATGCAATTGATGACAGACATCCTGATCATGCAAAAGCTGCAAAATTAGTTTCCGATTCTTGTTTTCTTTCTGGTTTGAAGAAAATAGAAACTTTCGATAATGGTCACTCACAAGAAGTTTGGAGACCACAACATATCTTCCACTATATCCAATGGAAAAACGTGGTTCCGGAGTTTGTGATTGATATTTCTGGATTTATGGAGCAAAAAATAGAAGCATGTTTAGCATATAAAACACAATTTTATAATCCGGAATCCAAAGAACCAGTTACACCAATTGCAACAAAAGATTTTTTGGAAAGCCTGACTTACAGAGCACAAGACTTGGGAAGACTTTCCGGAGTGGAATATGCGGAAGGCTTTACAACTGAAAAATTGATTGCTCTGAAAAATTTCGATGGAATTATTTGTGATTAACAAAGAAAATATTATATATTTGCACACGCAAAACGGTGATTGTAGCTCAGTTGGTTAGAGCGTCGGATTGTGGTTCCGAAGGTCGTGGGTTCGAGACCCATCATTCACCCAGATTAAAACGCATTCAATTTGAATGCGTTTTTTTATTTAATATTGTTTTTATACATTTAGGATTTAATGATATATGAAAAACAACAATAATTTTGATTTTTTAAGGTTTTTGTTTTCATTCCTAGTTGTAATAGGACATTCCATACTTTTAAGCGGTAATCCAGAATTTTGGAACGGCTTTTTTGCAGCTATGCCTAATTTTAGTGTATACTCTTTTTTCATTATCAGTGGTTTTCTTATCTATTCAAGTTTTGACAGATCAAAAAGTCTAAATATATATTTTAGAAATAGAATCAAAAGAATAGTTCCGGCTTATTTTTTTATCGTTGTTACGTTTGCTTTTTTACTATATTTTTTTTCCAGTACAACACTCCAAAATTACTTCTCGTCAGATTGGTTAAAGTATTTAGGTGCTAATTTGGTATTTGCAAATTTTCTGAAACCCTGCATTCAATATGTTTTTGAAAATAATTTACATTGTGCAGTTAATGGATCATTATGGACAATAAAAGTGGAAATAATGTTTTATGTTTTTGTTCCTATATTGTATTATTTCATCCATAAAAAAAGTCGAAAGTCACAAAACATTATCATTATTAGTATCTATTTTTTTTCTTTACTATATGGTTATTATGTCAATAAATATTTCAATTACGAATTATCAAAACAATTTCCTGGAAGTCTAAAATATTTCTTAGTTGGTATTTTATTGTATATCAATTTTGATTATTTCAATACAAAAAAGAATAAAATCTTAATTTTATTTCTATTTCTTGGAATTATGGAGTTTTTATATTCTCCAGTGCAAATTATTTTTGCCTTCTCATTAGGTATTTCGATTATATGGTTAGCATTTTCAAAATTACCATTGAAGAATTTTGGAAAATATGGTGACTTTTCTTACGGGATGTATCTTGTACATTTTCCTGTAATTCAAATATTTGTACAAGAAAAGATTTATAAGAATTACTCTTTTTTTGGATTGTTTGTAAGCTATATCGTAATTATATTTTTGTCTGTGCTGATTTGGAAGTTCATAGAAGAACCATTTTTACGAAAAAGAATAAAAAAAACGCATCTATAAAGATGCGTTAAAATCTTTTTTTGTTTTAAACTTCGTCGTCCGACTCAATTGTAAATGATTTGGATTTATAGTCTTTATCATGTCTTTCTGATATCACATCTGCACCCTTTTGCTGGATGATAAAATCTGTAGATTCATTAAATAATTCCTGAAAACTTTTGAAATCTTCTTTGTAAAGATAGATTTTATGTTTTTCAAAAGTTGCTTCACCATTTTCCCCGAAATTCTTTTTACTTTCTGTAATGGTCAAATAATAATCACCCGCTTTTGTCTCACGCACATCAAAGAAATAGGTTCTTCTGCCTGCTTTCAACACCTTAGTGAAAATCTCATTCTCATGTCGTTCCTTAAATTCACTCATTGTTAAATATTTTTTTAGAAATCTGTTCTAACAAATATAATAGAATTCTCGGAATTTCAAAATGTTTTGTTAAAAAAAACTCATAAACACAAGTTTTTCTTAAAATTTTAATAATTTCTATTTCAAAATCAAATGACTCTAATTAAGATAAAGAATCTGGTCTGCCCGTTTTGCGCTTGATTCTCTGTGTGTTATGATAATTGAAGTGGTGGTTTTTATATCTTTGTCAATGTTCTGAAGAATGTTTTCTTCTGTTTCAGTATCCAATGCAGACAGACAATCATCAAATATAAGAATGTTAGGTCGCTTTATCATTGCTCTTGCAATGCAGATTCTTTGTTTTTGACCGCCGGATAACATCACGCCACGCTCGCCTACCAGAGTGTTATACTGATCTTTGAATTCCTCAATATTTTTGTGGATATCAGCTTTTTTAGCCATTTCAACCACAAGGTTGTGGCTTGGATTGTCTATTGCAAAGCCAATGTTATTCTCAATAGTATCGGAAAAAAGATAACTTTCCTGAGGTGTGTAACCTATTTGTTCACGATAAAGATTTAGATTATGATCCTTCAGATTTTTCCCGTCGATAAGAATTTCACCTTCATCAGGATCAATCAGTCTACAAAGCAATTGTGCAATTGTAGATTTGCCACTACCAGTTTTTCCCATTATTGCCAGTGATTTTCCTGCATCAATCATGAAGCTCAAGTTATCAATAGCTTTAATCCCGGTATTCGGATAAGTGTAGCTTACATTCCTGAATTCGATCTCGCCTTTTATTGGATAGATGTCGTGGTTGGTGTTAATGATCTCGGATTTCATATTCAGAAACTCATTCACTCTCTGCATACTGGCTTCGGCTCTTTGATTGACAGATGTGACCCATCCCAGCATGGAAAAAGGAAAAATAAGAATATTGATGTACATGAAAAAGTCCGCAATGGTTCCCACACTCATCTCACCAGCAATATATTTTTGACCGCCAATTACAAGAATTGCAACATTCAGAAGACCTATGACGAAGATGATAATCGTAAAAAAATAGGCTTCTGTTCTTGCAAGATCCAATGCTTTGTCTTGATAATCTTTTACTTTGATGCCATAATTTTTTTCAATATATCTTTCCTTACTGAAAAATTTGATAACACGAATCCCGGAAAAACTGTCTTGGACAAAAGTTGATATGGCAGACTGACTTTTCTGCATCACTTTTGACTTTTTATTAATAATATCACTCACCTTATAAATTCCGTAAGAGAGTATAGGCAAAGGAATCAGTGTCCAAAGAGTCATCTGTAAATCCGTCATAAACATATAAATGCTTGTGATAATGAGTAATATAATCAGGTTTACTACATACATTACTCCTGGTCCCAGATACATTCTGATAGCTACAACATCTTCACTTAATCGGTTAAGTAGATCACCAATAGTCGTTTTCTTGTAATCGGTAACCGATAATTCCTGATAATGTCTATAGATTTTGTTTTTCAATTCATATTCAATCCTCCTGGATGCTACAATAATGGTTTGTCTCATCATAAATGTGAAAAAACCAGAGAGCAGGGAGCAACCAATTAAAATGCCTGAATTGATAAAAATTATTCTAAAATAAGTCCAATTGTTTCTTATATTTTCTATAATTCCAGTATCGGTGGATAGATTAAGCGTAGAGTAATTTTTCTCGATAATATTGATAGTCTGACCAATATACTGGATTTTGTAAATCGCAAAAAAATTACTCAGAATGATGAATAAAAATCCCCAAAAAAGTAATATGCGATGTTTCCAGAAATAAGGATTAAGTGTTTTTAAAGCTTTCATTTCTTTTGCTTTGATTTTCCAAAGGCACTGCAAAATTAACGAAATAATTTTACGTTGGCTTTGAAAGCCATTAAGAAAGGGGAATAAATTTTTTATTATAAGGCATAGAAATTGACATTAATCTGTAATTTTGTAATCGAAAATTTTAAAAAATGACTCCGAAACCAAAATATGATGTTGCATTAATAGGAGGCGGGATTATGAGCGCTACACTTGCAACAATGCTCCACGAATTTGATAATTCTCTTGAGATCGTTATTTTCGAAAGGCTGTCCGAGGTGGCCAAAGAAAGTTCTTCGGCCTGGAATAATGCAGGAACGGGGCATTCCGCATTCTGTGAGCTTAACTACACACCGGAAAAAGATGGACAAATTGATATCAAAAAGGCAGAATATATTGCCGAGCAATTTGAAGTTTCAAAACAATTCTGGTCTTATCTTATCAACAAAGGAATTATTGATAATCCAAAAGAATTCATCAATTCTTGTCCGCATATGAGTTTTGTATTTGGTGAAAAAGATGTTGATTACCTGAAAAAAAGACATGAAGCATTATTACAATCTCCGCTATTTCAAGGAATGGAATATTCCGATGATCATAAAAAGCTAGCAGAATGGATTCCATTAGTAATGCAAAAAAGAATGTCTTCAGATAAATTGGCTGCTACGAAAATGGATCAAGGAACGGATGTCGATTTTGGAAAATTGACATCCAAGTTAATCGACCACCTCAGTAAGACAGAATCTGTGGAAGTTTTTACTTACCACGAAGTGAAAGATATAGATTCTGATGGTCATGGTGGATGGGATCTAAAGGTAAATGACAGAAAAAACTTGCATAAGCAGACAGTGCATGCAGATTTTGTGTTTATCGGTGCAGGCGGTTACGCATTGCCTCTTTTGGAAAGTTCTGGAATTGAGGAAAGTAAAGGTTACGGTGGTTTCCCTGTGAGTGGCCAATGGTTGGTGACCACTAATCCGGAATTGGTTGAAAAACATCACGCCAAAGTTTATACGCAAGCTACAGTTGGTGCGCCGCCAATGTCGGTTCCGCATCTTGACCTCAGAATTATTGATGGTCAGAAAGCATTATTGTTTGGTCCATTTGCAGGATTCTCGACCAAATTTTTAAAAGAGGGAAGCTATCTCGATTTGCCAGAAAGTGTTAATTTTAAAAATATACGATCATTATTTGGCGCTTGGTGGCACAATATGCCTCTCACAAGATATCTGATCCAACAGGTGACGATGAGTAAAGAACAAAGAATGTCCCATCTTAGAGATTTTATAAAAGATGCAAAGGAACAAGACTGGGAACTAAAACAAGCAGGACAGCGTGTTCAGATCATTAAAAGAGACCGTTTTGAAGGCGGCAGATTAGAATTCGGAACAGAAGTTGTTGTGAACAAAGAAAGGAATATTGCTTCTCTTTTGGGCGCTTCACCGGGTGCAAGTACCTCGGCTTTTGCAATGATAATGGTGCTGGAAAAGTGTTTTGAAAAAAGGTTGGCAACTGAATGGAAAGATAAACTTATACAGATGATACCAAGCTACGGAAAAAAATTGGCAGAGCACCCAGAGCTTATACAACAGATCCGCGATTATTCGAAAGATAAACTTGAACTGGAGTATTAATTTTAACACGACTGGAAATGAGTAAAACTAAACTCAAACCATTCATAGCAGACAAACTACTCGCTTTACTTCAGCCAGAAATTGAAGAAGAAAGCCAGGTAATACTTCATTGCTGTATAAAATCACAGTCGTTTTTGCAGGAAAAAATAAGAATTTGGTCTTCTACATATTTGGTTGATAGAACTTTAGAACATGTTTCCAAACTCATACATTTTGAAAATATAACGCTTTTTCCGGAATGGACATCGATCCCATATCTAAAGGAATATTGGTTTACACTGGTTTTTTCCGGATTGCCAAAAGATTGTAAAGTTTTTGATTTTATGGAACTCATACCAGAGAATGGAGGTTTTTTTTGTGAAGGAATTACCAGAAATTCTTCAGATGTTTACAAGGTTATTTTAGATAATTAAACAAAAGGTTCAGAAATCTCTGAACCTTTGGTTTTTAAGAAAGCTTTTGCATTTCTTTTTTTATCTTCTCCTGAAGAGTTTCCGAAGCTGGAACCAATGGAAGTCTCACGTAGTTTTTTATCAAGCCTTTCTCCGCCAGTATGGTTTTTACACCGCAAGGATTACCTTCTGCAAAAATCAGTCGTGTAATTTCCACAAGAGAATTATGGATTTTATAAGCCTCATCTACTTCCCTTTTACGAGCTAATTCTACCATTGTCGAAAACTTTTTTGGATAAGCTTGACCGATAACAGAAATTACACCGTCTCCGCCAGCCAGTGTTACAGGCAAAGTATACTCATCATCGCCAGACATCAGTGAAAAATGTTCGGGTTTTTGTCTTAAAATATCAAAATATTGTAGAATATTTGGAGCTGCTTCTTTCACCATAAAAAGATTCGGGAATTCATTCGCTAGACGCAAAGTTGTAGAAGCTTCCACATTTTGTCCTGTTCTTCCTGGAACATTATAAATAATGATTTTTTCACCAGTCTCTGCCAAAGCTTTATAATGCTGATAAAGTCCTTCCTGATTCGGTTTGTTGTAATAAGGAGAAACTGATAAAACAGCATCAAAATCGGATAAATCTGTTTCCTTGATTTGCTTTACAACTTCAGCCGTATTGTTTCCACCAATTCCTAAAACTAGTGGTAATCTGTTATTATTGATCTTCGTGATGTGTGCAACAGCTCTGTCCTTTTCTTCCTTAGAAAGCGTTGCAGCTTCTGCTGTAGTTCCCAGAACAACTAAGAAACTAGTTCCGTTGTCTATATTATAATCGATTAATTTGGTAAGAGAATCAAAATCTACGGATAGATCTTCATTGAAAGGTGTTACCAAAGCTACACCAACGCCTTTTAGCTGACCCATTTTTATATGAAATTAAATTTCTCAAAGTTAATTTTATTTTAATTATCAGCAAAGGTATTCCGAAGAGATCAGTCAAAATCTTTATCTTAATTAGTTTGTAAGGTACAGCTTATGAACATCCTAGTTCTTGAAAAAACAATATATGAACTGGCTATCAAATAAATGATGTTAGTTTTAAAACTCTAAAATCATTAGATTTGTATCCATATTATTTTAAATGAAAAGTAAAGTTTTAGGTTTTGGGATTCTAGGCATATTACTAATGGGCTGTAAAGCACCTCTAAGTATAGCCAATGTGCATACCGAAAAGAATATTTACATCACCAGCGAACTCAGTGAGGATAAGGAAATGGCAGCCCTCATAGAACCTTACAAACACAAGCTGGAAGGTAAAATGAACACCAAAATTTCTCACACCAATACAGAACTTAATAAGTCTGGCGATAACAGCAATCTTGGAAATCTTCTAGCAGATTATACTTTTGAAGGGGCTGATGAGTGGGCAAAAAAGAACAATGTTCCGCCAATTGATGCAGCGGTTATTAATATCGGTGGAATCAGAACCATCATTCCCAAAGGTGATATTTTGACTAAACAGATTTATGAGGTGATGCCATTTGAAAATGAAGTGGTAATTATCAAAATGAACGGTAGAGATGTAGAAGGATTGTTTGATTATTACATGAAAACTCAGAAAAATAATCCGGTTTCTCATTTGGTTATTGAAACAGAAGAGAATAATTCGATTTCTAAAAAATTAATCAATGGAAAAGCTATTGATTATAATAAGACTTATTACATCGCAACATCAGATTATCTAGCTTTGGGAGGTGATAGCATGTTCTTTTTCAGTAAAGGCGAAATGATATCGACAGGAATCAAAATGCGAGATCTTTTTTTGGAGAAATTTAAGCAGAATCCGGAAATTTCTGCGCCAGATGATGTTAGACTAGTTTTCAAAAATAAAAAAGTGCAGGAATAATGAAAAGAAAAGAATTTCTAAAATATATCGGTGGCGGAAGTCTTGCTTTGACGCTTGCACCTAATCTTTTGTTGGCAGAGCAATTTGATATTCTAACAAAAGAATCTGCTCATAAATTGACAATTCTACACACTAACGATCAACATAGTAGAATCGAACCATTTGATGCATCTTATACCAAAAATCCAAATCAAGGAGGATTTGCTAGAAGAGCTTCATTAGTCAAGAAAATCAGAAGCGAAGAAAAAAATGTTTTGCTTTTGGATTCGGGAGATATTTTCCAAGGAACGCCTTATTTCAATTTTTTTGGTGGCGAATTGGAGTTTAAATTAATGAGTATGATGCAATATGATGCTTCTACAATGGGAAATCACGATTTTGATAATGGTTTGGAAGGTTTTCTAAAAGTCCTTCCGAATGCAAAATTCCCTTTCATTTGCTCCAATTACGATTTCAAGAATACAATCCTAGACGGAAAAGCAGAACCATGTAAAATCTTCAACAAAGACGGAATTAGAGTGGGGATTTTTGCTGTAGGTATCGAACTGAATGGCTTAGTTGGTAAGAAAAATTATGGAGAAACAATTTATCAAAATCCAATAGAAATTGCTCAACATTATGCTGACTTTTTAAGAAACGAGAAAAAATGTGATTTGGTAATTTGTTTATCTCACATCGGTTTTGATTATAAAGATGATCCGGAGAAAATATCTGATAAACATTTAGCTGCAAAAACTTCAGGAATAGATTTAATTTTGGGAGGGCACACGCATACATTTCTGAAAGAACCTCTTGTTTTTCAAAATAAGGATGGTAAAAATGTCATTGTCAATCAAGTAGGTTGGGCAGGGATTTTATTAGGAAGATTAGATTTTTATTTTGATAAAAATAAGAATGTGAAAAATATTTCGTGGAATAATCAGTTAATAGATGAAAACATAATTGTTTAGAATGAAGAAAATTTTATTAATTATATCAGTTTTTACAGCACTAATTTTTCAAGCGCAGAACAGCCGATGGAGCGATCTTTTCTCCTATAATAATGTCCTGAAAATAAGAGAAGACGGTAACCGATTAATCGCAGCCACAGAAAACGGAATTTTTTATTATTACCCAGGCACAGGAGAAATAAAAAAACTTTCTAAAGCCAATGGACTCCACGAAGTTAAAATATCTGCTTTTGATTATAATGCTACAACTCAAACAGGCATTGTGGGCTACCAGAACGGATCTATGGATGTCATTACACCAAACGGTATTTTTCTGATTATTGATATCCCTCTTGCCAATGGTTATAACGGAAGTAAAAGAATCAATGATATATTCATCAATGGCGATAAAGCAATTATCTCAGCAGGTTATGGTGTGTCTATTTTTAATGTCACTAAAAGAGAGTTTGGGGATACCGCTTTTTTTACTACAGGTGCAGCATATGACGCGGTAAATTCCGCAGTTCTTAAAGATAATATTGTTTATGCTGCAACAAGCAAAGGATTGAAATATCATGAGCTGAACGCCACATTTCCAGTATATAGCAGTTGGGTGTCTCCTACTAATTTTCAAGGTGATTATAAAAAAATAGATGCCTCGGGAATTATAGCTTTTGCTTCAAATAACGATTTGAAATTCGGTAACTTTCCCAATTTATCTACCAAATCAGGTTTTTCTAATATTCAGGATGTAAAAGTCACTGGAAATCAGATTATTGTCACAGATCAAACTCAAGTCTTTGTTTATGGACTTAATGGAACTCAGCAAAAGAATTTTAATGCTGAAGAATCAATCAATACAGCCATAGTCTATAATAGTCAGCTTTTCACAGGGACTCGTTTTTCCGGAATTTATAATGAACAAAAAAGCAGTTTCAGACCAGATGGACCCTACAATAACTTGTCGTACAAAATATCGTTGCTAAATAATCAAATATGGGTTTCAACAGGAGGACGAAGTTCTTACAATGAATCATTACCTTCATATATCGGCTATTATCATTATAATGGTACAAATTGGATATATCCGGAATATTTTAAAACGAATAATCAATTTAATATTTTAGATGTTGTTCCCAATCCATCTAAACCATCTGAAATCTTTTTTACTAATTATTTTTTTTCTGGAAATAAAGGTATCTATAAAATGGATAATAATGAGTTTGTAAAATCTTATAGTTTAAATCCTGGGAACGTTTATGGTGATCAGCCAGTAGGCTGCGTGTTCGATAGTAACAATGAGTTATTTTGCTCTGCTTCTGCAATAGATGGGACTTTAGGTGCGGGGTTTTATTATTATGATAAATCCAATGATAAATTTATCAGTAAGAACTTAAATGTGTCTAACAACGCTCAAAAACCTCTTATAAAAGATAAAATCCTATATATCCCAGTTCCTAGAGTTGGAGGTCTTATTATGTATGATTACAATAATACACCATCTTCATTTTCTGATGATAAATTTAAACTTATAACCAAAGATAATAATCTACCAGTAAGTCAGGTGTACTCTGTTAATGTAGATAATAATGATGATGTTTGGATTGGGACAAAGGAAGGATTGCGTATTTTATCTAATCCAAAAGCCGCAATTCTTGAAAGTAATCCGCAAACCGATCCAATTATTATAGAACAAAACGGAATTGGAGAAGAACTCTTCAAGGATGCTGAAATCTTACAAATTGCAGTAGACTCAGGAAACCAAAAATGGATATCTATTGGCGGTGGAGGAGTGTTTTACATAAGCTCATCCGGAGATAAAACAATTTATCATTTCACACAGTCTAATTCTCCATTGCCGAACGATACTGTTACTGATATTAAGGTTGATCATAAAACGGGAAAAGTATATTTTGTAACATTAGATGGGGTGATGGTTTATCAAGGTGATGCTTCTGAGGTTACATCCAATTTTGGAAATGTCCTAGTCTACCCAAACCCAGTAGTTTATTCTCAATATAAAGGTAATGTGAGAATAAAAGGTTTAGCACAGAAAACCAATATCCGAATTACCGATGCCGCAGGTAATCTGGTGCATTCTGCTGTCGCAAATGGAGGCTATTTTGAGTGGAATCTTAACAACCAAAGAGGGGTGCGGGTAGCTTCAGGAATCTATTATGTTTTGATGACCAACGAGGATGGAACTGATACTGCTACAGCCAAAATTGCTGTCGTAAATTAAGAAATGACCCAAGAAGTTTTTTTACTGTCTTATACGAAATATGGAGATCACGATGCTGTTCTCCATTGTTTTTGTAGAGAAAACGGATTCGAAAGTTTTTTTGCCAAAGGTATCTATGCTCCAAAAAATAAAAAAAAGGCATTTCTTTTTCCTCTAAATGAACTATTGGTTTATACTTCTGACAAAAAAAAAAATATCCAGAATGTTATCAAATTGGAACAGAAAAATTCTGAACTTTTCACGTCCGATATTAGAAAGAATGCAATTTTATTTTTTATCTCCGATTTGTTGAATCAAGTTCTTAGGAATGAAAATCAGAATCAGAATATTTATTCGGAAATTTCGCTTTTCTTGAGTCAATTGCAGGTGGATAATTTCCAATCTCATTTGATATTTATTTTCAGATTATTGAAACAGCAAGGTTTACAGCCGTTATTCTCTGATAAAACTTATCTGAATCCTGAATCAGGAAACTTTGAAGACATCGAGTCTCACCATTTTTTTAATCGAGATATTTCAGCAATTTGGAAGGAGCTGATTGTCTCGCAAAATCCGTATGACATTAAATTAAGCAGATTCGGAAAACAAAACTTCCTCGATTCTATTTTGGTTTATTATCATTATCATTTTACAGATTTCCGAGAACCAAAATCCTTGGAAATCATCAAAGAAATTTTTTAAATTATGATTATTAAAGCCGAACAAAAAGACATCTCTGTTATTCAAGATTTAGCAAAAAAATCTTGGAGTTTTGCTTATGTGGACATATTGGAACAGGATCAGATAGATTATATGTTGGATTTGATGTATTCTGAAGAAGCATTGAAAAAACATTTTGAAAATCGCAATTATCATTATTATTTGATACAGGAAGAGGATCAATTCTTAGGCTTCGTTGGGTTTGAATTTCATCAAGAACCGGAAACCACAAAACTTCACAGGATTTATTTTTTAAAAGAAGCCCAAGGAAAAGGTTTGGGCAAAAAAGCTTTAAAGTTTGTTGTTAATGAGACTGAAAAAATTGGTAATAAAAGAGTGATCTTAACAGTCAATAAAAATAATTCTGCCAAAAACTTCTATGAATCACAAGGTTTCAAAATCTATGATGAAGCGATTTTCGACATTGGAAATGGCTATGTGATGGACGATTTTCTGATGGAATTCTTATTAAGATAAGATTGATAAAATTAGTATTAAAGGCATTTGTGACTTAGCAGATGCTTTTTTTGTGATTCTATTTGGCGACTTTTCGATATCAAATTATCAACTAATCATTAACAATTACAAAAAGCACAAATTCTACAAATCTCGAATTTTTAAGTCAGAATTTTTCAATTAAAATATTTGATTGATTCTTAATGAATTAATGAGACTTCTAATTCTTGAAAAATCCATTTCTCAAATCCATATTGTCCGGATGTTAACTTTTGTTGAAGATTAACTGAATTAATTCTTAAACATTATTAATGCACAGATAACGATTCATTAAAGTTATATCTCCCGCATAATTTTAGATTTGTCCCAGAACGAAATCAGAACGCCTGATAGTAATTTTTCTTCATATACTATTTTTTAAATTTAGAAAGCCAGCTATTTATAGCCGGCTTTTTATTATTCCCAAGGGAACTTCTCTATTGATCTCAGTTGTGCTGTACCACCACCGTGATATTCGGAATTAGGATATTCTAAAATCCATTTTTCTGAATTCTCATCAATATAAACACCAACCATCTTCGCTCGCACCAACCTTAGTTAGCTGTTTTTGTTTCTCAACTAATTCATTTCCAACCAAGATAATATTCATAGTATTTATTTTTAACTCGAACTCTCTAACTAATCTGTGACCACTTATTTTTCCCTTTATATTGCTTGATATAATATTGTTTGATGATTTGATTATCGGGATGATTGAGGAGAGAATCTTTTTCCAAAATTCTTTCCACAGTTAGTTTTGAAGCTTTGATAATGGCAGAATCTTCTATCAGACTTAGTTTTTTGAAATCCACAACACCACTTTGCTGAGTTCCCAGAATGTCGCCTGGACCCCGCAATTCCATATCAACTTCCGATATTTTGAAACCATCGTTCGTCTGAACCATTGTTTTGATTCTGGTTCTGCTTTCTTTGCTCAGTTTATCATCTGTCATCAGGATACAATAACTTTGCTCTGCGCCTCTTCCAACACGTCCTCGTAACTGATGAAGCTGTGATAATCCAAATCTCTCAGCACTTTCAATAACCATTACAGAAGCATTCGGAACGTTCACACCAACTTCTATCACTGTTGTTGCCACCATAATTTGAGCATTTCCGGACGCAAAGAATTGCATATTAATATCTTTTTCTGCAGGTTTCATTCGTCCGTGAACCATTGTCACATTATAGCTTTTGAAGAAATTCATTACGCTTTCCAAACCTTCCATCAGATTTTTGTAATCCAAAGTTTCTGATTCTTCAATCAATGGATAAACAAAGTAAATCTGACGACCTTTTTCAATCTCTTCTCGGCAGAAATTATAAACCGAAAGTCTGTCTTTTTCCCTTCTGTGAGCCGTAATAATCGGTTTTCTATTAGCCGGTAATTCATCAATCACAGATACATCTAAATCAGAATAAAAACTCATCGCCAAAGTTCTAGGAATTGGGGTTGCCGTCATTACTAGAATGTGAGGCGGAATATTGTTTTTTGCCCAAAGTTTCGCCCGCTGAGCTACTCCAAATCTATGCTGCTCATCAATAATCGCTAATCCCAGTTTATGAAATTTCACTTTATCTTCGAGGATGGCGTGTGTTCCTATCAAAATAGTAAGCGCGCCGTTTTCCAGTTCTTCGTGAATAATTTTCCTTTCCGAAGTTTTGGATGAACCAGTCAAAAGTTTGACATTGATATCTGTGTTTTTTAATAATTCTTTAATTGAATTGAAATGTTGCTGAGCCAAGATTTCTGTCGGAGCCATCAAACAAGATTGGAAACCGTTGTCCATCGCAATCAACATTGTTAATAATGCGACCATTGTTTTTCCAGAACCAACATCACCTTGCAACAAACGATTCATTTGAGTCGAACGTTTCATATCGGTTCGGATTTCTTTCAGAACTCGTTTTTGAGCGTTGGTTAATTCGAAAGGAAGATTGTTATTATAGAAATTTGTGAAATGATCGCCGACAATCGGAAACGGATTTCCGAACGATTTTGTTTTCTGATGCAGTTTTTTCAGGCCATAACCTAATTGGAAGAAAAACGCTTCTTCGAATTTCAATCGTCTGTCAGCCGCTTCAAAATGTTTAAAATCTTTTGGGAAGTGTATGTTGTAATAAGAATTTAATCTTCCCATCAACTTCATCGATTTCAAAATATAATCTGGCAAATTTTCCGAAATCAGTTGAGGTAAATCTTTTAAAATGTTGAAAATAACATTCTGAAAAAACTTATTATTAATGCCTCGCTTACTCAGTTTTTCACTTCCCGGATAAACGGGCAAAAGCGTTCCTGATAATGCTTTTTTTTCGTCCGCTTCAATCTCCGGATGAGGCATTGAAAAATTGCCGTTGAAAAAGTTGACTTTTCCGAAAATAAAAATTTCTTTGTTTAATGGAATTGAATCTTTCATCCAGTTCGTATATCGAAACCAAACCAAATCCATCGTCCCGGTTTCATCCCGAAATTTTGCGGACAAACGTTTCCCTTTTTCGTAAACAACTTCTTGGATATCTGTGATTTTTCCCTTCAACTGGATATCAGCATCGGGTTCTTTTGTCAAATCACCGATTTTGTAAACCTTACTTTTATCGATATATCGAATCGGGTAGAAGGTCAGCAAATCTTCCACAGTCGTGATTCCCAACACGTTTTTGATGAATTTTGCGCGTTCGGTTCCGATGTTTTTGAGAAATTCTATAGAAGTTTCTAAAGTCAAGAAAAAAAAATTTGTTCCGACGAATTTCGGGAAAATTTATTGTAAAATAAAATAGGGGATATAATAAAAAAACACCCGAATTCGGATGTTTATATAATTAATCTTTAATCTTTGACTTGAATTTCTTCTGATAGCCTTCCCATTCATTTCTGCTTTTGATCGTTTTGTACTCATCAGAAGCAATCATAGAAAAATAGGGTTCTACTTCTTTCGCATTCAGAAATCCAGAAAGACTAGTGATCGGATCTGTCTTTTCATCCAAGAAAACCATTGTTGGAATCATGTTGATGTTCATATATTTGGAAAACTGATGAAATCCGGTTTTAGATTTTTTGCCTTTATAATCAGGATTTGTGAATTTGTGTCCTGCAAAATTAACAATGTCGTTTCCATCACTTTCAAACTTAACGGCATAAAATTTTTCATTGATAATTTTAGCAATCTCTGGATGATTGAAAGTGAATTTGTCCATCTCTTGACAAGGCGCACACCAATCTGCATAGAAATCGATAATGATTTTCTTCGGTGCTTTTTTCTGTGCTGCGAGCGCCTGAGTCATCGTCATCCAATGAACTTGCGCAAACCCAGAAACTTGAATCAGAAATAAGGTTAATAATAATATTTTTTTCATCTGTGCGCTTTATATTTCGGTTAATTTCTCATAGTCATAGACGTCTGAATGATTTAAATTACTTTACACCTTGCATTAGTTTTTTTACAAAAGGTGAAATCAAAATTAATATTACTCCGGCAATCAAGGCATATAATCCCAATTGTTTATATCCATCGGTGTAAGTGATAAGAGCATCATAGTTATTAGCTCCGGATTTTACTTTTGCTAATCCAGCTCCAATTTGTCCCGCAACGTATTGCCCGTAAGCAGATGCGAGAAACCACATTCCCATCATCATTCCTTGTAACTTTTCTGTAGATAATTTTGTCATAATGGACAATCCAATTGGAGACAAACATAGTTCCCCGAAGGTTATCACAAGTAGCGCAATTGTAAAGATTTTAAGAGAGGTTATTCCTTGAAGATTCGCGAAAAACCTAGTTGCAAAAAGAACATAATAGCCTAATCCTAATAGTATAAATCCTAATCCAAATTTGTTGATAGTGTTTGGCTCCAGTTTCTTTTTGCTTAACCAAATCCAAAATAATCCTACTAATGGTGCTAAGAAAATGATAAAGAATGCACCTCCAGAGTTATTTACACCATTAGGATCCAATCCGAAAAGGTCTTTGTTTAGGTTATTGGCTGCGAAAATACTCAATGAACCACCACTTTGCTCGTAGATTCCCCAGAACAGGATTGAGAAGATGATGAAAATCAAAGCTGCCCAAAGTTTTTTACGTTCCGATGAAGTCACTTTTGTCATCTCATAAAAAAGATACAATAATGTCAGTGGTCCGACTGTCCACATAAAATAATCCGTGTATTGTGGAACAGAAACCATCGTCATAATCAACGGAATAAAGACTAATGATAAAATGTAAACACCATATTCTTTCCATTTTTCAAGAGGCGAAAAAGTGCCGTCGGAATTCAGTTTTTGAGGTTGAAGACCAATGGGGCCTAATTGTCTTTGAGTAAAAATGAAATTAATCAAACTAATAACCATTACAATTGCAGCCAAACCAAAAGCGACGTTCCATCTTTTATGTTCTGGAATTAAATCAGACAACATTTCGCCTTTACCTATAGCAATACAAAGATATCCGCCTAGAAGAGCACCAAGATTGATTCCGGCATAAAACAAAGAGAATCCTGCATCTGTTCTTGTGTCGTTTGCTTTGTATAATTTTCCAACCATTGTGGAAATATTCGGTTTGAAAAATCCCGTTCCTACAACAGTAAACGAAATTCCCAAAAAGAAATAATCGTGCGGGTTAGTGGCAAGAATAAGACTTCCGATAATCATCAGAATTCCGCCCCAAAAAAGAGATTTTCTGAATCCTAAAATTTTATCAGCAAACAAACCACCGACAAAAGTAAAGGCATAAACAAAAGCCTGTGTTGCGCCGTATTGAAGATTGGCTTGTTCATCGCCGAATTTCAATTGAGAAATCATAAAGAAAACGAGCATTCCTCGCATCCCGTAGAAACAGAAACGTTCCCACATTTCTGAGAAAAATAAAGACCAAATTTGTTTGGGATATTTTCCCTTGAAACTCTGGATTTCTTCAAGTGTAAGATTCATCGAATATGATTTGTTTTAAATTAAAAATACAAACAAATTTAAATAAAAAAACCACCTAAGCGGTGGTTTGAATTTATAAATAAATGTGAAAGTTTTTTAGTTCACACCGTGCATCATTTTTTTCAAGAAAGGAGAAATCAATGCTAAAATAATTCCTGCAATTCCACAAAGAACAACGAATACCATAAAGAATTCATAAAGATTATGGATTTCAAATCCTGCAAAAGTATGATTGGCTAATGGAATTTGATTTTTTGTGAGCAATTCTGTTTGAGCTGAACTCAAGGTTACTTTTTTGTCCAAAACATCTTGAAGATTAACTCCTAGTTCTTCTGCTTTTTTGAACTTATCTCCTGTTGCTGGCATAATAGAGCCTAGTGTTCCTGCTAGTGCGTAACCAGCTGCATTCGAGATAAAGAAAACACCATAAAGTAAAGATGCAAATCTCTTAGGCGCCAGTTTCCCAACCAATGATAATCCGATTGGGGATAAACAAAGTTCACCGCAAGTCTGCAAGAAATATAGTAAAATCAACCATTTAATAGCCAATAAGCCTGAGCTTCCCAAATCTTTTACATTATGTGCAAGTATAAAATAACTGATTGCTATAACAACTAATCCAATGGCTTGCTTCAAAGGTGAAACCGGTTCTTTTCCTGCGCCTCTCAACTTATCCCAAAGGAAACTGAAAGGAACTGCCATTACAACAATAAATAATCCGTTGAAAATCTGAACCATTGATGGCGGCATATTCCAGCCAAAGAAGTTTCTGTCGGTTTGATTATCTGCAATGAAAGTTAAAGATGATCCTGCCTGTTCAAACGCAGCCCAAAAGAAAATTACAAAGAATGAAACGACATAAATAACCAAGATTCTGTCTCTTTCGATTTTAGTAATAGATGAATCGGAAATAATTAATCCAGCTAATGTTAGGCCTGCAGAGTATACTAGTGAATAAACAACATTTTGTCCAATTCCGTAATGGAAAAGAAGCCCTAACAATACAAAGGCGATAACAGCTCCAATAATTGATTTTTGAGAAAATGATGCAGATTGTGCTTCTCCTTCTTCAAAATCATCAACAGTATTGTTTTTTGGAAGTCCACCAATTGGTCTTCCTTCTGGCGTTACTACATATTTGTTTTTAAGCAATAGGAAAGTAACTGTACCTAAAAACATTGCCAAAGAAGCGGCTAAGAATCCCCATTTGAAAGCGTGGATATCTCTGATTCCGTCAACACTTTTCACATCGCCTAAAATTGGACAAATCAACTGACCCAAGAATGCACCTAAGTTGATTCCCATATAGAAAATGGTAAATGCAGAATCCAATTTGTTCTTTTCCTGTTTTGGATAAAGACTTCCCACCATAGATGAAATGTTCGGTTTGAAGAATCCATTACCGAAAATAATAATACCCAAACCTACCCAAAGTAAAGTTTTTGCAAGGTCAAGATTTTCTCCAAATAATGTTGCACTAAAGAATAGAATCAACTGCCCAACTCCCATCAGCGTTCCTCCAAGAAGAATACAATATCTGTTTCCAAGATATTTATCAGCGATGAAACCACCCAACATTGGCGTTAAATAACAAAGAGCCAAAAATCCACCATAAATAATAGAGGTTTCTGACTCGATAATTCCAAGGGAATTAATCATAAAAAGCGTCAACAACGCTCTCATTCCATAGAAATTAAAACGCTCCCACATTTCTGTCCCAAAAAGGACCCACAAACCTTTAGGATGTTTTGAATTAGTCGTAACTGTATCCATATAAATTAATTGTTAAATTTTCTTAAAGGTAACAAATATAGTTTTTTTTCATAAACGTAGGCGATTCCAGATGCTGTTTATGCAAGATTTAATAAATCATATTTTACCAATTTACCTTAACTTTGTCTTTTATGGAAATGAATTTAGAATTTAGAAAAGCAATTTCACATGATTCTTCAGCGATTTGGGATATATTGCAAGACGCTATTACAAGGAGAAAAAATGATGGTAGCAAGCAATGGCAGGATGGCTACCCGAATCTTGAAACTGTGAAATCCGATATAGAAAAGGGATTTGGTTATGTTTTATTAGTTGGTGGAATTGTTGTAGGTTACAGCGCGTTAATTTTCAATGATGAACCTGCTTATAATGATATTGAAGGAGAATGGCTGACCAATGGTGATTTTTTGGTAGTTCACAGAGTGGCAATTTCGGATAAGTTTGCAGGAAAAGGATTGTCCAAAAATATTTTCCGCTTTATCGAAGATGTTGCCAAGGAGAATAATACTTTTAGTATTAAAGTTGATACCAACTTTGATAATCCTGCAATGTTATCCATTCTAGAGAAATTAGGATATCAATATTGTGGAGAAGTCCATTTCCGAGGAAGTGCTAGAAAAGCGTTCGAAAAAGTGCTTTAAAACTAATTTATAACTCAAAAAAAGCGAAATTAAATCAGATTAATTTCGCTTTTTTAATTTAGAAGAAGAACTTTAATTATAATTAATGTCCGCTTTCTCTCATAATTTTGTTTAATCTCTTCAACATCATCAATCCCAGCAATGTTGCGAAAATCAACAGTCCGAAATTAACCAAGAAATAATTGGCTTTATTTTCATAATTATACCAAGTGCTCGCAAGGATTCCGGACAACTTGTTCCCAACAGAGTTTGCTAAGAAAAATCCACCCATCATCAAAGCTGTTAATCTTGCTGGAGACAATTTGGAAACGAATGATAATCCCATTGGCGAAAGGCAAAGTTCACCAATTGTAACCACACCATATGCAGCAATCAACCAAAGTGCAGATACTTTTTCAGAACCATTGTTTCCTGCATAAACAGCCGCAACCATTACCAAACAAGATAAACTGGTGATGAATAATCCCAACACAATTTTACTCGGTGTCATAGGTTCTTTTCCTCGTTTTCTGAGCATTGCCCAAACACCCACGATGACAGGCGTTAAAGCAATAACCCAAAATGGATTGATGGATTGAAACAATTCTGTATTATAAAGGAACACGGGTTTGCCGGAATTTGATTCCAATTCTGCCTTTTTTTCTGCCGAAATATTTCTGAAATAAATATCTTTTCCGGTTTCTTTCAAAGTTTTTCCTTCAGGATCTTTCTGAGAACGAAATTGATCATCATATATCGGAGTTTCTTTATCTGCATAGCTTTTTTCTTCAACCAAATAAAGTGAAGCTAAAGGTTTTTCAACAGATTCTGAAACGCTTCTGTCAGTGTAATAATTGGCCCAACGTGTCAGCGCAGTTCCATTTTGCTTGAAAACCGCCCAGAAAAACATACTGATAAGGAATATCGAAAGCAAAGCGCCAATCGCAGGTTTCTCCAATGGATTGGATTTGAAATAAAGCGAAACATAGAAGTAAATCACAGGAATACAAGCGAAAATAAATGCATCCGTATTTGTGCTACCAAAAATATTAGTTCCAAAAATCATGGTAGGAACAAACCAACCGATAACGCCTGCTATAATCGCAGGAACAAAAACTTTCATTAGAATTTCGGATAGTTTGGTGTCACCTTCTTGGCTCGGTTTCATAACCGCCGCGTGTCTGTAATGTTTCATCCCGATGGTGAAAATTACTAACCCAAGCAACATCCCGACTCCAGCAGTTATAAATGCTTCGCCCCAACCGAATTTGTTACGCATAAACGCTGCAATAATATTACAGATAAACGCCCCGATATTGATTCCCATATAGAAAATATTGTAGCCAGAATCTTTGTTGGCTTTATAAGGTTCTTCTGAATAGAGATTTCCTAAAAGTGTAGAAATCGTCGGTTTGAAAAAACCATTTCCAATAATAATTAATGCGAGAGAACCATAGAATAAAGGCAAATCTTTGAAAACGCCAACGCCAATATAACCTGCAGCCATCAAAACGCCACCAAGATAAATGGATTTGATATAACCTAAAACGCGGTCAGCTAAAAATCCGCCAAGAAACGGCGTAAGATAAGTCAACGCTATGAAGGTTCCGAAAATATCATCAGCATCTTTATCAGGGATTCCCAATCCTCCGGCAACGCCTTGAGGTTCTATCAAATAGAGAACAAAAATTCCGAGAATCAAATAATAACCGAAACGTTCCCACATCTCGGTAAAAAACAAAAAGGGTAAACCTTTTGGATGCTTAGCTTTCATAACTTAATTTTTCACAACTTTTTCAAAAATAAGGTTTTAAAATGAATTAGAAAATTTTTATAACTTTGATAAAATAATCTTCAAGTATGGAAACATCAAGTATCAAACAGTTTAACGAAAAATTAAAAGCATTGCCAGAATTTGTTGTTGATGAATTGAATGACTTTATGGATTATTTGAAATTCAAGTATTCATCGACTTCAGATGGAAAAGATTTGTACGAGTGGCAAAAAGAAATTCTAGATGAACGGTTGAATGATTTAGATAAAAATGCAAATGAGACTGTGGAATTCAATGAAACAGTTGCGGAATTAAGAAAAAAGTATTCATAGAATGCGCATTGAATTTAGCCTTAAAGCATTAAATGATGTAAAAGAAATTTTAGAATATTACGATTCATTGAATTCTACTTTACCAATAAGATTTCTTGATAGAATTGGACAGGCAAAAGATAGGATTATTAATACTGAGAAAGGTTTTGAAATTAAATATAAAAATGTTAGAACCTTATTGCTGAAACAATTTCCTTATCATCTCCATTACGTTCTCAAAGATGACAAAATTATTATAATCGCAGTTTTGCATAGTCGTATTAATCCAAAATCATACTTATAAAAAAAGCATTCCGAATCTCGGAATGCTTTTGATTTTTAAATTAGTTCTTACAAATTCTCCAAAATAAAATTTGTCATCTTCTCATAAAGCTGAGGTCTGGTTTGTCCGCCATAGATACCGTGATTTTTATCCGGATAAGCCATAAAATCAAACTGTTTTTTGTTTTGAATCAAAGCCTCAGAAAACTCCATTGAGTTCTGGAAATGAACATTATCATCGGCCGTTCCGTGGATCAAAAGAAATTTCCCTTTCAACAATTTTGCAAAAGTTGTTGGCGAATTTTGGTCATAACCATCAGCATTTTCTTGCGGTGTCTGCAAAAATCTTTCGGTATAGATGCTGTCATAATATCTCCAGTTGGTAACCGGCGCAACGGCAATTCCCATTTTGAAAACATCCGCGCCTTTTGTCATCGCCAAAGAACTCATATAACCGCCAAAACTCCATCCGAAAATTCCGATTCTAGATTTGTCAATATAAGACTGATTTCCGAACCATTTGGCGGCAGTAATTTGATCTTCGATTTCGTATTTTCCTAATTGCTTGTAAGTTACTTTTTTAAATTTTGCACCATTGTAACCCGTTCCGCGACCATCAACGCAGGCAACAACGTAACCTTTTTGCGCCAGCATTTCGAACCAGATTCCGTTTCCGCTATCCCAGGAATTGGAAACCTGCTGAGAACCCGGACCAGAATATTGGAACATAAATAATGGATATTTTTTATTAGGGTCAAATTTTTTAGGTTTGATAATCCAAGCGTTCAATTGGTCTCCAACAGAATTCGGAATGGTGATGAATTCCTTTGTTACAAAATTATCTTTCTGCAGTTTAGAAAGCATCTCATTATTATTCTGAAGTTCTTTTATTTCCTTGCCAGAAGCATCTTTCAAAACATATTTATTGGGCGTTCCTGCTGTCGAATTGGTATTGATAAAATAATTGAATGACTTACTAAAACTCGCCGAGTTATTACCCTCAGGATAAGAAATTAAATTTGTTTTTCCAGAGTTGATATTCAATTTGGAAACCACTTTGTTTAGACTTCCTTTTTCTGTAGTTTGGATGTAAACCTCTTTGGTTTTTGGGTTGTAACCATAGTAATCTGTGATTTCCCAGTTACCTTTCGCAACTTGTTTTTTCAATTTCCCAGCTTTGTCATACCAATACAATTGTCTGTATCCATCACGTTCCGAAGCCCAAAGGAAAGAGTTGTCATCCAAAAACTCCAACGTCAGATTGTCGGTTTCTATCCACGCATTATCGGTTTCAGTAATCAGTTTGTTTACGTTTCCGGATTTGGTGTCCACTTTCAAAAGATCCACTTTATTTTGATGCCTGTTAGACGTTGCTATCACGATTTCATTAGAATCATTGGTTTGGAAAATCTGAGGAATGTAATAATTTTCAAAACTTTCAAGATTTAACTTTGAAGTTTTTCCTGAGGAAAGCTGATAAAGTTGCGCAGATACTGTAGAATTCGTTTCTCCGGCTTTTGGATATTTGTAGCGCATCTCCGTTGGATAAAGTGATTTTCCATAAATCGGAATGTAAATTTCTGGAACTGCAGATTCATCGAATCTTACGAAGACAATCGCATCACCTGCTTTGTTCCATTGATAATAATCTGCGTGAGAAAACTCTTCTTCATAAACCCAATCTCCCAATCCATTAATTATAGAATTTTTCTTTCCGTCAGTTGTAATCTGCGTTATTTTTCCGGAAGTCAAATCCTGATAGAACAAATTATTATCAACGATGAAAGCCACTTTGCTTCCGTCCGGAGAAAATTTCGGTTCCTGAATCCAGTTTCCATTATTAAGAGAAGTCACTTTATTCGATTTCAAATCCTTCACATCAAATTTTCCCAAAAAAGAATGTCTGTAAATCTGCTGACTTTCTTTTTGTAACAAGATTTTAGACTCATCTGCTGAGAAAATATAAGATTCGAAGCTTCCATCCACAATATTGCCAGATTTCTGAGATGTTTTGTAATTATATTTGGCAATACCATCTTTCTCGATTGTAGCATAGTTTTCACCATCATTCAGGGATGCAATTCCTGCAATGCCTTTTCCACGATAGTATCCGGAGTATATTTTATCTAATGTAATTTCTTGTGCATTAATGTTTTGTGAGAAAACTGCTGTCATCATAACAACAGAAACAAGGATTTTTTTGTTCATAATCTTTCAATTTTCTTTTTGGTATTCACGAACCTTACGGTTTCATTTTTCAAATTTTAATGAGGTAAATATAATAAAGATAAATTGTTTTGAATACAATCTTTGGAACATCGAATTGTAAATGCGTGAGGGATAGTAGTGGAAATCCTTTTCTGTCCGCCTAAGGCGGACAGAAAAGATTGTAACGGATAGCACGACCCAAGATGTGGCTTATGCGTGGGAGAGGGACACGCCCAAAAAACTGACAACTATCAACCAACAATTATCAACCAAAAATCCTTATCTTTGCGCCATTATTTTTCTCACTTAAAACGTTTATAGCATGCAACTGTACAACACCTTAAGCGCAGAAGAAAGAGCAAAACTTATTGACGAAGCCGGTAAAGACCGCCTTACATTGTCTTTCTATGCGTACGCCAAAATTGAAAATCCCAAAAAATTTCGCGACGATTTATTTATAGCCTGGAATGCGCTAGATGCACTCGGCCGTATTTATGTGGCGCACGAAGGAATCAATGCTCAGATGAGTGTTCCCGCTGAAAATTTTGAAGCCTTCCGGGAGACGCTGGAAGTTTATGATTTTATGAAAGGCATCCGCCTGAATGTCGCTGTTGAGCAGGATAATCACTCTTTTTTGAAGTTAACTATCAAAGTTAGAAACAAAATTGTTGCGGATGGTTTGAATGACGAAACTTTTGATGTCACCAATAAAGGAATTCACTTGAAAGCTCAGCAATTCAATGATATGATGGCGGATCCAAATACAATTGTAGTAGATTTCAGAAATCATTACGAAAGTGAAGTGGGTCATTTTGAAGGTGCAATCACACCAGATGTTGAGAATTTTCGTGAAAGTTTACCGATTATTAATGAACAATTACAAGATTTCAAAGAAGATAAAAATCTTTTGATGTATTGTACCGGTGGAATCCGTTGTGAGAAGGCAAGTGCTTATTTCAAACATCAGGGTTTTAAAAACGTCTATCAATTAGAAGGCGGAATTATTGAATATACACGTCAAATCAAAGAGGAAAATATTGAAAGTAAGTTCATTGGAAAGAATTTTGTGTTTGACCACCGTTTAGGAGAAAGAATTACAGACGATATTATTTCTCAGTGTCACCAATGCGGAAAACCTTGTGATAATCATACGAATTGTGCCAATGATGCTTGTCATTTACTATATATCCAATGCGACGAATGTAAAGCAATAATGGAAAATACTTGCTCAACAGAATGTCACGAGATAATCCATTTGCCTCAAGAAGAACAAATTGCTAGAAGAAAAGGTCTTCAGGTAGGCAACAAAGTATTTAGAAAAGGAAAATCCGAAGCTTTGAGATTTAAAAACTCCGGAGATTTATCAACTCGGACTTTAGCAAAAGCTACAAGAGTTGAAACGAAAGACATTCGTCAAAAAATTAAAGTTAAAAAGACTTTGGTTGGTAAAGCAGAACATTATTTTACCAAATCTAAGATTGCACAGTTTTTAATTGAAAATAATGAACTTTCTGTAGGCGATAAAGTTGTAATTTCTGGCCCAACAACAGGTGAACAAGAAATCACGATTACTCAGATTTTTGTTGATGGCGCATTTAGCAATACAGCTAAAGTTGGAGACCAGATTACTTTTGAGCTTCCGTTCAGAGTTCGTTTGTCTGATAAGTTATATAAAATTTTAGATTAAATCATTTTTACGATGAATCTTTGTCTCACCAAAAAGGAACTTAGAAGCATTTATAAAGAAAAAAGAATGGCCTTATCTCAAGATGAGGTCAATTTTTTGTCCAAAAAAATCTTTGATAAGTTTGTTTTACAATTTAACATCATTGAAAATCAAAAGGTTAATGTTTTTTTACCTATTGAAAAATTTAATGAGATAAACACTCAGATTTTTATAGATTATTTTTTTGATAAAAAAGTTCGTGTTTTTGTGCCGAAAATTCAAGGCGAGAAAATGATTTCAGTAGAGATTTTTCCTGATTCAGAATTTGAAATTAACAATTGGGGAATCAAAGAACCTATTTCTAATATTGATGCTAATGTTGAATTAGACTACGTTTTAACGCCATTGTTGTATTGTGATCAATTTGGAAATAGAATAGGCTACGGAAAAGGTTTCTATGATTATTTCTTTTCGAGAGATTTGAAGATTCATAATAAAATTGGTCTAAATTTCTTTTCTCCAAATAAAGACATCGCTGATGTTTTTGAGAAAGATGTTGCTATAGATGGTTTGATTACGCCTTTAGAATTTATAGATTTTACTATTAAATAATTGATAATCAAATATATTTATTTGTAAATCACTTTACAATGATATTACAAGTTATTTAGTAATGATTTTTGTCAGACCGTTCTACCTTTGTCTTGTAATTATGAATGAATAATTAACGAATAAAATATATAATAATTAATTTAAATTTTTAGAAAATGAAAAAGTCATTATTTGTAGCTGCTATCGCTGCTATCGCTCTTGTAGCTTGTAAAAAAACTGATAACGTAGAAGCTGCTGCTGTTGATTCAGTAGACGCTGCTGCTGATTCTGCAGTAACTGCTATCGATTCTACTGCAACTGCAACTGTTGATTCAGTTAAAGCTACTGCTGACTCTGCTAAAGCTGAAGTAAAAGCTGACGAGAAAGCTGCTAAAGAAGAAATCAAAAAATAATTAGATTCTAAATCTAGTTTTAAAACAAAACCCGCTAATTAGCGGGTTTTGTTGTTTTTATAGTGTCATAATCCTTTTTGTAGAAATTGGTAAAGTAAAACTTAAACTCTTTCTGGAATTTGACTGGCGATGCTTTTAGTGTAAACTGCGCTTTTCTGTTGACTGTTGTGAGATAAGTTCTTTTGTTGTCATAGTATTCTACATCAAAGTTTGCAAAATCCAACGTGTCTTTTTCTTTTACAGTTTTGGAAGTTGTTAGTTTGCTCACTTTGGCGAATTTCACTTTCAGACTATCCATTTCTTTTAACAAAGGTGTCAAGTTACTGGAATCTTTTGATAAAAAATGAGCCTGCATTTGTGTGTAAATCACGGAATCTATTTCTGTGTCCTTATTTCCAGAAGTGTAAAGCGCAGATAAGTCTAACAAATCCTGAACTTTTTGAGTTGTAATCAAATTGATTGCTTGTAAACTATCCAGTTTTGTCTTAGAATAAGTCCCATTATTATTGGCATTTCTGATAACTTCTATAGAATTTTCGTCGCCTTCATATTTTTTATTGCAGGAGATTACTGTAGCGGTTATTATAGTTAAGCCCAATATCCAATAATATATTTTATTTTGTTTTTTCATCGTCAGTAATTTTGAATTTAATCATTACAATTTTTCCGTTTTTCATTTGAGAATCAATCACTTCAAGATTTTCCAAACTCGTAGTAGGAAGCGTAACCAGCGATATATATTTCTGCTTGTCCATTGTTTCTATTCCATAAATATCACTATCGACTACCTGATAAATCAATGCGTTATCACTAATTAGTCTATTCAGTTGCTGCGTTTTTTTCTTGAAATCCTTTATCGATTTTGAGTAGTAATATAACTGAACAGCATATTCATTGGGTTTCAATTCAATATTCTCCTCTCTGTCAGCTGGTGCATTTGTTAAGTCTCTAACAATCGTTTCTGGTTTATAAAATGGAGATGAAATTTCCATTTTCAAGCTTTTACTTTTTGTTTCATAAACAAACTTTGAATTCGGTTTTACCTTAAAAAGAATAGGAGATTCATTTTCTCTGATGATTTTAACATCTAGTTCGCCTTTTATGGATGAGTTCCTGTCCGCATCCGTAAAAGCATAAGTATATTTTTTATAGAACAAATTATCATAAAATACTAATATCAAGACAATTGCGAATAGGAAAGCCGAAATTCCCAACCATAGATATCTTTTTAAGAAATTTTGTTTTTGACTTTTGAAATTGATATTTTTATTAATCTCATCAAAAGCTTGATTGTCAATAGAAACTGGAGGTTTTTCCGTACTTGGATTTTGAATTGGTTCTACTGTAACTTTTTCGATATGTTCTTCTATTGCAGGTTCGGAAACTTCGACTGCGGTTGTTTCTTCCCCAGTTGCTGCGATCGGATTTTTCTTTTTAAAATCAGACCACGAATTAAATCCGGAATAAACGGCTAAGATATTTAGCATATCAATTCTAGGGATTTTTTCCTTAGAATTATTCTTGAAGTATGTGTAAAAAGTCTTCTCGCTGATATTCCCTTTAGCTTTTTGTCTCAAATCTTCTTGGAAATAAATAATATCTATTCCTTTCCATTTGGAAATCTCATCAAAAGCTGGGGAATGTGTCTCAAGATATTGGTCCTGAACAGCCTTTTTTAAGGATTGAAAATGTATATATTCGGTATCGCTCAAAATTCTATATTATACTTAATTTGCTGATTTACAGTGATTGTTATTTGTAAATCGTGTTTTACAAATATATTACAATTAATTTTCAAAACAAAAATATTTTATCGATATAATTTTGCCCTGTTCAAAAATAATGGACAGTCTATTAACTAACAATTTAAATTTAATTATTATGAAAAAGTCATTATTCGTAGCTGCTATCGCTGCTGTTGCTCTTGTAGCTTGTAAAAAAACTGAAAACGTAGAAACTGCTTCTGCTGATTCTGCTGTAGTTGATTCTTCTGCTTCAGCTCTTGATTCTGCTGCTGCTCACGTTGATTCTGCTGCTGTAAAAGTTGATTCTGCTGCTGCTAAAGTAGAAGGTGCTGCTGCTAAAGTTGATTCAGCTGCTGCTAAAAAATAATCTTAACCACGTTAAGAATTTTGAACCACTTTCTTCGGAAAGTGGTTTTTTTATTTCTCCAATTTTTGTCTCAAGATTTCATAACAAGTAATAGCAGCAGCATTGCTCAGATTTAAGGAATCTATACTTCCGGACATTGGAATCAAAACATTTTCTCCTTTATTTTTCCAAAAGTCACTCAATCCGGAATGTTCTGTTCCGAACAAAACAGCAGATTTGGCAGTCAGATCTTTCTGCTGAATATGTTGTGCGTCATCACTCATAAAGGTGGTGAAAATGTTGTATCCATTGATTTTAAGAAATTCTAAGGTTTCTTCGTTAGAAGCTTGGAAAATATTCATCCCGAAAAGACAGCCAACACTGGAACGAATGACATTTGGATTATAGAAATCCGTTCTTGGGTCGGTTACAATCAATGCATTGATGCCGAAAGCTTCACAACTTCTCAATATTGCACCAAGATTTCCTGGTTTTTCTACACTTTCTAAAATAATGACAGCAGAATTCTGTTTCGGTTTAAACTCGTCCAGATTTCTTTGTTCCAGTTTATAAATTCCGATAATTCCTTCTGTAGTGCCACGATAGGCTATTTTCTCGTATAATTTCTCAGTCACAAAATGGATTTTCGAGTCTGGTAAGGACCCTTTGAAAATAGTTTCGCAGATAAAAAATTCTTCTGGCTGATTGCCAAAATGCAGTGCACGTTCATTTTCCTGCTGCCCTTCTACTAAGAAAACTCCGGCTTTTTTCCTATCTTGATTTTTAGACAGAAGTCTTGTTAGTCTTTTGATTTTTTCGTTTTGAAGGCTTTCTATGAGCATTTTAAGATTTTTGCAAAGATAATAAATTGTAAAAGTTTAACTTCCATCTTCTGACATCTGTCTTCCATCAAAAAAATATATATCTTTGTTTTATGATTTTACGAGGAGAAAATTTAATCAAGGAATACGGACCAAAAAAAGTGGTGAAGGGCGTATCGTTGGAGGTTCAGCAAGGTGAAATTGTTGGGCTTTTGGGACCAAACGGAGCAGGAAAAACAACGTCTTTTTATATGATTGTTGGATTGGTGAAGCCGACTTTGGGAAATGTTTTCTTGGATAAGCAAAATATTACTCAGGATGCAATGTACAAACGTGCACAGAAAGGTATCGGTTATTTGGCGCAAGAAGCTTCGGTTTTCAGGAAGTTGTCTGTAGAGGATAACATCTTGGGCGTTTTGCAACTGACGAAACTTTCTAAAAAAGAACAGCAGAAGAAATGTGATGAATTGATTGAAGAATTCCATCTAGAACACGTTCGTAAAAATCGTGGTGATTTGCTTTCCGGAGGTGAAAGACGTAGAACTGAAATCGCGCGTTGTTTGGCAACAAGTCCTAATTTTATTCTTTTGGATGAGCCTTTTGCAGGAGTTGACCCGATTGCGGTAGAAGATATCCAAAAAATCGTACGGTCTTTGGTGGAGAAAAATATTGGAATTCTGATCACTGACCACAACGTACAACAAACCTTGGCAATTACCAACAAAACTTATATTATGTTCGAAGGAAAAATCCTGAAAGAAGGTCTTCCGGAAGATTTGGCAAACGACCCAGATGTAAGGAAAGCGTATCTTGGGGAGAATTTCCGTTTTGAGAAAATTTAGATATTTATCACAAAGTTGCAAGTTTTTTAATATTGAAATATAAAAGTCGTAAAGGAAAACTTTGCGACTTTTTTATGAATTTAATTTTTTTTAATTCTGTTCAGAAGAATTACTCATCTTTATAAGTTTTCACCAATCTATCAAGATTCAGACTTCTAGCAGACGCATCGAAGATTTCGCGGTAAGTTCCGTCTTTTTCATACAATTCTTCGTGTGTTCCGTTTTCCACAACTTCGCCTTTTTTCATCACATAAATCATATCCGAATCCAAAATCTGCGACAACGAATGCGAAATAATAATCACAGTTCGGTCTTTTTTTATCGCATCCAGAGAGTTTTTGATTTGTTCCGTTGCAATCGCATCTAGGCTTGCAGTTGGTTCGTCCAAGAAAATAATTGGCGGATTTTTCAAAAATAATCTTGCAATCGCAATTCTCTGTTGCTGACCACCGGAAAGTTGTGTGGCGTCGTGATTATAACCATCTGGCAAATCCAAAATCTGCTCGTGAAGATAAGCTTTTGTCGCTGCTTCTTTAATTTGGTCAAGAGTTGCTTCCAGATTTCCGTATCGGATATTATCTTCAATACTTCCTTTGAAAATGTGATTTTTCTGAAGTACCAAACCAAGGTCATCCCGTAGATAATCATTATCAAAATCATTCAGATTGTAGCCATCCAAAAGTATTTCTCCAGAATCTGGTTCATAAAATTTACAAAGCAAATTGATAATCGTTGATTTTCCAGCGCCACTTAATCCAACTAAAGCTGTGGTTTTCCCATTTTTGATTTTAAGAGAAACGTTTTTGAGAGCTTTCATTCCGTTTGGATAAGTGAAATCTACATTTTTGATCTCAAAACTGCCTTGAATTGGAATGTTATTGATGGTTCCATTCGGTTCGGTTTCATCATCGTCATTCAAGATTTCAAAATAACCTTCGGCATAAATAAACGCATCATTCATATCATCATAAATCCTATGAAGCTGACGAATCGGCGCGGAAACGTTGTTAAACAACATAATATGAAGCATAATTGCACCAATCGTCATCTGCTGGTCAAGAACCAAATAAACCGTCAAAAGGATAATCAAAACAACACCAAATTGTTCGATAAAAGTTTTCAGACCATCGAAAATAAAGCTGGTTCTTCTCGTGTATAATTGACTTTCCATCAATTGCATCTGGAGATTGTACTGTTTTTTGCCTTCAAATTTTTCCCGCACAAAACTCTTGATAACCATTATAGAATTGATAAGATTCAAAAGTCCGGATGTTTTTTGTTCCCGTTGATTTCTCAGGGTTCGTCTTACATTTCCTAATTTTTTAGCTTGTCGAGAAGTTACATAGAAGTAAATAGGAATCACCAATGTCGAAACCAATCCAACATACAGATTCTGCATATACATTACAATCAAAGCAATAATTGCAGTTGAAAATAATGGCAAAATATCAATGAAAAAGTTTTGGACAAGCTTGGTTAAGCTTTCGATTCCTCTGTCGATGCGGATTTGAAGTTTTCCGGATTCGTGTCGGTCGTCGTTATAATAAGCAATTCTGTAAGTCAGGATTTTATCAATCGCTGCTTGTGCGAGTTCTGAACTGACATTAATTCTAATTTTTTCTCCATAAAATTTCTGCCCAAACTGAATAAAAATATTAGCCAATTCTTTTCCCAAAAGTATAATCGAAATCAGAATCAAAACGTGGATTCCTTCGGACATTGGATGAGGAAGCTGTGTCAATTTCGTGACTTCATCAACTGTGTATTTTAAAACAATCGGATTGACCTGCGCAAACAAAGCACCAATAAAAGTCAACGCCAAAGTCCCGAAAACCATCCATTTGTAAGGTTTTATGAAACTTTTAAGCTGATTGAAAATATGGATGAGATTGGTTGTTTTCTGAAAAGGTTTTTTCATAACAGCAAGTTAAGAATTAATTTAAAACCACATAGACACATAGGAAATGCTTAACAGAATTAAGTTTAAATAGCTATTTGAAGTTTTAGAAAAAATTCATTTTAAATTCTATTGTGGCTATGTGGTTCAAAAATAAAAAGGTTAATTTTATCCAATAATATTTCAGAATGAAAATATATACAAAAACCGGTGACAAAGGCGAAACCGGACTTTACGGCGGAAGCAGAATCTCCAAAGCGAGCGCAAGAGTAGAATCTTATGGAAACATCGATGAATTGAATGCTTGTATTGGTGTTGCCAAATCCCATATAGAGGATGAAAATGTTATTAATCAGCTCAAAAAAATTCAGTTTGATTTGTTTACGGTTGGTTCTGAAGCTTCGACGCCGATTGATAAATTGTTTTTGGCTAATGGAAAATCCAGACTTCCACTAGTGATTTCTGATAAAGAAATCGAGGAATTGGAAACCTGGATGGATGAGATGGAAACGAAAGTAGAACCTTTGCAATATTTCATTTTACCTGGAGGTGGAAAAGCAGCGACTTTTCTTCACGTGGCGAGAACGGTTTGCAGACGCGCGGAACGTAGTTTAGTTTTCCTGAATCAATCCGAAGAAGTGCGACCAGAAATGATAAAATATCTAAACCGTTTGTCAGATTATCTTTTTGTTTTGGCAAGATATGTTTCAAAACTTCATAATGAGCCTGAGGAATATTGGAATCCTAATGATAGAAAGTGAGTTTAAAAACCACAAAAGTCACAAAAGAAAAGATTGATGTTTCAAATTATGAAATCAATAGGAATGGGCTTTAGCCCATTTACAAAAGAAAATAAATAGTTTGGCTTTAGCCAAAATTTCAACATTTTGGCTAAAGCCAATTTGAATTTTTGATTTTAACATCGGGCTAAAGCCCGACGCAATTGATAACCAAAGATTGAGAAATATTTAGATGAAGAAAATACTTTTAATAATATTAGGGGCAATTTTTAAAAATTCTTGTACAGTTTCAAAACCAACAAACGAAACCGAGAAAGGCTTTTTCTTTAAAATGAAGCAAAAAAAAGCGGATGAAAAATAAAGCACTTCTTTTCATCAACGGAGATTCTCCGAAAACAATTCCCAATTTATCAGGTTATGATTTAATAGCTTGCACAGATGGTGCATTTCATTATTTGAAACACTTGAAGTTTCCTTTAGATAAACTGGATTTTATCTCAGGAGATTTCGATTCTCATAAAATTGAAGAAGAGATTCTTCGACAAGCTCAGAATCACAGTTTTGAAATTATAGAAACACCTGACCAGAACAAAACTGATTTTCACAAAGCTCTGGAAATTATTCTCGAAAAAGGTTTTGAAAATATCGATGTTTATGGCGGAAGTGGAGGAGAACAAGACCATTTTCTTGGGAATCTGAGTGTTGCTTTTGCTTTTAAAGATAAAGTGAATCTTCGTTTTTTTGATGAATACTCTTCCTATTATTTTATTCCTAAAAATTTCTCAATTTCTGATGTCAAAGGAAAAATGATTTCCTTGATGCCTTTTCCAATAGCCAAAAACATCGAAACCAAAGGACTAAAATGGCCTTTACATCAAGAAGATTTGATTTTGGGAGAAAGAATTGGAACGAGAAATGTTGCAGATAGTCAGGAAGTTTCAATCCAATATAAAGATGGCGATTTGCTGATTTTTGTGGGAAAATAATTCAGTAATTTTTATAGAATTATTAACGCAGATATTCAGTTTATTTCATCATTTTTGCATCGTAAAACAATTAAAATTTTTTAGCCAGAAATGAAAATAAAATATTCTGAACTAATTGACCAAACGCTTTATTTTCCGACTGAAGAATTCAGTGTAGAAGAAAATAATCTGAAATTCCACGACATCAATCTGATGGAGGTTGTGGAAAAATTCGGGACTCCTTTGAAGTTCAATTATTTACCAAAAATATCTCAGAATATAGAAAGGGCAAAATTCTGGTTCAAAGAAGCTTTTGAAAAGAACGATTATCAGAAAAATTACAGATATTGCTACTGCACAAAGTCCAGTCATTTTGCATTTGTTGTAGAAGAAGCGTTGAAAAATGACATCAGTCTGGAAACGTCTTCGGCTTATGATATGGATATTGTGAAGTCGCTTTATGACAAAGGTAAAGTTGATAAAAGTATCGAAGTAATTTGTAACGGTTTCAAAACTGACGATTATTTGGCAAAGATTTCTGAGCTGATTAATAAAGGTTTCGAAAATATTACGCCGATTCTTGATAACTATAGAGAGTTGGATAAATTGACGGAAAGTATCGACAGAACTTTTGATATCGGAATCAGAATTGCTTCTGAGGAAGAACCAAAATTCGAATTTTATACCTCAAGATTAGGTATTGGATACAAGGATATTATTCCTTATTACAGTCAAAAAATTGCGGAACATCCGAATGCAAGGCTGAAAATGCTTCACTTTTTCATCAATACGGGAATCAAAGACACGGCTTATTATTGGAACGAATTGTACAAATGTCTTCGTGTTTATGCAAGATTGAAAAAAATTGCTCCAGAAGTTGATTCGTTGAATATTGGTGGTGGTTTTCCAATCAAAACTTCCTTAAATTTTGATTACGATTACGCTTATATGGTGAACGAAATTGTTTCCCAAATCAAGAAATTCTGTGAAGAGGAAGGTGTTGAAGAACCAAATATTTATACAGAATTCGGAAGTTTCACAGTGGGAGAAAGTGGAGGACATCTTTATAAAATTATTTCTCAAAAACGTCAGAACGACAGGGAAAAATGGAATATGATTGACTCGTCTTTTATGACGACTTTGCCAGATACTTGGGCAATTTCCCGTCACTTCATTATGTTACCACTTAATCGTTGGGATGATTCCTATGAGAGAGTTTTTCTTGGTGGATTGACTTGTGATTCAGATGATTACTATAATTCTGAGCAGCATACGAATGCGATTTATCTTCCTGTTTTCAATGAGACAAAACCTATGTATATTGGGTTTTTCCATACTGGAGCTTATCAGGAAACCATTGGCGGTTACGGCGGTGTTCATCATTGTTTGATGCCTCAGCCAAAACATATTTTGATTGATAAAGATGAGGACGGAAATATCACTTACGAACTATTCCGAGAAGAACAAAGACCAGAAGATGTCTTGAAACTTTTAGGATATTAAGATACTAAATGGTTTGTAATTTTTATCCATTAATTTCAAATATCTGAATCTAAATTCAAACATAAAAAAGGCTTTTCGATTTGAAAAGCCTTTTTTATGAAAGAAAACTTATTTTTTAATAATTTTCTCTGTAGTTTTATTATTATTGATATCAGTCATTATCAATAAATAATTTCCGCTTGAGATATTCGAAATATCAAATTCTTTTTCCTTAGCATCTAACGTTTTGATAATATTACCGGAATAATCAGAAAGCTTAATTTCTATGAATTTTTTATCTGAATCAATCTTCAAATGATTGGAAACGGGATTAGGGTAAACAGTTATTTTATTTGATTTAAGAACATTATCTACGGCTAATGATTTGTCTTTTACAATCACAATTTTACCTGTTGTACTGTTGGTGCTGTAATTGTAAGAGTACGTTGTGAAAGCGTAGCAACCAGCGCCACAAGAAGTCATCGATCTTGTAGATCCTTGGACGTTTGGAATTGGTGTACTGTCTTTCAATAAGAAAGTGTTTGGGTTGAATCTTTTGAAAGTGATATTTCCAGAAGAATATTCAGAACTTGCATAAGCTACAGATTGTGTAGCTGTATCAAAAGCATTTGCTCCTGTTGTATTTGTAAATTGGCCCAGAAGGAATGGTGTTCCTGATGAGATATCAACCACTTTCCCGTCTGTAGAATATAGAAAATTACCTTCTCTTATAAAATTATACTGAAGTTGGAAAATAGATTGGGATAGACAGTTCCTTGCGTTGCTCCTGAAGAGCTAATGTTGATTTTTCTCAAACCAAATTCTGTAGTTTCGTTATTGTATCCCCAAAGTAGATTGTTGCTTGAGAATTCGATTCTGTTACTGCCCGTATGATCTTGGGTGGTATTGGGTCTCATCACATCGTTGTCATAGATTGCAACACCTTCGTGTTTTGGAGAAAAACCTACATTTCTTCGAGAGATGGCAATTGTATTAGGATTTCCTGGCATCACCTCCATATCTTCTACAAATAAAGCTCCAAGAGAAGGATCGGTACCTAATGAAAACTGTAAGTTTACAGATTTGCTGGCGATATCCCATCTTCTTACAAGAGAGGCGGTTTCGAAACCAACATACAGATATTGGTTATTGTCAGAAATGGCCAATACATTTGGCTCGCTGCCAATGAAGAACGTATTTTCAAGAGTTTGACTGACTGGATCGATGACGCCGATGCTATTACCGTTTGCACCATTTGCACTGGGAATGCTGGCGTAGATTTTTTTTGCATTAGAATCATAGATGACCTGATTGGCAATAATGTCAAGGACTTTTACTTCTAGCTGAGCATTGCAAAATAATCCTGCGAAAAGTAATGAAAATGATAGAGTTGTGCGCATTAACTTTTTTTGGTAAAAATACATTTTTTATCTACAAGTAAATGACTTCCAATTTAATTTTGCAAATTTTAATATTAAAAAAAGCGTCCTGATATTTTCAGCACGCTTTATAATTTATTTGATTTCTGTAATGAACTCTTCTTTTGGAGTTCTGTATTTTTTGAGATTTACCAGCCAGTCTCCGCTTGTATCTCTGTAACCTAGAGGTAAAATCACAACACTTTTCAATCCTTTTTCAGCGAGTCCTAATAACTCGTCAAGAGCAGCATTGTTAAAGCCTTCCATCGGTGTTGCATCTACTTTTTGCTCAGCAGCTGCAGCAATTGCCAACCCGAAAGAAATGTAAGCTTGTTTTGCAGCGTGTGTTGCGTGCCATTCGTTTCCAAGAGGTTCGTACATTCCCCAAAGTCTGGTTTTATAATCATCCATTGTTTCTTTAGGAATTCCCCTTTCAGAAGTCGTTTTTTCAAAAACTTCGGAGATCCTGTTATAAGAGTAACCATCCCAAGCTGCCCAAACCAAAAGATGCGAACCATCTGTAATCTGAGCTTGGTCAAAAGCGATTGGTTGGATTTTTTCTAATAACTCTTTATTCGAGATAACGAATAATCTGTAAGGTTGTAAACCAGAGGAAGAAGGTGCTAATCTCGCAGCTTCCACAATGTAATCTACTTTATCTTGAGGAACGGTTTCTCCGTTCATTTTTTTTGTTGCGTAACGCCAATTTAAGTCTTCTAATAAACTCATTTTTAGATGATTTTTTTGATTTGAAGTGTCAAAGTTAAATAAGAAAATTTTATTTTTGTAATCTAGTTACAAAAAGTTACCGTTACTAAAAAGTAACCTATTTGATAATTAGTTAGTTATGAAATAGTATTAATGATAATTTAATATTATGAATTTGAAAAAAAGTCTAATATGAAAATTAAATGTTGTAAAACCAATCTTCTTGCTGTTAAGGATACAATGGATATTTTGAAAGGCAGATGGAAAGTCCAAATCATTGCAGCGCTTTGTTATGATAAAATGCGTTTTTCGGATTTGCAGAAAGAAATTGAAGGTGTTTCTGCAAAAATGCTGAGCAGTGAATTGAAAGATTTAGAAATCAATCAATTGGTAACAAGAACAGTTCTTAGCACACAACCAATAAGTGTGGAATACGAATTGACCGAGTATGGACGAACTTTGAAAAAAATCATTGAACATCTAGCAAAATGGGGTGTTGAACACAGAAAAAAAATTGTCGGAAAAGTATTAGAGAATTAGTCCGATTTCCATCTTATTTTAAATTGAAATAATATTCAAAAATAAATCTGCGTATCTCTTGAATAATTTAAACAAAGCAATTCCAAAACCCAATATTGTCTTCTCGTCATATTTTTCAAACGGATTTTATATAGTTTTTCCAGATCAAAATTATTCTTTTACAGTGATGTTTGGATTGATTCTTAGCAGTTCGTTTTTTAATTCGTCAAAATCTCTTGGCGAAATCACGATACTGCCGTCTTTATAATAGATTTCTACTCTTCCAATGATGCTTGGTGCTGGAGCAGAAAGTAGATTCCACGTTTTTTCTATTTTATGAATTTCTTTAATATTAATCTTCGTTGTTCCAAAAATTGAATTTTTGATGTACAAAAATTCCTGATCAATTGTGTATTTTATTGAGAAGCAAAGACCCAAAATCAGCGCAAAAATAATGGCTGGAAAAATTAACGCATTCCATTCCAATGTGATGATTTGCTGATAACTGGAAAAAGTGAGTACTATCAAAATAAATAGTAACAATTCCCATCCGATTCTTACCGTAATAGTTTTCATTGCTATTGTCGTTTTTAGTTTTCAAGTTTTTTTACTTTCTCAATAAGGTCATCCATTTTGTTTCTCATTGTAAAAAAAACTTCCATAATGGGAAGTTTTTATAAAAAAATTTAACATTAAACCTGAATAACTCCAAGATTAAATTTTTCTGTAATCGGGGAATGATTAGCTGCTTCTATTCCCATACTAATCCATTTTCTGGTATCTAGAGGGTTGATAATTGCGTCAGTCCAAAGTCTTGCCGCGGCGTAAGTTGGCTGGATTTGTTTGTTGTAATCTTTCAGGATTTTTTCAAGAATTTCTTTTCTTTCTTCTTCCGAGATTTCCTTTCCTTGTTTTTTAAGCGAAGATTCTTGGATTTGCAATAATACATTTCCTGCTTGTGATCCACCCATAACTGCTAATTCTGCCCACGGCCAAGCGACAATTAATCTTGGATCATAGGCTTTTCCGCACATTGCATAATTTCCTGCGCCATAAGAGTTTCCTGTAATAACAGTGAATTTTGGAACCACAGAATTAGAAACTGCATTTACCATTTTTGCTCCATCTTTTATGATTCCGCCTTGTTCAGATTTGGAACCAACCATAAAGCCTGTTACGTCTTGAAGGAATACCAAAGGAATTTTTCTTTGATTACAATTAGCAATAAAACGTGTTGCTTTATCAGCAGAATCAGAGTAGATAACGCCACCAAATTGCATTTCGCCTTTGCCACTTTTTACCAATTTTCTTTGGTTGGCAACAATTCCAACACTCCAACCATCGATTCTTGCGGTTGCACAAATAATGCTTTTCCCATAATCGGGTTTATATTCTTCGTATTCAGAATTATCTACAAGACATTTGATGATTTCGAAAGTGTCATATTGCTCAGATCTCACGGCTGGCATTATTCCGAATATATTATCTGGATTTTCTTTTGGAGGAAAGCTTTCGGTTCTGTCAAAACCTGCTTTTTCAAAATCTCCGATTGACTTCATTATATTTTTGATGCGATCTAAAGCGTCTTTGTCATCCTTGGCTTTATAATCTACGACGCCAGAAATGGAACTGTGCATTGTAGCTCCTCCTAGAGCTTCATTGTCAATAGATTCACCAATTGCTGCTTTCACAAGGTAACTTCCTGCTAAGAAAATACTTCCTGTCTTGTCCACAATCATCGCTTCATCACTCATAATTGGGAGATAAGCACCGCCAGCAACACAACTTCCCATAATCGCAGAAATCTGAATAATCCCTGCAGAACTCATTTTTGCATTATTTCTAAAAATTCTGCCAAACATCTCTTTGTCTGGGAAAATTTCATCCTGCATCGGCAAGTAAACACCGGCAGAATCTACCAAATAAATAATTGGCAAGCGATTTTCCATAGCGATTTCCTGCGCTCTCAGATTTTTCTTTCCTGTAATAGGGAACCAAGCTCCAGCTTTTACGGTTGCATCATTGGCAACAACAATACACTGTTTACCAGCAATGTATCCGATTTTTACAACCACACCGCCTGCAGGACATCCGCCTTCTTTCTCATACATCTCATAACCTGCAAATGCACCGATTTCTATGGTGTCAGAATTTTTATCAAAAAGATATTCTAAACGTTCTCTCACCGTCATTTTTCCTTGGTCGCGTTGTTTTTGAAGTGCTTTTTCGCCACCTCCCAATTTGATTTTCGATAAAATTTTCTTGGTGTCAGAAAGTTTCAGTTTGTTGATATCTTCTCTTTTATTGAATTCTAAATCCATAGGGTTTTCTTTGGGTCTAAAGATAAAATTTTTTGATTGATGGCAAAACGAAAGAGTTTATTAATTGCACAAGCGAACTGTGTTGCATTTAAAAATTAATATTAGTTTCCGTAATATATCTCAGGATTTTCCGTTTGAGTGATAAATGAAATAAATTTTTAGTTAGTTTATGTTTATTTTAATAAGTTTTCTTATTAGAGATCCGTATAAATTTTTGTGCGGATTTTTCGTTGAGTCAATCCAGATTATTAGCTTCAAAACAAGAAATTTATGCTAATTTTGCAAATTGAAAATCAATATTTCTATGAAGAATTCTTATCTGCTGAGGTTGCATTTTATCGTATTTTTATGGGGCTTCACAGCTATTTTAGGAAAGTTGATTACTACGGATGCGCCGCTTTTGGTTTTTTATAGAATGTCATTCGCTGCGGTTTTTCTCTACTTGTATCTCAGAATTGTAAAAAAAGAAAGTATTAAAGTTACAAAAGGCTTGTTGCTAAAACTGGTAGCAATAGGAAGTGTAATGGCTTTTCATTGGTTGTTCTTTTTTCAATCGATTAAGGTTTCCAATGTATCAATTGCGCTTTCCTGTCTCTCATTATCAACATTATTTGCCTCCTTAATAGAACCAATAGTTTTTAAGAGAAAACCAGATTGGGTTGAGGTTATTATCGGAATCATTATCGTTATTTGCATTTCTTTGATTTTCAATGCGGAACTGAAATACAAAGAAGGCATATTCTACGGAATCTTATGTGCGCTTTTTGGAACTATTTTTTCTGTTTTCAATGGTAAAATTTTTGGAAAAACCAGCTCTGGAAATATTATTTTCTACGAGATTGCTGGTGGATGGTTGGTCATTAGTTTGTTTTTTATTTTCACAGGACAAATTTCTTCTCTCAGCGAAATAAGTTATACCGATATTGCGTTAATAGTATTGTTGGCATCTGTTTTTACGGCGTATCCAATGTTTGAAAGTGTAAAGTTGATGAAGTTTATCTCACCTTTCACATTGATTTTAACCGTAAATCTTGAGCCTGTTTATGGGATTATTTTAGCTTTTTTTATCTTTGGAGCTTCAGAGCAAATGAGTCCCATTTTTTATATTGCTTCTTTGGTGATGATTACAGTAATTGTTATCAACGGAATTATAAAATCAAAACGAAAAAAAGAAGATACAATTGCAGAAACGAACCATCTGTAAACAGCTTTTGATGAAAAGAATTTTATTTTTTTTACTGATTATTTTTTCACAAATTATTTATGCTCAAATCATTAGAAAATATTCTAATGAATTTTTGAATATTGGAGCTGGTGCAAGAGGTCTTGCGATGGGTGGCGCTGTTGTTTCTAATCAGGATGATGTTTATTCTCCTATGTGGAATCCCGCTGGTCTCATAAAAATCGACCGCGATTGGCAAATGGCAGCTATGCACGCCGAATATTTTGAATCTATTGCTAAATATGATTACATCGCTTACGCCAAACCTTTGGATTATGGAAACGGTGTTTTCGCCATTTCATTAGTCAGATTGGGTGTAGATAATATTCTAAATACAACACAATTGATTGATCCAGAAGGGAATATTGATTATGATAAGATCAGTTCTTTTTCTACTTCAGATTATGCTGCACTATTTTCTTATGCTTTTCATCCTAATGGAAATCAGAAGTTAGATATTGGTGCAACTGCAAAAGTAGTTTATAGAAATGTGGGGAAATTTGCAAGTGGTTATGGTTTTGGATTTGATATTGGAGCAGTTTATCACACAGATACCGATTGGAATTACGGTTTTATGCTGAGAGATGCGACGACGACTGTCAATTTCTGGACAATCAACCAAAAAGAATTATCCGCAGTTGTGAATGGGGAAGAATTCAATCCAGCGCCAACAGATAAAATGGAAATCACAATGCCAAAATTGAATCTTGGAGTCAGCAAAACGTTTGAGTTCAATAGAGATCTGAAGTTGTTACCAGAAGCTGGCGTTAATATCGACTTTGCGAAAACAGCAGCTTTAGTTTCTACAGATTTTGCAAGTATCACACCTTATGTTGGCGGAGAATTGATTTTCCAGGATATGATTTTTGTAAGATTAGGATTAAATCGATTCCAATCTCTTACCGATATAGAAGACTTAAAAAGAAAAGTCTCTTTCCAGCCAAGCGCAGGTATTGGGATCAAATACAAAGGTTTGACATTAGATTATGCCATTACCAACTCGGGAATTGGTGGCTCTAATTTTTATTCTAATTTCTTCTCTCTGAAGTTGGATATGCAAGGTTTCAGAAATTAATTATACAATTCATTATGAAAAATATTACCATCTTTTTATTTGTTTTCTTGATTGCAGTAGTCAAGGCTCAAACTGTTTCAGACTATAAATACATTGTAATTCCTGCAGAATTTAATGATTTCAAAGACAACAAAGCTTATGGTTTAAGCAATCTTTTAGAAAAATCCTTGAAGGCAAAAAAATATACAGTTTTGTCATCGACTAAGAATGATTGGCCCTCTGATGCGTTGATGAATCCCTGCAGTATTCTGAATACAGATCTTCTGAACGACAAAAGTATGTTCAGAAATAAACTGATTCTACAGTTCAAAGATTGCAACAATAAAGTTGTTTTCAATGAAAAAGGAAGTAGTATGATAAAAGAGTTCGAGCCAGGTTTTCAAGATGCGTTGAAGCAAACATTGGTAAAAATTCCTGTGTCTAATCCAACTACAACTGTGAATAAAATTGCTGAAACAACATTCACAGAGCCTATTAAAAAAGAATTGCAGGGCTCGAAAGAAGCCATTTTACAGACTTCGAATGTTGTGAGATATAGCAACGGAACAATATCTGTACAAAAAATACAGATTGATAATAGTCAGTTCATTTTAGTTGATGGCAACAGTTCTGTACCTTTTGCAACACTAAAATCCACAACAAAAGAAGGTGTGTTTCGAGTAAAATTAGGTTCTGGAGAATCCACAATTGGTTACTATGAAAATGCCAATATTGTGATTGAAATGCCAAAAGCTAATGGCGATTATGCTAAAGAAGTTTTTGTAGCTAAGTAATAATTACAATCCATAATAAAAATAAAAAAGCTCAGATCTGAGCTTTTTCTATGAAAAATCTGAAATTATTTATTCGGTTGTGGTGTGTAGCGCAAATAAGGTTTCACAACTTTCACTCCTTTTGTAAACTTTTTCTCTGCATCTTCTTGCGAAACAGCCGGCGGAATAATTACATCTTCTCCATCTTTCCAATCCACTGGTGTTGCGATTCCATAATTATCAACCAATTGTAAAGAATCCAAAACTCTCAAGATTTCTGTGAAGTTTCTTCCTGTAGAAGCGGGATAAGTGATGATGAGTCTTACTTTTTTATTAGGGTCAATAATTAATAAAGATCTAACTGTAAGAGTCGCGCTTGCATTGGGATGAATAAAATCATACAGCTCGGACACTTTTTTGTCCTGATCCGCAATTATAGGGAATTCTACTTCTGTATTCTGAGTTTCATTAATGTCAGAGATCCAACCTTTGTGATTGTCAAGTCCGTCAACGCTTAACGCTAAAACCTTTGTATTTCTTTTATCGAATTCTGGTTTCAGTTGTGATGTTTTTCCCAATTCAGTTGTACAAACGGGTGTATAATCTGCTGGATGTGAAAATAAAATTCCCCAAGAATCTCCGAGGTATTCGTAAAAATTAAGATTTCCTAAACTGCTTTCTGCATTAAAATCCGGAGCGGTATCGCCAAGTTTTATAGACATAATATTTACATTTTTTGATTAATGAATAACAAATTTAATATAAAAAATTTAATTCATACTAATTTAGTATTATTTATTTTTGGTCACAAAAAAAACCACAAATTCTGTGGTTTTAATTTATTTATGAGGTTGGGGTTACAATGTTCCAACTTTACTGTCATCAATATTGTATTTAGCAATAATCTCCTCGTAAGACAATTTTTTTAAATCTTCCGAGGTAGTGTTTTTTCCATAGACTGCTGGAACTAACACAACTCTGAATGTTTGGTTATTCAAATATTGTGGTGTGGTACTAAGATCATATGTTCCTCCGGCATAAATCATAAAATCATTTTTAGAAAAATCAAAATCATAATCTAATTCTCCCTGATCTAAATAAAGCGTTCTTGGGATCTGTTGCCAAACGGGAGCGTTTCCAGAAGTTCCTGTCTGTCTGAAAATTACTACATAATCCTGATCCAATAATGGATTTTTAAAACTCTGTCCGTATGTCCATCCATCCGTTGCATTGTAGGAGAAATTAACATTTCGCAGATCATAAACAGCAGGATAATCTACCTGAACTTGCACCTCATCGTCATCTTTACAGTTAAAAAGGATGAAGCTTGTGATGAAGAGCAGCAGGAAAGGAAATAATTTTTTCATAATTTAAAATATTTACGTTATAATTTTGTTACCAAATTACAGACCATAAAAATAGTATTTCCAGGTGGAATTAATATCTTTATGAAATCTTTATAAAATTTAGATTTTCAAATTATGAAAAGGTTAAGCCTGTCGATAATTATTTTTATCTCTCAATTATATTCCGCTCAATATCAGCCTAAAAATATTTGTAATTCGGATATTAAAAAAGCCAATGATTGGGTAGATAAAACGTATAACTCGCTTTCGCAGGATGAGAAGCTGGGACAACTCTTTATTGTAGCGCTTTATACCAACAAAGATGAACCTCATATCAACCAAGTTAGAAACATTGTAACCAATGACAAAATCGGGGGATTGATTCTGATGCAGGATGACGCCGCAAGAGAAATTAATCTGGTTAATGAGTTTCAGTCCAAATCAAAAGTGCCGCTGATGATTGGGATGGATGCAGAATGGGGGTTATTCCAAAGAATTGCAAAAGCACACAAGTTTCCCTGGGCGATCACACTAGGAGCAATACAGGATAAAAATCTGATTTATGAGATGTCTGCTAAGATTGCCGAGGATTGTAAAAGAATGGGAATCAACTGGGATTTTGCACCGGTTGTGGATGTCAACACCAATCCGAATAATCCGATTATCGGAAACCGTAGTTTTGGTTCTGATGTCAATAATGTTGTGAATTCTGCTTTGGCTTATTCCAACGGTTTGCAGGATAACAGAATTTTGGCAGCGATTAAACATTTCCCAGGTCACGGCGATACAGATACAGATTCGCATTTGGATTTGCCAGTCGTTTCTCATAATTTGGAAAGATTGGAAAAAACAGAAATCGCACCTTTCAAGGCATTGATGAATAAAGGAGTTGGTGGCGTAATGGTCGCACATCTCTATGTTCCAACTCTGGAAAATGAAAAAGGAATTCCAGCTTCGGTTTCAAAGAAAATTGTTACAGGACTTTTGAAAGAAAAACTAGGTTACAAAGGTTTGATTATTACTGATGCGCTTAATATGGGTGCTGTTGCTAATAAATTCAAAGCGGGAGAATTGGATGCGATGGCCTTCAAAGCAGGAAATGATATTATGCTGTTTTCGCAGGATGTTGCTACAGGAAAAAAACTGATTCAAAAAGCGATTGATAATGGAGAAATCCAACAAAGTAGAGTAGAAGAGAGTGTTAAAAAAATTCTTTTGACTAAGTATTATTTAGGTCTTAATCAATACAACCATATCAATCCTGTAAATGTGAACGACGATTTGAATAATGCATCACATTCGGCTTTAGTTCAAAAAATGTATGCGAATGCTTTGACATTAATCAAAGACGACAAAAAGCTGTTGCCATTGGATTGTAAAGGAACTTACTATTACGTTCCGTTAGAAGAAGCACCTTATGAAACTTTCCTTGATCAAATCAGTACAGGAACAACTGTAATTGTTAAAAAAGCTAATGAAATCAATACGATTCCAGCTAATTCAAAAGTGATTGTTGGGTTCCATAAAGATAATTCGACAGCTTACAAACCATACAAAATTTCTGATGCAAGCAAGAAAATTTTATCAGAATTAAGCAAAAATCAAAATGTAATGCTGGATGTATTTGGAAGTCCTTATGCTTTGAAAGATATTGATATTTCCAAGCTTTCTACAGTTTTGGTTTCTTATGAAAATAATGACGACGCGATGAAAGCAACAGCAAACGGACTTCTCGGACAAACAAAAATCTCAGGAAGACTTCCGGTTCTGGTCAATGATAATTTGAAATTCGGAATAGGAATGGATGTAGAAGCGAAAATTCAAAATAAAACTGATAGAAAAAATAGTTTAGAAACCAAAAATTCTAAGATAGTAATGGAGTAAATTTATAACCACAAAAGTCACAAAAGTTTTTTACATATTATAAAGTTAAAATAAGGAAAAATAAAAACAATGATAACGCAATCTTATTTGACAGATTTGACTTATAAAATTAATGGAGCTTGTATAGAAGTTCACAAATATTTAGGTCCTGGATTATTGGAAAGTGTTTATTGTGAAGCATTGAAAGAAGAATTTGCATTAAGAAATATTAATTTCAAATCAGAATTTAGAATTGATGTTATTTTTAAGGAGAAAGTTTTAAATTGTGATTTCAGATGTGATTTTCTAATTGAAGAAATAATTGTTTTGGAAATTAAATCAGTCAAAAGAATTGAAGATATTCATAAAGCACAACTTTTGAATTATATGGGATTATTAAAAGCTCCAAAAGGTATTCTTATTAATTTCAATGTAAAAAATATTTTTCACGAAGGGCAAGAAACATTTGTTAATAAGTATTATGAACAATTAATGTGATTTTTTATAAACCACAAAAGTCACAAAAGAAGAGTGAAAGTTTTCTTTTTAACGAAGAAATGAGAAAACAAGTCCTTATTTTTCTTTAAAGACCGAATTAATTTCTCTTCAAATAAAACTTTTGTGACTTTTGTGGTTCAAAAATAAAACAATAAAAAAGTAAAATGAAAATAGGAATACTTTGCTATCCAACTTACGGCGGAAGCGGAATTGTAGCAACAGAATTGGGAATGTCTCTAGCAGACAAAGGTTTTGAAGTTCATTTCATCAGTTCGGCATTGCCGGCACGTTTGGATGTTACCAATCCAAATATTTTTTTCCATAAAGTCAACGTTCAGACTTATCCGCTGTTCCAATATCAGCCTTATGATATCGCATTATCATCGATGATCTACCGAGTTGTGAATCTTTATAAATTGGATATTCTCCACGCTCATTATGCGATTCCTTATGCTTATGCTGCTTTTACGGCTAAACAAATGTTGAAGGCAGAACAGAAAGATGTGCCTTTGGTTACAACACTTCACGGGACAGATATTACTTTGGTAGGACAGCATCCGAGTTACAAACACGCTGTCGAATTTTCTATCAATCAAAGTGATACAATTACGTCAGTATCAGAAAGTTTGAAAAAAGATACATTGCAGTTTTTCAATATTCAGAAGGAAATTCAAGTTATAACCAATTTTATTGATAATTCGGTTTTTGATGATTGCAAAACTTGTCAGAGAGAACAATTTGCGAGTGATGATGAGAAAATCCTGATTCACGTTTCCAATCTTCGTCCGGTTAAGAGAATTCAGGATGTTTTGGAGATTTTCAAAAATGTTAATAAGAAAGTAAAATCAAAACTAATTATCATTGGTGAAGGTCCGGAAATGGAAAAAATCTCTGAGTTTATGGAAAATAATCCAGAGCTGATTGGTAAAATCAAATTACTTGGTAAAGTCAACGATTTATATAGGATTCTCCAATTATCAGATGTGTTTCTTTTACCTTCTGAGCAGGAAAGTTTCGGTTTGGCAGCTTTGGAAGCGATGGCTGCAAGAACGCCAGTTATCAGCAGTAATGCAGGCGGAATTCCGGAAGTTAATATTCAAGGAGAAACCGGATTTTTAGCAGAGACAGGAAACATAGAAGCAATGTCAAATTATTGTATCAAATTGTTGAGTGATGATAATCTTCTCGAAGAAATGAAAAAGAATGCAAAAGCGCAAGCCTTTAGATTTGATCTTAAAAACATTTTACCACTCTACATAGAGATGTACCAAGATACTATTACCAGATTTGAACATTCTAAACTAATAAATTCAGAAAATTAATTTAGAGTTCAATTTACTTTAGATTTCGGAATTTTTCTTAACTTAACCCTTTCAGAGTTTCAAATTCTGAAAGGGTTTTCTATTTCTGGAATTTAAAAACGACGACACAAATGAATGAAGACATATTGCAATATATCTGGAATTACAAAAAATTTCGCAGATTCGATTTCATCTCGGCAGACGGACGTGTTATCGAAATATTAGAATTCGGAGAGTGGAATAAAAATTCTGGTCCTGATTTTCTATTTGCGAAAATTAAAATTGATGATATTATTTTTGCAGGAAATATTGAGATTCATACCAAAGTGTCCGACTGGTTTTTCCACAACCATTCTGGCAATCCTGAGTTTGGAAATCTAATTCTTCATGCCGTTTATATCAATGATTGTGATATTCCGGAATTGGAAGAACAGAATATTCCGACTTTGGAACTCAAAAGTTATATTGATGAAGAACTGATTCAAAAACATCAAAATCTGAAAGCCGAACATTCTTTTATAGCTTGTGAAGAGTTATTTGATAAGAATAAAATTCCTTTATTTTTTGAAGAAACTGTTTTGCTCAAAAAGTTAGAAGCCAAGTCACAAATCTTCCAACAATCGCTAAGTAACAATCAAAATAATTATGAAGCAGTTTTGTTTCAAAATTTGGTTTATACTTTCGGATTAAAAGTGAATGCAGAAATTTTTCTTCAGATGGCAGAAAGTTTGGACTTTTCGGTTATCCAAAAAATCAAGCAAAATCATGTTCATTTAGAAGCTTTGTTTTTTGGAATCTGTGGATTTTTGGATCATCCTTCAGACGAAAAAATGCAAGTTTGGAAACGAGAATTCGATTTCTTGAATGTGAAATTTAATTTATCAGATTTTAAAATTCATCCAAAATTTTCAAAGCTTCGTCCACCGAATTTTCCCACAGTCCGATTGTCGCAATTAGCCAATCTTTACCATTCTCAGCCTAATCTTTTCTCAAAACTGATTGAAGCCAAAACGATTGAAGATTTATACAAGATTTTTAAAAATGTCAAAGCTTCCGAATATTGGGATAATCGTTACAATTTTGGAAAGATTTCATCCGTTGAGAGCAAAAAATATCTCAGTCAGGATTTCATCGATTTGATTGTCATTAATACGATTTTGCCATTGAAATATTTTTATCATAAAAATCATAATCCGGAAATAGTTGATGATATTTTCGATTTCTACAAACAGATGAAACCAGAGAAAAATTCAGTTTTGGATGAATGGAAACAGTTAGGAATGAAATTCGAAAATGCGTTGGAAACACAGGCTTTTCTTTATCAATACAAGCTTTTCTGCAATCATAAAAAATGCTTAAATTGCAGTGTTGGTTTTCAGTTGCTGAAAACATAAGATTAATCAGACTAAAGAAATGAAAGAGCCTAAAATTATCAATGGTTTGCGCCATAAAATGGAAAGAGAATGGTTTGGCGTTTTGACCAGATACGGAACCAAACTCGGAATACCAGTTTCCAAACTTCGCGTTTTCTTTATCTATTCTACGTTTGCTACTGCCGGGATTTTCTTTTTGTTTTATCTTGGTCTGGCATTTATGCTTTGGATTAAAGACTGTATCGTTACGAAGAGACCAAGTGTTTTTGATTTGTAAATCTATAAATATGTCGGTGCTTCGCATCTGTTTTTGAGACTCTTAATTCCAGAAATTTTTTGCAACTTCGTTGCTTCATAAAATAAAAAAAAATCCGATTGAAAGCTCAATCGGATTTGTATTTTAAAAGAAGTCTAGTCTAGCTTCTACATCTAATTTTATTATTAAGAATTAGCTGTAGAAAGGTTAGCCACTGCAAATTCGCGGTTCATTCTTGCAATGACTTCAAGAGAAATACCTTTCGGACATTCAACCTCACAAGCTCCGGTGTTGGAACAGTTTCCGAATCCTTCTTCGTCCATTGCTTTTACCATATTCAGAACTCGTCTTTTCGCTTCTACACGACCTTGTGGTAATAATGCGAACTGAGAAACTTTTGCACCAACGAACAACATTGCAGAACCGTTTTTACAAGTTGCTACACAAGCTCCACAACCAATACAAGCTGCTGCATCCATAGCTTTGTCTGCATCTTCTTTTGGTACTGGAATTGCGTTTGCATCCAAAGTGTTTCCTGAAGTGTTTACAGAAACAAATCCTCCTGCAGCCATCACTCTGTCGAATGCGCTTCTATCAACCACCAAATCCTTGATTACAGGAAAAGCAGCACTTCTCCAAGGTTCGATATGAATCGTTTCGCCATCTTTGAAATGACGCATATGCAGCTGACAAGTCGTGATTCCTGTATCCGGACCGTGCGCTCTACCATTGATGTAAAGGGAACACATTCCGCAGATTCCTTCTCGACAATCGTGGTCAAAAGCAACAGGGTCTTTCCCTTGGTTGATTAATTGCTCGTTTAGGATATCCAACATTTCCAGGAATGAAGAATCTGTAGATACGTCAGAAATTTTATAAGTTTCGAATTGCCCCTTCGATTTATTATTTTTTTGTCTCCAAATTTTCAGCGTAAGATTTAAGCCTTTTTTTGCACTCATTTTTATATATTTTTGAATGGAGATTATTTGTAACTTCTTGCTTTAACTTCGATGTTTTCGTACACCAATTCTTCTTTGTGCATCACTTCCTGGTTAATGTCTCCACCTTTATATTCCCAGGCAGCAACATACTTGTAATTCACATCATCACGTTCCGCTTCTCCATCTGGAGTAGAGTGGTCTTCGCGGAAGTGTCCACCGCAAGATTCGTTTCTGTTAAGCGCATCGATAGCCATCAGTTGTCCTAGCTCAAGGAAATCAGCAACTCTAAATGCTTTTTCCAGTTCTGGGTTCAGGTTATCCGCATCGCCAGGAACTTTCACATTTTGCCAGAAGTCTTTTCTTACTTCCTCGATTTCTCTGATTGCTTCTCTCAAACCCTCAGGTGTTCTTCCCATACCTACTTTGTTCCACATAATGTTTCCCAATTGTTTATGGAAATGATCGACAGAATGGGTTCCTTTATTAGTAAGGAAGAAATTGATTTTATCCTTAATGTCTTTTTCAGCATTAGTAAACTCAGGCGTTTCAGTCGGGATTTTACCTGTTCTGATGTCAGCAGAAAGATAATCTGCAATGGTGTAAGGTAAAACGAAATATCCGTCTGCCAAACCTTGCATCAAAGCAGAAGCTCCTAATCTGTTTGCTCCGTGGTCTGAGAAGTTAGCCTCACCAATCACAAAACATCCAGGAATTGTAGATTGTAAATTGTAATCTACCCAAACACCACCCATTGTGTAGTGAACAGCAGGGTAAATTTTCATTGGTGTTTTATAAGGATCGTCTGCTGTGATTTTCTCATACATCTGGAAAAGGTTTCCGTACTTCTCCTCTACCCATTTTTTACCAAGTTCATAAATCTGCTGATCTGTAGGGTTATGGATATGTTTTTCAATAGCCGCTTCTTTTCCTTTTTTTATGATTTCTGTAGAGAAATCCAGAAAAACGCCTTCCTTGGTATCGTTATTTTCTATACCGAAACCGGCATCACATCGTTCTTTTCCAGCTCTGGAAGCCACGTCTCTTGGAACTAAATTTCCAAAAGCAGGATATCTTCTTTCCAGATAGTAATCTCTGTCCTCTTCTTTGATGTTCTCGGCTCTCAGTTTTCCTTCACGAATAGCGACAGCATCTTCAATCTTTTTAGGAACCCAGATTCTTCCTGAATTTCTAAGAGATTCTGACATTAGTGTCAATTTTGATTGTTGTGTTCCGTGAACAGGAATACAAGTTGGGTGAATCTGTACGAAACAAGGATTTGCGAAATATGCTCCTTTTTTGTGGATTTTCCACGCGGCAGAAACATTGGAGCCCATTGCGTTTGTGGAAAGGAAATAAACGTTTCCATAACCACCTGAAGCGATTACTACAGC